>CAYTEJ010000096.1:0-2290 GCA_964436835.1 uncultured Gammaproteobacteria bacterium | reverse complement strand
CCAACCCTTACGGGATACGGTTCTGAACCGTACGCGTATACCAATTCCGCCACATCTGCGTAATCGTGATTTTAGCATAATTGAATGCCTTTATTAAATAAACTACACAGGTATAAATTCACAAAAATCATTATAATTTCTATATATGGGTAAAAGGGTCCTGTTGTTTATTGCAATTGTGTTTATTTTTTATGTTTGGAATGCATATGCAAATCCTTACCCCTCAAAAAATGTAACGGCTGGGTTTAGGCCTCAATATGGATTTTCTTACAGTTTTGAACGTGCCGGTTGGTTTGGGCTTGATAGTAGAGCAAGTTTTGTTGATCTTCTCGAGAGTGCGCATTTTGATTGGGTACGGCTGCCGTTTTTCTGGGATACGATGGCAGTTAGAAGCGGAGATTCGTGGGAATTTACTAACGAATTTAAAAACCTTACATTTGCTGTCAATGAAGCAAAAAAGCATAACGTAAAGGTAATTGTTGCTCTCGGCGCCAAAACACCTTACTATCCCGAATTCCATTTGCCCAAAGATGTGTCTTCACGGCTTAAATTTGGAGAAACAATTTCCGACAAAAGCCTTATTGCCGAAGATTTACTTGCGGTTGACGAGTTGGTTGTTAAGGAGCTTTCCGGCTATGACAATATCGCTTTTTGGCAAATTGAAAATGAACCGTTTTTGGCAAATGTTAATAATTGGAAGATAGATAGGAGCCTGCTAATTGCCGAGGTGTCTAGGGTTAGAGTTGCAGACCCGTATGGGAGGCCTGTTATCTTAAACCATGTCGGGCCTTCTGCCTTTGACAGAAGATGGCAAGGACTTATCCCAATTTTGGCAAAAAGCGACGGGTTTGGGGTAAATGCTTACTTTAAGACCCAGGGTACCTATCTTTTATCTTTCGATTTATTTAGTAGGGTTGTACACATTCCTTGGCCACACGGGTTTTGGTGGCCTGTTCAATCTTGGCTTTTTCTTTCTCCTAACTATTATGACTTAAGATTAAATTTGGCACAAAATGGCCATGATTTGTGGGTTCTTGAAATGCAGGCCGAGCCGTACATTCGGACAATTGCCGATGCAGATACGGAAAGTGCATTTAGTGTTGCCGATATTACTAAGGCTAACAAATACCTTATCGATTCCAGGGTTAAATATGTTGGGTTTTGGGGGGCAGAGTTTTGGGAATACAAAAAATTGAAAGGCGATTTATCTTGGATTAATTCTATAAACGCAGTAGTGCATTGAAGAAAGTGTTACGTACTTTAAATTGAATTGCATTCTAAAATCTGCTTTAATTGGCCACACATGGAAAAGGTTGCAGTTGTCACAGGGGCTTCAAAAGGATTAGGGAAAGCGATTGCTCTTTCTTTGGCAAGTGAAGGTTATTTTGTTGTTGTCCATTTCAAAGATAGCAAAAAGGAAGCAGAATTGACTGCCGGCGAAATAAATAAAGTAAGTAAGGGTTTTGCGGTCAGTGCAGATTTAACGAGCGAGAAAGAAGTTGCGGAGATGTTTGACAAGATTATTGGCGAATTCGGGAATGTTGATGTCTTGGTTAATAATGTCGGTAATTTCTTGTATAAAAAATTTGGTGAGACTTCAAACGGTGAGTTTAGGGATGTGATGGAATCCAATATCTATTCCACTTTGTTTTGCTCACGCATTGCCTTAAAGCACATGCGAAATCAAAAGTCCGGGCATATTATCAATATTGGGGCAGTTGGTGCAGAAAGATTTACCTTCCGTGCAAATTCCGTGCCATATTTTTTGGCAAAAAACGGTGTGTATGTTTTGACCAAAACTATGGCTTGGGAGGAAGCAAGAAACGGAATCCACGTTAATATGGTTTCACCAGCTTCGATGAAAACCGATATTTTTGGTAAAGATGATTTTCCAATGGGAAGAGAAACGCAATATGAGGATGTTGTTGATGCAGTTCTCTTCTTGATTTCTGAGAAGGCTTATTATATAAATGGTGCAAATATTGAAGTTTCCGGTGCGTTTATACCGGGCATGGTATGAAGAATAAACTGATTTACGTAGTAATTTTTGCGATACTCGGGTTTTTACTTTTGCAGCTTCCTGTAAATAATTTAATAGGAACAAAAGCAAGACTTACTTTTTTTGACATGTTTTATCCAGTTTCCGGAGCATTTTTGGGATCGGGGTTTGGACTGATTGCTGTTTTTGCGATGCAGATTGTAAACCTTGCCGTTCATGGGTTTTCCAGCATAAATTCAGTTTCTATTTTGGTTCTTTTGGCAACAAGCAGGTTAATTTCAATGGGAGCAG
>CAYTEJ010000095.1:0-2398 GCA_964436835.1 uncultured Gammaproteobacteria bacterium | reverse complement strand
ATGCTAGTTTTGGTTTTGTAGATACAAGTTTAAAGAAGTCATTCTTATTCAAAATGCAAACAGTCGTGCCGGCTTGTTCTGCTGCGGCAAAAGCACAATATGTCTCGATACTTGTATCAAAAGAGATGTCACCAAAAACGGCACCGCTTGCAAGAATATCAAGAGTCTGTTCCCTTCCGTCGGGAGCCAAATAGTACAGCCTTATCTGCCCCTGCTCGACAATGTAGACTTTACCGTCACACTGTCCAGGTTCGGAAACAATTTCACCTTTTGCCAAATTCTTACAGACCCTTGCATCATGGATATTTCTTAACTCCTTTTTCGTTAACTGGTCGAAGACATTGATGTCTTTTAAATATTGCGAATTGTCCATTGGTGAGATATTAGCATAGTTGTGTTTTATGTGCGAGGAATTTCTTCCCTTTTTTTAAAGAAATAGTGCCTTTCTTTCTTTGCAGTCGTCTATTTTTAAGTGGTAATTATCCAAACCGCCTTGCGTAACACTGTAGCAATAATAGATATCATTTTCGGGAAATGACATTTTATGTTCAACATGGACACTTACCCTGCATTTGCCATCTTCTTTTGTGTCAATAAAAACACTGGTCTTTATTGGATTATTGTTAGGGTCTATAACTTCCTGAAATAGCTTTGCGGGGGTGCAAGCACTGTAAGATTCCAGGAAACATTGCTTGTCCATGTTATCGGAGTTATTGCCTTTGGCACTTCTTGAGCTGCCGCAATCTTTAATTGAAATTGGAGTTGTTAACTCTTGAACCGGTTGAGTTTCCTGTTTTTTTGAATTAGGATATTTCCAAACGACAACCACTAAAGTAATTAGCAAAAAAGGTAGAAAGACCAGAGTGATTCTTTTCACTGGAGAACTATTTTTTGATAAACCCTTTCATATTCTTTTGTCATTTTTTCAATCGTAAAGTTTTTTTCAAAACGGTCTCTACAAGCTTTTCTCATTTTTTTGTATTCTCCTTCAGGCATCGAATAAATTTTTTCTACCGCTTCGCAAAGTCCCTCAACACCCGTTTTTTTGATAATCCAGTTGCCCCGCATGTCCTCTTCTGAAGAATTCACAATGTAACCTGTTTCACCGTCTTTTATTATTTCTGGAACTGAACCTCGGGCATATGCAACAACAGGTGTCCCGCAAGCCAAAGACTCTGCAAGGACCAAACCAAATGGTTCATCCCATACAATTGGAAAGAGGAAGAGTTTACTCTTTTGGAAAGGCCCAACCAGGCTTGCCCTTTCTTGGTCAAATTCAATAGAAATTAAGTCAGGTTGCGATTTAATCTGCTTTAAAACAGTTTCTAACCATGCACCATGATCGTCTTTCCTAATCGCGAAAAGCTTTATTTTAAGTTTACATCGTCTAGCTAACTCTACTGCCAAATCCATCCCTTTACTAGGAATTGCCCTGCCTGCCCATACAATGTTGCTTCCGCCTTCCGCACCGAACCCAAAAATATTTCCATCTACGCCATGATGAATAGTTGCAGCATAATTTAAGTCAGGAAAGACTTTGCCGTGGAAATTATTGAAAAAAAAAAAAAAAACATTCTTGAGATTTCTGGACATTGAAAAATATTTCCGAGTAAAATCTGCGTTTATTGTGTTGTGAAGCGTGATAAGTACCGGCTTATGAACAAAAGGCACAAAAGGCAGGGCAATGTCACCGTCACCAATGTTAATATGAAAAAGGTCAAAATTATCCTGCTGCATGAAAGCTTTAGAAATAAGCTCCAGTTCAAAGTTCACATGTTTTCCGTTTTCAATAATTTCAGGGTCAGCGGATGTTGGCTTAAAATCAACACTTTCTATTTTTACCGGCAGATGAGATTCCCCAGAGGCAAAAGCCGTTATATCAAAAGTATTTCTTTTTTCATTTTGGGCCAAATTGTTTATTAGGTCGTCGCAGAAAATTTCCGTTCCCTTTGGGGTTTCTTGGCTTATATTAAAGAGGTTTGAACAAACAATCGCGATTCTCATAAATTTTTTATCCCAGATTTACCATAGCCTTCAAGAATTCTGCCGACCACCTGTAAACATTATGGTTTCTAATTGTCTGCCGTAACTTTCTCATGCGTTTTTTCTGTTGTGAGGCAGACATTCTCAATGCCGTATGGATCGCTTCTGCGGTCTGCTCACCATTGTAAGGATTAATCAATAGTGCATCCTTCAACTCTCTGGAGGCACCAGTAAACTGGCTCAAAATTAGAACTCCCTGGTCATCATCCCTGGCTGCAACAAATTCTTTGGCAACCAAATTCATTCCGTCATGAAGCGAAGTTATCAGGCAAAAGTTGGCTATCCTAAATAATTTATTTATTTCATCATGGCTTTGCAGTTTTTCAATGTAAATAACGGGCTTCCAGTTTTTCTC
>CAYTEJ010000094.1:0-2538 GCA_964436835.1 uncultured Gammaproteobacteria bacterium | reverse complement strand
ACTTTTGTCTGAAATGTCTCATCAAATAAACCTAGTGTCCTTCCTTCAATAAATTCATATACGATCGAGGCGGATTCATCGGACACGATAAGCCTTTCCGGTTTTGGGATTTGAATCAGACTTTTTTTGGATCTTAATACATCGTATAAAACATTACTTATATTCCATTCATCAAAAACGAAATAATTTCCAAAACCCCTTCTGTCGACCCTAAAAGTTTTGATAAAAAATCTTTTTCCGTTTTTTACATAACACCCAACGAATGAATCTATATAACCATTTTCCTTTTTAATTGCTTTAAGCAATTTATAATCTTCTATGCTCTCAAGCCTAGTAATTTTCTCTTCATTTCCACCAGACCGGAAGGTGAGCATCAAAAGACTCAAGGCAAAATTAACAAATGATGGTTTTTTAATTTCTCTTACGTCTAACCGATCAGCCATACGGTTAATGCTCATAGATTGAGCAGTTTTCCTCTTTGCTTCAACATTTTTCATATCAGTTTTTGGCCCCATTTTTTAATTGACAGTTAATCAATTCCGTAAGTTTTTTTGCACTTATTTCCCAGCTAAATTTTTTCGACCACTCAAGGCCGCCAGATTCCAATTCTTTCCTAACTTCGTCGCTTGTCAGTACCAATCCAATCCTCTGCGCAAACTTGTCCGCATTGCCCCAGGGAACCAAAAAACCGCTATGCGGATTTGAAACGGAATCTTTAAGGCCGGGTACGTCTGAAGCAACAACCGGCGTTCCGCTTGCATTTGCCTCAACCGCCGTAATTCCCCAACCTTCAACGCTGGAGGGCTGTACCATTAGCCATGACTGCGCATACAATTTGGCCTTTACTTCTTCACTGACTTTTCCAATAAACCGTACCGCCTCACCAAGCCCCAACCTTTTTGCTAAATTTTCCAGGGAACTTCTGCTTTCACCCTCGCCAGCAATCGTGAGAGTAGCATTTGGGACTTGCTTTCTAACCCTCTCAAGAGCCAGTATGGCCGTTTCGATAGATTTATAAGGTTTAAGCCTTCCCAAATATAAAATGCTCGGCTCCGCAGTTTTTTCGCCTGGCCTAAATTTTCCAAGATCAACTCCAGGGTTAATAACCTCAATCGGTAGCCTCTTTCCAAGCCCAATTGCCTCCATTGCCTCTTTTGAGGAATTAGAGACGGTTATCATCTGGACATTCCTATAAACAAAAGGCATCAAGTTACCCTCAAGAAATTGGGCAAGTTTAGCAAAAGGGTAAAACAAATGTTTTCTAAAAACCTCCTGGTGGACATGATGTACAAGACCAATTATCGGTTTTCCTGCATAAATAGGTGTAAAAAAAGGTAATCCGTTTTCGGAATCTATAATTATGTCTGTGTGCTTCCTGAGCTTAAATACATAGTAAAGAAAAGCCCAAAAATATACGGTATAAAAACCACCTCGTCTTATTATTTTTACTCCGTCAATTCCTTCATGGCGCGGGGATTTGTGGTCATTGCCGCAAAAGACAGTCACCTCGTATCCATTTTTAACCAACCTCCTGGAAAACTCGTGGATATACACCTCTGCTCCCCCTCCCCAAACATGCCGCGTATCCCTCCAATTAAAAACCAAAATTCTTTTTTTGTTTTCCACATATGCAAATTCTCCAGATAAAGGCTTAAAAACACCTACAAAATCAAAAATATTTCTCCAAATCGTGTACAGGGAGCCGGAAGCAAAATGCAAAACACCCATAACGGACAGGTTGGTAACACCAATAATGGTCATAACCAAAGCTAGTTCTGATACGGAAGAGTGATATAGGCCAATAGCAATAACCTGAGCAATAGCTAAAATAAAACTGGCAAAAGCAAAAATATGTTTATCTCTGGACTGGTGAAAAGCAACAATGCTACTTGCAACTGTGAAACAAAACATTGCAAATCCATAAACTGGCAATAAAGAAACTATTCCTTCTATTTTGTTTCCAAATAGAATTGGTGTAGTTACAAAACCCAAAAGTCCAACACTAAAATATGCAATAAAACTTAAAGAGCTTGATACTATAAATATTTTCAGAAAAACTCGTTTACTATTACGTTCCGCACCCTCTTCACGACTAACAAGAGGGACAATAAACTGAGTGAATAAACCACCAACAAAAAAGATCATCTTCCCGACAAGAGAGAGCAAGGCGTATTGGCCTGCCTCCGTTGGAGTCAAGTAATGTTTCGCAAGAAGTACGTCAAAACTTATAAAGGCAACCGTAGAAAACTTTGTAAGCAAAGAACTTCCAAAAAAGCTTAAAGGAAAACGTTCAATTTTCTTTTTTTCTACTTTTAATTCCTGGCTTTTCATACGTCTTGCGTACATCCACCCAGCCAAAAAGGAAACAAACATCGAAGCTGGAATTGCTACATAAACGTATGTAGGATGATTTATATTCACAAAAATCCAAGTTAATAAAAGTTTCGTGAATGCAGCTACAACCAAAATAATTGCCAAAATTCTAAATCTAAGCTTTCCACTTAAAAACCCGCTCACCACAGATGCTAACGACACAAA
>CAYTEJ010000093.1:0-2720 GCA_964436835.1 uncultured Gammaproteobacteria bacterium | reverse complement strand
AGACAATCGGATTCATCAGAGCATGCTGCAGTGGTAACCAAACAGATCCAAGCTGGGCCACCCCGGGCTTCAGACCCTCCACTACACGCCTTGCAATATCCAAATGCGACCTGGCGTCGTTATACCTGAGCCCAAGCCCGTTTATATAAAAGATAATGTAGAAAATCGCAGAAATTAGAGACAAACCTAAAATCAAAAGGACATAAGAATATCTCCCAAAAAACTTTTGGATAGAGGCACCTGTTGATTCGCCAAATCCAATCTCAAGGGAAATTGTCTTTTTGTCGATTCTAATCATCTTAATTTTCTTCCTTCAATGTAAAAAGCCGAAAAGCGAGAAATCCTGCAAAAATCAGGATCATCGAAGTTATCAAGAGATAGTATTGATAAGCGCTTAAATAGTTACCGGCATAGGCCCTAAATACAAAAGACTTAGAATTCCCAAGCCTCAAATAATCATAGTTTCTAAAATAAGTGTACTTCTGTACCAAACCCGAAGTTTTCGCAAGTTCAATCGCCTCACCTTTCGGGGGATTGGCATTCGAAGTCAATGCCCCAAGCGTGTTTACAAAAACCGAATAAGTCAAAACCACGAAAAAGAAAAAAATAAACACGATGTTTTTTCTGAACCTGGTGAGTACCGCGGCAATAAAGATTGCAAGGACGGCATAAGCAGGTATTAAATACCTTGAACCAAACGCCCAGCCACCCCACGGGTCACCCCACATCGAATACAAGATTAAATCAACCGCCGCAACGAAAACCAAAAGCGATACATATTGGTTTCCCCTTTTCCTCTCAAAGTAAATGCCCAAAACAGCAAACAGTAGCACAGGGGTAAAAACCAAAACTCCACGGTCCGGACTAAAAAGGTGGATATTCAAACCATTTAGCATATTCCTTGTCTTAAAAAAACCTACAGCAGTTTTCTCTTTTCCTGATTGAAGCTCCCTGACAGTATTTTGTCCATAAATCTGATCCGGCTTAAAGTCACGCACAGTCTTTAAAGTTCCAGAAAGCTGTAAAGGGTTACCATAAGACATTTTGTTAAACCAAGCGAAAAACAGTATTGGCAACACAACTGTTATAAACGTTAAAAATCCCAAAAGTTTTACATTTATATTGATTGAATTCTTTACCTTTTGAACGTTAATAATTCTTCCGAGAGCGACTAAACCAATCGGGAACATAAGAACAAGGTTCGGATAATCAATCGGGATTGAAAGAGCGGCCATAAACCAAATTGCAGCCAAACTCCAGATATTTTTCCATCTAACTAAGACATATATACTCGCAAGTATTAAAAAAGTGGAAATTTGGTGCTGGTAAAGAGTGACGCTATAAGCAAACGCAGGTGTGGCAAAAACATAGGTTAAAGATGCCAACGCCGAAGCTATTCGATTAAGACCCAGACGAATGGCAATTAAGTAAATTAAGACAACATTTAAAACTGCAAATAACGCAATGGCCGCAAATGATCCAACTTGGCTTAACCCGAATGCTTTCCCAACCAAGTATCCAGGAATCGCTACAAAGGAAACTACAGGGGCAAAAAGCGATGCGAATTGTCCATCAGTAGTCACCGCTACATCAGGATCTGCAAACTGAGCCAGCTTAGTAGTAAATTTAAAAGAATGATTTTCCACAAGCGAATAGACTAACGCAAACCTTCCTCTTTCTGGCGAAACCTCAAAAGGCCCCCTTTCTCTCCATTCAATCAAATTGAGTTGATCTTCATTCGGAGAACCAGGATTTCCTCTCACTGCAAGCATTAATACGATGATGCAAAAAAATATCAAAACTGCAACCAAAAACTTTATCTTCGTAAGTTGTGTCAAAATTCTTAAAAAGTTAATTTTTTTCATATCAATTTAATGTTACCCTGATTTTGAGGGAAAAATAAAATTCTAGAGTTCGCTCTTGGCTTTGACTATTACAGACTCAAAATCTACGTCTTTTAATTTGATAATAGTGGAAATTAAGCTCCCTAAGGAATGTGGAGCAAGATAACTTTTGGGTGTAAGTGAACGAAAAGTATTTAATGTACCCGGCATTATACAAGTTACTCTTATACCTGATCTTTTAACCTCGTTATTCAAAGCTTTCGAAAATCCTTCAATAGCATATTTGGTCGTTGCATAAAGAACTCGTTTTTCTATAACGTGAGGGTTATGGCTTACACGTGAGCCTATATTTATAATTAGACCATTCTTCTGTTTCTTCATCGGACCAAGAACGGCCTGAGACATTAAAAACGCTCCCTTGATATTAACTCCAACAACTCGATCCCACTCAGATAACGTTATGTTTTCCAGATAATCCTGTTTAAATATTCCGGCGTTGTTGATAAGGACATCTATTTTGCCAAATTTCCTAAGCGCTCCCTCTGTTACTTTTGACACATCCGACAAAGAAGAAACATCCGCCTTTATTAACAAAACCCTATCACTTTCATAACCCTGACAAGCCTTCTTGAGCTCATCGTAATTTCTTGAAAAAAGCACAAGGTTTGCACCTTGCCTATATAAAACTTCCGCAACCGTTCTGCCTAGTCCTCTACTGGCCCCACTTATAATCACAACAACATTTTTCAGGGATTCGTCGGCTACTAAGTTGATAGTCTGCCTATTCAAAACATTAAAGACAAGATCCTTTATGCGATTTATCATGATTTCCTCAAACGTTTCGTGCTGTAAACAATGTCCCAGATTGCATTTATT
>CAYTEJ010000092.1:0-2933 GCA_964436835.1 uncultured Gammaproteobacteria bacterium | reverse complement strand
TTGAGAATCTTATCGCTTGTAAACAATTATTAAATCCGAAACGTTTGTAGGTAGTCTACCTGTCAGTATAGCATCGCCAACAGCCTTGAAAAAAGTAAAACTATTGTTTTCCGACAAAAACTTTCCAGCGTCAAGGCCTGCATCTTTGGCTTTTTTTATTGTTTCAATGTCTCCAATTGCACCCGCAGCATCACTGTTATCCCAACCATCAGAATCAAAAGAAACGAGAATTGTATTGCTATCAATATAAGGTAAGGCTGCCAGGATAAGCTGTTGATTACGGCCGCCGACCCCACTGCCCGAGACTTTCACACCGGTTTCGCCGCCGACTAAAAGTATGGAACGCGGTTCGGTTGCATCTACCAGTTGCCTACCGGCCAAATTAGCTTCATCCTGGAAGCTGTCGGTTAAAATGCTGGCTTTGTAACCAAGTTCACCTGCCCTTTTTTGCATTGCCGAAAGCGCAGTGTCGTTACTTAGAATTAAAATGTTGTCAACGTTTTCAAAATAACGGTCTTCCTTAGGGCTTTCAATAAAATTTTTTTCGATTTGCCCCAACTTTTCGCCCAATCCATATTTCTCTATGACATTTATTGCATCTTGCTGGGTAGTACTATCCTTAACGGTTGGCCCGGATGCGATGACCGAAAGATCGTTGCCTGGTACATCTGAAAATATTAAATTTACGACCCTTGCCGGAAAAAGTATTTGTGCTAAGCCTCCGCCCTTGACTATATCCAGATGTTTTCTGATTGCGTTCATTTCCTGAATACTTGCCCCACTGTGCAAAAGTTCACGATTTATATTAACCATCTCCTCAAGGGAGAGGTTATGTGGGGACTCGAGCATTACGGACCCGCCGCCGCAAGTAACAACAATTACAAGGTCCCTCTCACCTGTATGGTTTAAGTTTTCGACGATCTTCTTTGTAAACTCCAAATTGGCAACTGAAGGCAAAGGGTGTGTTCCTAATGTAAATTCAATTTTAGAAAATTTTTCCTCAGTAACGTCAATAACATAACCACCTGTAAGATTTTCTCCGAGAATCTTTTCAATTAGAAATGAATTTCTGGCCGATCCTTTTCCAAAACCCAAAATATAAACGTGTTCGAAGGTCGAAAGTTCATAAACTTTGTCCTTGATTTTCAAAGTCTTGCCCTGAACCGAAAAATTTTGGCCAAAAACCATTTCGGGTTGTATAGAAATAAAAGCAGCCTCAATAAGCTCTAAAGCGATCTTGCGCATGCCATTGGTTGCCAGCTGTTGGTAATTTTTTATAAAACCCACGTTACTGTTTAATTTAAACACAAATGGAGCGTGAATTTATTCTGAGCAAAAAAACTCCGGCACTCACGCTGAAAATGAGACTAATATTGAGCGAAGATCAGATCGCTATGCCCGTTAAGTAGGGTAGAACTATATTAATTACTGCTAAATTTACTTATATATCTTTTTTTCTGTTACAACGTAGTCCATTTTTACGTCATGAGGCTCGTGGGGTAATGTTTCAACCCGCTGGAATTCATATGCAAGACCCACTTTGGTTGTTTTAAGTCCCCCAAGAAGCCTGTCATACACACCCTTTCCATAGCCAAGCCTACCAAGCTCAGCTGAAAAAGCGACAATAGGTACAATTGCCAAATCCAAAACGGAAAACTCATGAATGCCTGCTTTCCGCGGCTGCATTATCCCAAATAGACCCATTTCCAAGTCATCTAAACTCTCAAATTTCAAAATTTCCCATTTTTTCTCACCTTTTAAATAAGCGGGTAAGAAAATGTTAATTTTCTTTTTCTGAAATTGCCCCAAAACATATTTTGTATCCACTTCACCATTAACAGGAAGATACAAAAGTACATTATTAGCGCGGGCAAATTGCTCATTTTCAAGCAATTTCCGGCAGATAATAACACTTTTTTCCTCAATTTCGAAATTAGTCATACCTTTTCTCTGTAGGATTATTCTTTTGCGTAGTAATGATTTTTGCTCCCTAGAAGATCTCATGGGTAAATATATGCTACACGAACATAGATTAGACTCAAAACATGCTTGCAGGCGGAAGTTTATTTATTCTTCTTAAGAAGAGTATCGGAATATTTATCCGTTCCAAAATCAAAAAGTGTAATCAATAGTGCCACAATAAGAACAAGAAGGATATTTGCAATTCCCAGTCCGGTTAGAACCGAGAGCCTTTTAACAACCCAAGTGCCTATTACCAGAGCCATAAAATCCAATATTAGCCAAAGCCGGAAATCTTTGATTTTCGCCTCCGATTTCTCAACAACAACAGGCACCAGAAAAAATACGATTGTGATTAAAAATCCCGAGAAAACGGCAGCAATCCCCTTTGACAGTACAACGTTACCTAAGACGACCGAACCGCTAAAAATTTGTGAAATTACGACAAGAAGTATGCTGTTTACAACCCACGTTGCCAAAAACTTAATTAGCTTTGTTTGATCCATATTCATCTATAACCTATAGAATAAATCAAGGATTCACTTAAGTCAATAATAACAAGCTAAGCGAAATTGACTTGACCCAAGCTATGTAGTAGAGTGAATGTACTTCATGGTCACGCAGGAAGCCATAATTGAAAAATTGCGGGAGTGCTTGGATCCTGAGTTGGGGATTAACATTGTCGATCTTGGTTTGGTTTACAGTGTAAATATTGATGATTCAAACATAGGTGTGCAAATGACCCTGACAACCCCCGGGTGCCCTCTAGATTCGTATTTTGTCAAAGACATAACTACTAGGCTAAAAACCCTAAAAGGGGTTAAAGATGTGCTTGTAGAATTAACTTTCGATCCACCATGGAACCCTGCAAAAATGTCAGATGAAACCAGAGACATCTTGGGTTTCGTGAACTAAGCTCCTGCCTCTTGATTTTCGGGTTTTTAGGCTTTGCACAAAACACGAAAACTGCCTCT
>CAYTEJ010000091.1:1555-2956 GCA_964436835.1 uncultured Gammaproteobacteria bacterium | reverse complement strand
AAGGGGCCAGAGCCTATTCCTTCGGCAACTATGCCTGCAGAACTCCCAACGCCTTTCAGTGTTGGGCTGGACCTTGTGTCAAAATCTGTTTTGGCACATGAGGGTTTTGATATTCACCTCAACGCTGATGGATTGCCTGTACGATGGGTTGATTGGAAAGGTATTGCACATGAGTTTGATCTTAAGACTATGCGGGCATTGAAAGAAAAGGCGTTGGCTTCCGGTGAGCCGGAGATTATTGATTTAATACCCGTTAATAGCGAAATTAAAACTTCATCAACATCAACACATTTTGAAAAAGCACACCCAATTTTGAAGGAGTTGCCGGGCGATGTGATGACAGATGAGGAACTTGAGGCCAGGGGGGTAAAAATTGTGCAGACAGATAGGACCAAGCTTTACATTAGGGAAGGTGCATTTGATGAAGGCCAGCCATTGGCAGGGGTTAGGAAGGATGACCCAAACCGTACTCTCACAATCGTGCTTTTTGACGGAGAATTTGTTTCACCGTTTTACATGCAGGATGAAAGGTATTTGTCTTACGCATATTCTATGCCTAGATCAACAGTCGATGCATTGCATTTCAGGAGTGAAAAGATTGAGGAGAGTAAAAAGAAACTTGAAGAGCAGAGGACTGACCCTGGTCTATTTGGAAAGAGAAAAGTTGATTCAATATTGACTGAAAAAACTCAGCTTTTCCATTACATGTACGTTGCAAGCAATTATGAGCTGTTGGAGCAGGCTGCTTATGAGTTTGAGATAGAAAAAAATAAAGTTGATGATGAAGACGATGATGACGATAAGAAAGTAGCAAGAGGTTCATATGCAATAAATATTTTTACAGGCAATGCAACTATTTTCCTTGCCGCAGGTACCGATGATGAGCAGGACAAGAAACATTTAAGGGTGTATTTTGATGGGAGTGGACAAGTTGTGGTTGATGAGTTTGTTAAATTAGGCATTTCAAAGCTGCCTTATTTTCGGCGAAAGGATTCGTTTCCAGACCCGGAACTGTTTATGCGTGACCTTATGGCTAATTGTGAAAATGGTAAATACCCGCATGGTGCCCAAAGTATAGGTTTTGCCCTAAGGCATGAGCAGAACCATGAAAAATTGATGGGACAAACTGACGACCCTAATGTTTGTGAGGCGGATACCGATAATGCAGCAATGTCTGAACTAAGAACCGCATGGGAACGGTGGAGAAGTTCAGAGTATAGGGATGATTCTGGGTACTACTTTGTTTTCAGTTCTCCAAATGGGGATGGATATATTCTGACTGCGACTGAAGACTTTTTAAAATCCGATGCGGGTTTTTAATTGAGCTTTAATATTATATTTTTTATTTCGGAAAGGTTTGAGATTAGATAGTCGGGTTTTGCGGCGCGGAGGCGTTTGGTT
>CAYTEJ010000091.1:0-1545 GCA_964436835.1 uncultured Gammaproteobacteria bacterium | reverse complement strand
TCACAATTGGTAAAGAAGCCAATTACAAAGCAGAGCAATTCAGAAAAAATAAATATCCGGATGCAAATTTTTTAGTTGGGGTGAATATCTCCGCCGGTTCAGCGGCTCGATACTGGGGCACAAAAAATTATCGCCGATTACTAAAATTTCGCTGTGTTTGATTTTTTCTCTGTTTAAATAGTCGATTAGCCGTTTTTCTTTGCCTTTTATCGTGTACGAATCGTGGGTATTGTTGTTTGCCAATATTGCATCAAAAAAGCCGGATATTTTTAATCTGTCGGTTTGCTCTTTTATTCTATGAGCTGCATGGTTGCTGACAATGACGGACTTGATTTTTTTTGCATCTAACCAAGACAATAACTTTTTGGTTCCAGACCTTGTTCTTAATTTCTGCACGCGGATTTCGTACTCACGATGGAATACGTCGCCTGATTTACTGTACTTTTCTTTTATGATTTTTGGGTCAAGACCGATGTTTTGGAAAAATTTGTTGACGGGGATTTCGAAAGTTTGCCTATAAGTTTTGATGTCAATTTTTTTGTTGCCGAATACTTTTAATTGAATATTTGTGCAATCAACTACGGTTTGGGTGTCGGCGATCAAGGTGCCGTTCCAATCGAAGGCGACAAGCTTGATCATTTGTGGTTTTGCTGTTTGAGTTTTTGGTAGGCAAGTGTTGCCCAAGCTGTTGATGTGCCAACTGAGGTGATTGCACTAAACCAAAGCCCTAAAGTGAGGTAAGTTAGGGCGAAAAGTGCAAGGATTACTGATGTGACTACGCTTGTTGAAATTTCCGGTTTGCTTTTACCTTTTAAAGTGGGGATAAGAGCGATTAAGAAAATGATTTGTCCGCCTGAAAAAACCCAATCTTGCCAGTGCATTGTTAAAAGATATCAAATGGGGCAAAATTAGTCGAGTTTTAAAATAGTTTGGTTTTTAAAAACACAAAATGAAGAAGTTGTTGTTCGAATTCTTCTACGCTTCCATTGTTAGTAATTATTAAATCTGCAATATCAAAAAGTGGCATTAGCCGTTCCGCTTCTTGGACGTCTCTTTGGTTAAAATCATCCCAATTTGTAATGTCGCCAACCCTTTCCCTGTGAACTATCCTTTCGAATCTGTCCTGTCTTGGTGCTGTTACTATAACCAGATAGGAGTTAGGGGATTGCTTAAGCTGTACTGCTTCGTGGAGGTCTCGCATTCCTTCAATCGTTGCCCCGTCGAGTGTCACTCCGGCAATTTCTTTAATAGCCCTGTATGTTTCAACCAGTTCAGTTGCGAGTTTTACGGCAGCACCTTCTCCTTGCTCGTTAAGAAGCCTCGCGTAAATATCCCCAAGCAATTCCCGATTAAAAGGTTCCTTAAAGTGTTGTGCTGTTGCCAGTCTTTTAAATATGTTTGATATTGTGAATTGCGGAAAACCGAAATTTTCCTCGAGTAGGGCTCCTGCCGTACTTTTACCAGCACCAAGAGGGCCGGCAATGCCTATCGTAATAAATTCATGAAGTGCCTCTTCGTTCCTGTGGCCTTCGTGTTCCGGTTGCA
>CAYTEJ010000090.1:1245-2976 GCA_964436835.1 uncultured Gammaproteobacteria bacterium | reverse complement strand
TTGAGGTTTATATAAATGATTATGATGCTATAGAGAAAGACATGAAAGTTCCGGTTTTCGGTAATAAGTTTTTACTTAGAATTGAAGAAAGATACGTTAAACCAAACCAGTATGATTTGTTGGCAGAAGCCGAAATAAAATTTCCTAAAACATTTGATAAACCAGAAGATATTGATCGTCTGGTTTTTGTTAAAGTTGCAGAGAAAGAAAGAAAATTCGAGAGAGCCTTTTTTCTTGCAAAATCACCTGAGGATTTCAAAGTTGCATCTGAAATCCTTTTAGTGGAGGGCAAAATTACAAAAGAAGCACTTGATGCCGCAGTAATAGAAGAATTCGTACTTGGTGTGCAGATAAATTTTAACTTTTTTTATTCCCCGATTTCCAAAAGACTCGAATTAGTTGGTACCGACACTAGAAGACAAACAAATTTAGATGGACTCTTGAGGTTACCTGCATATTACCAAAATCAGCTCCAAGACACTCTTGAGGTAAAATACGAAGAGGCGGGGCATATTGCTGTAACTACTCTAGAATCGACCCTTGAGCCTGCGTTCGAAATGGCAGACCGTTTTGTCGAAGCTTGTCAAAAGATTTACCCACCCGGAATTATCGGGCCGTTTGGATTGTAATCTATTTTCACTGCTAAGACAAAAAAAAAAGGAATAGTTGTATTTGACGTTTCACCCAGAATGCCCGGGTCACCAGGAATTTTTGCAACACCGTATAGTGGCTATCTATATGGAAAATCTTTAAGTATGGGAAAAAGGGTTGCCTTAGAGATAAAGAGCGCTGTAGAAGGAGGCTCGATAAAGGAGATCACAACATGACAGTAGATTTCGAAAACTACCAATCCCCGTTTTCATGGCGTTATGGTTCAAAACAAATGCGCCAGCTATTTTCGGAAGTTGAAAAAAGAAAAACCTGGCGAAGAGTCTGGGTTGCATTAGCCAAATCGCAGCATAAGTTGGGTTTGGTTTCAAAAAGAGAACTGGACGACATTATTAAATTCCAAAACGAAATCAATATTGAGGCAGCTCATAAAATCGAATCCCAAATAAAACACGATTTAATGGCGGAGGTAAGGGTCTATGCCCAACAGGCCAAAATTGGTGGCGGGAAAATTCATTTAGGGGCAACTTCGCAGGACATAGAAGACAATGCGGATGCCATAAATTATAAAAAAGCGCTGACAATAATAGAAGAAGATTTAAAAAATCTCCTTAAAATTTGGTCAAAAAAAATTGAAGAAAACAAAAATTTGGTTTGTATGGCCTATACACACCTTCAACCCGCAGAGCCTACCACCATGGGATACCGTTTTGCTTTTTACGCCCAGGATTTACTTTCCGATTTAGAACTTTTAACTTTTGTTAAAAATAATATAAAAGGAAAGGGTGTTAAAGGAGCCGTTGGAAATTATGCAAGCTATGTTTCTCTAGTTGGCCAAAAAGCCCAAAACCTCGAAAAAAATGTGTTAGCTGATTTGAGTATTGAAGCCTTCGAAATAACTAACCAGGTTTACCCCAGGAAACTCGATTTCTTTATCCTTTCAACACTAGCATCTATTGCTCAAAGCCTCTATAAATTTGCATTTGACCTTCGTATTTTGCAGGCGGCTCAATTTGGCGAAATTGCTGAACCGTTCGGCGAAAAACAAGTTGGTTCTTCTGCCATGCCCTTCAAAAGAAATCCACAAAACTCCGAACGTATCTGTTCTCTTGCGCGCTCCAT
>CAYTEJ010000090.1:0-1235 GCA_964436835.1 uncultured Gammaproteobacteria bacterium | reverse complement strand
TTCTGGAGCGGACACTTGATGATTCTGCTGCAAAAAGAATTGTAGTCCCTGACAGTTTTTTAGCATGTGACGAAATACTAAAAATGTCGGCCAATATTGTGGACAAAATGGTAATAAATAAAAAAAATATTGAAAAAAACCTAGGTCTTTATGGCCCTTTTTCTGCACTTGAAGCGATACTTTTAAAAAGTGTCAAAAATGGAGCAAACAGGCAGGAAATACATGAAGTATTAAGGGTGCACTCCATGAAGGTATATGATGAGATGCAAGAAACCGGGAAAAATAATTTGTTCACGAACCTTAAAAAAGATAAAAAATTACTTAAATACCTTACACCTGCGGAAATAGAAAACCTTTCCGATTATAAACATCACATCGGCCTTGCCCCCAAAAAGGCTTCAGATTTTGCACAAAAAATAAAACAAAGCCTATGAAATATAATTTATTTTGCCTCTTGGTAGTTTTGGCAAAAAAAGATAAAATGTCGGTCAATATTTCAAAATGAACAAAAGCCAGGTAGCCATAATAATGGGATCAGATTCCGATTTGGAAGTAATGACATGTGCCGCCGAATTTCTGGATAAGTTGCAAATTTCATATAATATGGACATCCTCTCGGCGCACAGGTCACCGACAGAAACCGCCGACTTTGCCCAAAAAGCCAAAGAAATAGGTATCAAGGTAATAATAGCCGCGGCCGGCGGAGCAGCTGCCCTCCCAGGATCTATTGCCGCTCATACCACATTGCCCGTAATAGGAGTGCCCATAAAGTCCAAATCCTTGGATGGGCTGGATTCATTGCTTTCCATGGTCCAAATGCCTCCCGGAGTTCCGGTTGCCACAGTTGGCATAAACAGCGCCCAAAATGCTGCCATTTTAGCAGCACAAGTTTTGGCGCTCTCAGACTCCGATATATCTAAAAAACTTGAAGATTATAAGAAAAGTATGGTAAAAAGTGTTTGGGAAAAGTCCCAAACACTAAAAACCGAAGGTTATAAAAAATATCGAAGTAAATTGAAATGATTCCGGCAAAAACAATCGAAAAATGGATACCGCTTGCCCTCAAAAACACAGAAGTAAAAGGCCTCGGTAAAAGACAAAGTGGCAAAGTCCGTGATTGGTATTCTCTAAATAGCATCAGGGCCCTGGTTGCTACCGACCGGATTTCGGCTTTTGATAAAGTTCTCGGTTTTATTCCTGTTCGCGGTGCCGTTTTAAATAAAATCTCCGAATTT
>CAYTEJ010000089.1:0-3154 GCA_964436835.1 uncultured Gammaproteobacteria bacterium | reverse complement strand
ACTGTTTTATCAGTAGACCCATCCGAGATTACCCATATTCTTTCCAGCTTATATCCTACTTCCCGTTGAATCATTATCGACTCCAGCAATTTTCCTATATTTGCCTCTTCATTGAGGGCGCAAATAGCAATCGTAACTGTTAGGTTTTTATGTGTTTTACTTTTCATTTTTGTAAAAGTTTTTAATAATAGTACAAATCTTTTCAGCTTCATCTTCCATTAAGAACGGGTTCGACGGCAAGGTCAAGATTTTCTTGGATGCATCTTCGGTTCTCGGAAGCCTAACCCGAGAATATTCGATAAATGATTTTTGTTTGTGAATTGGGGTCGGGTAATGAATAATAGTCTCAATACCATGCTTTTCAAGATAAACCTGCAGCTTATCTCTTTGCTCAACTTTAATGACAAAAAGATGAAAAGAATGAAAACTATTACTTCTGACTTTCGGAAGAATAACCTGTTTTACCATGCCCAGGTTCCGCATATAGATTTCGGCTATTTTATTCCTCCTCTTAAGCAGCCCGTCTAATTTTCTGAGCTTTGTATTTAATATTGATGCCTGAATTTCGTCTAATCTGCTATTGATACCTTTCATTAAGTGTTCATACCTATTCTTTTGACCGTAATTTCTAAGCATAAGACACTTTTTGTATATAAGACCGGAATTAGTCGTAATTGCTCCGGCATCACCATATGCCCCTAAATTTTTAGTGGGGTAGAAACTAAAACAGCCTGCGTCTCCAAACGAACCCGCTTTTCTCCCTTTAAATTCTGCCCCATGCGCTTGGCAAGCATCTTCAATCACTTTCAGATTGTGCTTCTTGGCTATATTTAAAATCGCATCCATATCGGCAACTTGCCCGAACAAATGCACGGGGATTATTGCTTTAGTTTTCCTGTTAATTTTCTCTTCAATTTTGGCCGCATCAATATGGAAATACTCATCAATATCAACAAAAACCGGTGTTGCTCCCGCGTTAATAATGGCGAGTACTGTAGCTACTGCGGTGTTTGAGACAGTAATAACCTCATCCCCTGGCCCAATTCCCATCGACATCAAGGATATTTGCAATGCCTCCAACCCATTAGCGACCCCAACGCAATACTTTGTATCGACATATTTAGCAAAAGATTTCTCAAAATCCTTTACATTGTTACCTAAAATATATCTCCCACTTCTAAACGTGTCTTTGATACCGCCTAAGAGTTCAAACTCAATATTTTTATATTCCCTTGCAAAATCGTTCATTAAAATCATCTATTAGCCTCCAAAACAGTTTTATCCAAAATGTCTGAAACCCTAACCTGCGTTTTTGTCAAATTTTTAAGACCAAAAGAGTGCTGAACTGAAGCAAGACTCAAGAATTTACCGTAATCTCTTATATAATCCTGTTCTTTATAATATTCAGATGCCAAAACTAAAAGAATCGTATTTTTCTTAAATTCGACCATTTCATGCCAAGTCATTTTATCCAAGAAAATCCCTTTATTGGGTTTATCTAAAATTACCTCTTCTCTTTCAACTCCGTTATCCAGAATGACCTTGATCTTACCTTTTATACAAAAGAGGACCTGCTTATTTTTATGATGTGCGTGTTTACCTCTAATTGCATTGTCATTTACGTCATAAATAAAGTAAAAGCGTTTTATATTGAAAGGTATATGCCTATTACCTTCTGCAAATGCAAGGTAAGCCTCGTCTGTCACTTTGGGAATTTCTATTATTTTTGAAATTTTTGTTTTAATTACTTTTGTACCTAACTGTGTCTTTGATTCGTTGTCTATAACTTTTTTGAAAAACTTTTCAAAATCCCCAGCTACCCTTTCCCAAGTATATTTTTCAGCAAGCACACGGGCATTTTCCCTCAGCGGTTCTATCACATCAGTCTCTGTCGCTTTTAGTAATAACTGAGAGTATTCATCAATATCGAAAGGTTTAGCCTTCAAGGACTCCCGGTTGGAAATCCACTTGAGTCCCTGAATATCAAATGAGACCAACGGCAAGCCAGATGCAAGTGCCTCCAAGGTAAAAACGGGAAATTCGTCATGGCGCGACGGGAATGCAACATACAGAGCTTTTGATAAAAGCTCATACTTTTTTTCGTCGTATGCTGACCCAACCATCTTTATCTTATCCTCAAGTTTAAGCTCTTTAATTAACTCGCTTATTTGTCCCTCATCCCTCCCATGACCAGCAATTACCAAAGGATAGTTAATTTTAGCTGCCACCCTTGCGTAGGCCTTAACCAAAAGATCAACACCTTTTTGTCCAATATCAAGCCTGCTCAAAAATAAAATATATTCAGGCTTTTTACTTTTAATATTAAAATATTCTCCACCAACACCTTGAGGTACAACCTTTGACATTATCTGCGGATTAAACTTTCTCATTTTTTCTGTATCGAAGCGAGAAAAAGGCAAGAAATATTTGTAGAAACGGGCCCCAAACTTTTCAACCCAGTGAAAGGGCAGATGGTATTTTTTAGAAAATTCTTCAGCAGCAAACATTGTCGGTAAGCCAACAACGGGAATTTTCGTAAACAATGGAGCAAAAGAAACCGAAACTGGCGCGTTAAAATTTTCAATAATGATGTCTGCTTTTAGCCTCAAGACTAAAAACGGAATCGAAAGAACGAAAGCGATATTGTTAATTTTAGGATTGTTAGTCCCCAGACCAATATGTACGTACTTTATGCCGTCTTCTTCGTAATCTCGATAGTTTGGATATTTCGAGCAATAAACAACAACCTCGTGTCTTAACGCCAACCTTTTCCCTACCTCACGGGTTGCCCTGGCTTGACCAGCTGCCCAGAAAGGATTTTTAAGGTTATCCATGTCAATTATTGCAATTTTCATCTTTTATTTTTTTTTGTTTCTACAGAAACCCATTTTTTGGTGGAAGGACTAAATTTTTTAACAACCTTTGCCGGAGCACCAACTGCTACAGAAAAATCAGGGACATCCTGTGTAACAACACTATTTGCACCAACTACAGAATTTTTTCCTATTGTTACACCCGAACAAATCGTAGAACCGGAGCCTATCCATGCTCCTTCTCCAATAATTACCTTTTTGACATTTTTGTACCCCTGATCCCTTATCGGAATGGAAATATCTCGATACTCATGATCATGATCACCAATAAAACAATGGGG
>CAYTEJ010000088.1:0-3319 GCA_964436835.1 uncultured Gammaproteobacteria bacterium | reverse complement strand
GCAGGCAACCACAAAAGCAGATCCTGCTAAAAATGCAGTGCCTACCAAACCAACTTTTCTGGGTGTACTTATTGTTACTGATCTTGAAATGTCTCTGTCTTTGTCCATGTTTTTAATGTCTAAAGTCTAATGTCTAACGACTAAGGCCTGATAAACTCGAATTCTTGCATTAGTCGCTAATCACTAGTGGCTAGTGGCTAGTTGCTTACTTCTCTCGCGCCAATAATACCACGCCTTTTTCTAAAAAACAATTATACTACTATAAGTCAAAATGAGCAAATGTTATAGGTTATTCTCTGCAATAATGCCCATTTTGACCTTAGTTAAGGGCAGGCCTTAACCTTGATTCACCTCGACAAAGGCCTGCCCTTGTCGTAGGAGCCAAGGCGAAATACTGATAAAATTCCCTGATGCCTTACCTCAACTTCAAAAATTTGAAATTTAAAATTCGAAATCAAATCTTAATTTAAAATTGATTAAAAATTAAAAATTGGAAATTAGAAATTGCTCCTCACCTTTACTAACCGCTAGTTGCTAACCTTACTTCCCCGCAGGCCAAGCAATCCAGTCTTTGCCATACATCAAAACCATCGTACTACCTTTCAAATCCAAATAATATGCATTTTTTATTGTTACGTGATTTAGCAAAGGAAATATATTTTCGGGGTTAACTCCCCCCGCACGGCCCTGAAGATCTTCTTCTTTGCCGGGAGAAAGAAAAGCGTCCGGGGGAAAATCTACCCTCAAAACACGCCCGTCACCAAGATAAAGGTCTCCTTGCATTACAGCGTTATATACGGGGACATTTGCCTGTAACCTGTGGGCAATATGGAACGTCGCTATGTTGTCCTGGGGAAAACTTGGTGAAAATTGCGACTGCTCGATACCCTTGAAACCAAACTCAACGTAGCCGCTTGCCGAAGGCGAATAAATCCTTAAAACATCCCCGGGTGCTGCAATTTTGGCATCTGGTGCTATAGTTTTAAAGTCGGCCGCGCCTTCCCCTTTCATTACAATTTTTCTTCTATCGCTTCCAGGCTCCTTGATAGATATTCCGTAGTCCCTTGTATTTAGAGGCACAGTTGCCACAATAGAAACCGGCAAACCAAAACCAGGAGCAATAGCGTCAAGCGAAATAACCCTTGCTTTGTACAAGCTGTCGACGCGCGCAAAATCTCCATTTACCGTTGGCACAAATGGCTCATTTAATGCTCCCGTATACTCCAAGGGCTCAACTAAATAACTGTTTACTTTTGCAAAACCCGGCAAATACTCAAGGTCTTTACCATTTGAATCTACAAAAGATATACCGCTGGTAGGCTCAAACGAGTTCGGCGAAAACTGGTCGAATCTTAAAACGCTATCCGTTCTATTGCGGACAATGGCCTTAACTACAACGGTTTTAAGGTCAACCTGTTTGCCCCCAACCCCGATCTGGTAAGGCTGGACATTGGTCAGCTCTTCCCAACCTGTTATAGCCAAACCGAAATTCCCCAAGTCGAAAACCGCCTCATCTGAAGGAAGATTTTCTTTGGTAATGACCGGTGTCGAAGTTTCGGTCGGACGAGGCGTTGCCGTCGGCAAAACACTGTTCATGTCCTTACCGGCCACAAACGCTGCGATAAGTAAACCTAAATCATTGTTATCTTGGCTATTACCCTGATACCTGAAAACTTCATTGCCATCCCTATCTATGAAAATAACAACCGGTACACCGCCTACCACATCATAATCTTTGGCAAATTTATGATCAGGATCCAGAAGAACCGGTAAATTTGCACTTAAGTTCTGGTCACTACCCCACGAAACAACTACGGCAGAAAAGCCTTTGTCGACATTATCATCCCCAATTGCCTTAAGCTTTGCACTTTCATAATTGCAAGGAGGACATCCGGGCCCGGCATATTCAATAACAAGCAGCCTTCCCGCAAAATCATGCAGGGAAACAGGGTTTCCGTTTGCGTCATTTAGAGTAAAATCGGGAGCTTTTTTGTGTTGTTCGAGTTGATTTTGCTGACCGCTTTCGGAAGATGCATCCGGAACGGGCGTAACATGCGCACCGCCAAGCACTTCCCCTTGGTTCGTCGGAGCCTGCGGGAATTCCGTGTTATTACCACTACCGCTTGTGCATGCTGCAGCCCCCAGTGCAGCAACACCTGCCGTTGCCGCCAAAAGCGGTGCGCGATATCTTTTTGGAATAAACCTGAGTAGTGGTTTTGGACCGGAAGAAACTTTACTGTCTGCACTTGCTGTAGCCACAAAAGACGGCATTTCGGGCTCTTGATCAGCACTTTCTACACTATCTTGCACATTTGGCGCCAAAGCGGTCCTGAAAGCCTTAAGATTGGCAAGTTTTGCCGTCTGCGACTGCCTTGCCCCTTCGCGAAAATTTGGATAAAGTCTATCCTGCATTTGAGATGGCAGTTAAGTTCTATTTGGTGACTTATTCAAACTTGGCAATGGGATGGTCCTCGTGCTATCACCGACCCCGCCATCCTGACCTTCTGCAAGAGACGGATTGTAGCTTATATCAAGCCTGTAACCTTGCAGATCCTCAGGGACAATAGCAGTTATAACAACACTAACCGGAAAATTCTGATCTCCGGAATCTTCTTCTATCTGAGCAAGTGTCGCCTCATAACTCTTATCACCCACGGCAATATTAAATTTCCACTGTCCGCTCAAAACTGCACCAGCCGGACTCTTTGAAGCTTTACCTACTATTCCAACAGACTTTTTGCCTTCCTGAAAATTTGCACCTTCCTGAACACCAACTAACGCAATTTTTGTGTCATCAAGCATAAAATCTGCAAAATAATCCCTTTTCGGTTGCTCAACGACACTGGACTGGAATGTTGAATCTGAATGACTTATATCGAAATAGGCTTTCCCGCCATAGTACATACCCACAACAGCAGCACCTACAGCACCCACTCTCAAAACATTCTCTGCAGCCCCCTTCGTCCTTTCACCAAAATTCATATGCCAAAATTATACCACTTGGCCCATAATTTATACATCAAAACATATCATAAGGTGCGGTTTATACATCAGAAGCCATTAGCTACTAGCAACTAGTGGCTAGTCACTAACTTCTTCCTTGAAGAGAACACCAAATCTCTGCTACAATCCGCACTAGACTTAACGAGTGACAAAGGTTACAAAAGAGCCAGATGAGCCAAAGGTTTAACTGAAACATCCGGTACATTCGGCTCCTTCGTGACTTTTGCAACAGGAGCAGTAAGCTATGAACTATGAACTATCAACTATGAACTATCAACTATGAACTATCAACTATGAACTATCAACTATGAACTAT
>CAYTEJ010000087.1:566-3480 GCA_964436835.1 uncultured Gammaproteobacteria bacterium | reverse complement strand
GCAACCAAAGAGCCAAAACTCCCAATATGTCAAGGCCTGCCCTTGGTGGCTAAAAGTAGCAAGTTAGATCCAGGTTAGGTAGCTTTGGCTAAAGAAAATTGGCATATGGGACTATATGCACAATAATTACACGCTGGTTCCCTACCAAAATATTTAGGGTTTGCAATAAAGCTATTATTTTTGGTGTCGCGACGAATATTGGCAGCCGTAGTAACAATTAATTCTTCTGTTTTTTTAAGGTCTTTTTCAGTTGGAGCATATGAGCCAATAATGCCGGTTTCCAAAAAATAAAGGCTGACTCTTTCGGGAACTATCCGGTGGCGTTTCCAATAATAAAGGGCATAACTTGCCAGTTGGTTGGATTCTTTTGCTTGAGCATCTGCCCTTTCCTGGTCTATATTTTCGGAAGATTTGTAGTCGATAATTGTAACTTTTGAACCTTCTTTGACATCAACCCTATCGAAACGTCCAACTATAGTTACACCCTCTAGCGAAAACTTAAATGATGATTCAACAAGGCTTGGTTTGTCTTTTGAGTTTGATTCGCGCTTCCAGAAAGCTTCAAGCGTCAGTTTGCCCTGATTTTTGCGCTTTTCTTCGTGTTCAATGGTAAGGAAACCTTCGCTGTCCCAACTGTTTTCAAAAACCTCCAACATTTGGGTAAGTGAAATAACCTTGCCGTTTATTTTCGTGCGGTTAAACGAGGCAACAGCATTATGAAGTGCGGCACCATAAGCGATTGCATGGTGGCGGGCAATTGGGAGTCTTAGAATATGAACGTAGCGGTATTTAAATGCGCATGTCAGATAGTCGTCGAGAGAACCTTGGGTCAATTTAAGTGTATCGACATCGAAAAATGCTGTTTGAATATTCTTTTGAGGCATTGGCGCAAACTTTTCAATTTTTTCAAGTGGGGATAGCTTTGCCAACAAAGCGTCCGCTTTTATCTTGTCCAATGCTTCCAGAACAAATGGGGAAAGTTTTTTGATACGCCTGCCGCCAATATCACGCGACCAGGCAAAATATAAGAGATCTTTCGCGCGGGTTATGCCGACATAAAACAGGCGGCGCTCCTCCTGTATATGCCAATCTCCGGAGGGTAATGTTTCGCGAATCACCTGCTCCGGAACTTCAATAGCTTCGCTTCTGGATCGGACGGGAAAACGGTCGGAAACTAAATTCACCTTTGCGCCATGAACTGTCATAACATTTACTGCATCAAGGTCGGGGTCGAATTCCACAGTTGCCGGATCGTCCCCCGCCTGGCGGATGCTTTCCAGATAATCAATAAACTGATTTGGTGAATCGGCTTTGGCAATTTGTTCAAATTCCTGGATTTTGTCAAAAAATTTGGCAATATTCTGGATTTTGATTTGGCCTTCAATTCCCCCTTTTCTGTCCAGCCGGGTTAAAAAGCCGGTTCTTTTTAAGAAATCGTATAAAACTTTTCCGGCACTTTGGTTTTTGGAAAGGCCTATTGCGATATTTAAATCTTCAATTATTTTTTTAATAATGGCATTTGATTCATCTGAGATTTCTAAATCCCCAGTTGTAATCGAGTCGATATTTTTAAAAATGTAATAAAGTGACCTCGTTTTACGTTTAGCAAACGAGGTGAGTTTAATCGCATCCTCGGGGGGCAGACTGTAAATGTCGGATGTAGCAAGGTTATATAAGTTCAAGCTATCCTCAAAATTACTAATGGCCGTTAAAAACGAGATAAGATTCGCAACTTCCTCCTGATGATAAAGTCCTGACGAGCCAACAAATTTATGCGGAATACCTTTCATGTTCAATGCCCTGAGATATGGGTCTGCCTGGGAATTTGCACGAACCAAAATAGCAAAATCGCGATAGCTATAGTTTTGAGTCTTGAGTTTTGAGTTTTGAGTTTTTTTTGTAAGTTTTTCGATTTCGGCGGCCACCATGTCTGCCTCTTGGGAAATAGTATCGGCGAAAATTTCCTGAGGCAGCTTACCGGGATTAATTTTGGCGCTTTTAAGTTTTTTAACAATGTTGTTTTTAACTTCCAGGCGATCCGGATCGTTATGGCGTATCAGGCGGTAAGCACTATCAAGGATTAGTTGAGTCGAGCGGTAGTTTTGGGTGAGGACTACTTGTTTTGCGCGTGGGTAAGTTTTTTTAAATTCCATAATGTTACTGATTGCGGCTCCGCGGAATTTGTAAATGGACTGATCATCATCTCCAACAACGCAAATATTTTTGTGTGATGAGGACATAAGTTTGACCAATTCGTTTTGGGCATAGTTTGTGTCCTGATATTCGTCAACCAAAATATATTTAAAATGGCTTTGGTAGTCCTTTAGGATTTTCGGGCGTTTTGTAAAAAGACCGATTGTTCTGGTTACCTGGTCGCCAAAATCCAAAAGACCGGCTTGGGTTTTTAAGTTTTCGTAAGTTGCATAGGCATCTGCTAATTCTTCGACTTTTTGAAGCTCGACTTTATCTTCGCTACTTTTGGTTTTTTCGTCCAAAGGACGACCAGCCTTTGGCTGGGACTTCTGACTTCTGACAAACTTTTTGAATTCTTCAGGCGAAATATTTTCGTCCTTGAGGCGGGAAATAAATGAAAGAATCCCGGTTATAAATTTTGTCGGGTTGGAGAGCGGGCGGTAGTAATCCAGGTTGAAGCGAAAGAGGTTCTGTTGGAAAAACAAAATCTGCTGCGGGCGCGACAAGATTTTAAAATCAGGCGACAAGCCGATATCGAGAGCGTTATCGCGTAGGAGCCTGTCACCGAACGCGTGGAAAGTGGAAATCCAAGTGTCAATGAAGCCATATGGGACTAACTGATCTACCCTCTCTTCCATTTCACCGGCTGCTTTGTCGGTAAAGGTTAGTGCTAGAATTTCTGCAGGTTTTGCGAGTTTTTTTTCGATAATGTATGCAATTT
>CAYTEJ010000087.1:0-556 GCA_964436835.1 uncultured Gammaproteobacteria bacterium | reverse complement strand
TCCGGCGCCGGCTATAACAAGAAGTGGCCCTTCGGTCGTGGTTACTGCCTCTTTCTGCTGCGGGTTTAAATCTTGAAGGACATCACTCACGGTGCTTTAGGCCCGCAGTCATCATTTATGTTGCCAAGAGGACCGCAAGCTCTGCTTATTTTAGCATGTCGTTGTAATCACGAAACCTGTTGGTGATAATGAGATAAATGCGCCGTTTTTTGATATTTACAGTTTTCTTGTTTACTGCTTTTCTTTTTATTCCCAAGAACTCGTTTGCAAAAGATTATTATTTCCCAAAAGTCAGTGGCACATACAATATTAATACCGATGGGTCTGTGGATGTTGTCGAGATGCGGACATATCAATTTGACGGTTCTTTTAGTTATGCCTACATTGATATTCCACAGGTGGTTAGTAGAAAAGGATACTCGTATAGATCACAGATAACAAATTTTTTGGTTACGGAAAACGGTAAACCGTTAGCATTATCCGAGAAGACAAGCGGTGAGTATTTTCATGCCAGATGGTCGTATTCCGCTTTCAATGAACAAAGGACTTTTACCTT
>CAYTEJ010000086.1:0-3527 GCA_964436835.1 uncultured Gammaproteobacteria bacterium | reverse complement strand
TTAAAAGGTTAATGACCTTTGTTTTGCCGGGTTCAAAAACAAAGATTGCGGATAGGTTTTGGATATCCATGTGGTTATTGCCGTTGGTGAAACCGTTTTCTTCAGGCTTTAATTCTCCCTTGAGTTTGCAAATTTTTTCCTGGTTCTTTTTGGCAATAACATTGTACGGATCTATTTCCAGCGCTTTTTGGTAGGTTTTATTGGCTTTTGCCATATGTCCGAGGCAGCAGAGCGCACGTGCTAAACGGTTGAGGGCTTCTACGTTTTGGGTGTCTAGTTTTAGGATTTTTTCGTTTATTTTGACAGCATCCTGCCAGTTGGCAGAAAGTGCGCATTCGATGGCCAGTTGGCTTAGGAGGTCGGAATTAGTTACCCCCTCCCACTTGCCTTTGTTACTTGGAAGCATAGCAACTAAATTAGAATATCGGCTCAAACTAGTCAATAAGTGAAAATAATGAACCATTTTTGGATAATTTGAGTACTCGGGGTGTTCAAAAATAAAAAGCTGTCAAAATTTTCTAATAAATCATGTATAATTTGGATTAGTATGAGTGGGCATAGTAAATGGTCGACAATTAAGCGGCAAAAGGGTGTAACGGATGCCAAGCGCAGCCAGGCTTTCACCAAAATGGCAAACGCAATTACAATTGCGGTTCGTGAAGGTGGCGGCGGAGACCCCGCTTCCAATTTTAAATTGCGGTTGGCGATAGAGGCAGCACGGGCTGTCAATGTGCCTAAGGATAACATTCAGCGGTCAATAGACCGTGGTTTGGGCAAAGGCGGGGTAGCCGCAATAGAAACCGTAGTTTATGAGGGATATGGACCGAGTAAGGTGGCCATAATTGTGGAGGCGGCAACGGATAACAAAAACAGGACAACACCGGAAATCCGCGGGACTATGGAGAAAAACGGCGGGACGTTTGCGTCGCCGGGTGCGGTCTCCTGGATGTTTTCTGATGTCGGGATGATTACTGTTGCAAAGGACGCCCAGCAGGGCGGGGTAAAGAAAACTTTGGATGATGTGTTTGAGGCGGCGGTTGATGTGGGGGCAGATGACGTGGAGGATAGCGGGGAATCGGTAGAAGTTTACACAAAACCCGGCGATGTTGAAAAAGTTAAAAATGCACTTGTAGAGAAAGGTTTTACAATCCAGAGCGCGGAACTTTTTAAAAAGCCAACGACTACGGTTGCGATTTGCGAAAAATCCGATGCCGAAAAAGTTCTGGCATTTGTAGAAAAACTGGAAGATTTAGATGATGTACAAAAGGTTTACAGCAACTTCGATATTCCTGACAATTTACTAAATTAATGACGCCAGAATATTTTCGATACAGAAAGCGTAAGAGAAATCTAGAAGAAATTTTCCTTCAGCGTCAGAGGATGATCGCACTTTTTAATGGTGAAGTTAGTGATGACGAAAAACAGGCGATAATGGGTAAAATTCGTAGTACAGACTTTACTATTTTTCGTGAGTATTTTTTGACTTTCACGTATTTATTTGGAATTGGGATTAGAAACTCTAATAGAGAAGCACATTTTGATCGTCTTGAAGTTGAATTGCGGTCAGGCGGTGTTGCTGTCGGTTGTGTTCCGAGTCATGATGCCCCTGGTGGACACACAAGATTTATTTTAGAAAGTGATTTTGATAAGTTAACAAAAGTGTTCCCAGGTTATTCTACAAATCCATCCTAAATTTCAGGCCCCGGCGCTTAAATCCAAAGATACGCTTTTTTGACAATCTTTATGACGATATATAGAATTCACGGTTGAGATGAGTGCTGAACAGGACTTTGAAGGATCCCGGAGAGGTTGGGAAATGACTTCCCCCGAAGGCAGGTGTGAAATACTGCACAATATTGTGGAATCGATAGGTGATCCACAAAGGAGTGAAATTGGTGGGGTAGCTTTGGACACTTTATCACGGGTGGAAGAATATCAAGAATTACCTCAGACCTTAAAAGGTTATCTATTAACCGCTTTTACCCCAGACGGGTGGGATTGGTCAATACTTGAAAGTATAAATGCTGTCGCAAAAAGGAAAGAAAAGTAGTTATTTTAGGTCCACCCGAAACTCTCCAGGCCCCTAGCGCTTGAAATAAGCTTTCTAAAAATGGGAATTAATTCGGATCGATATGCTCGGGGATGTTTGTAGGTTCGGTGATCGTCATTTCGGCGGCACCTAATGTGTTGATATAAACTTCAAAGATACGACCTTGTCTGGCACCAACTGCCCGAAGGGCTAGAGGTTTTCCGCTCCCACCTTGTTCTTGTTCTCTCTCGGGTACCCAAATAAACTGTGCGTCTTGTGGAATTCTAAATAAATATTCTGCAACTGATCTGGCTTCATCTTGGGTTACATTTGGGTCCTTCAAGGTTTCAGATTGCTCAGGGAGTGCTTCTCCTATTGAAGGAAATGCGATTGAATATTTGGTGATATCTTCTTTTAAGCCTTTGGGCGTTTCCAGAAAAACCCCGACTCTTAGTTTTTGGTTCGGGCCAATTGCAGCTTTATATAACACTTCATTATTACCTCGGGTCACTACTAAATCGAAAATGTTATGCAGTTCTTTGCTCGAAAGGGTTGCCGGATCTGTTGGGTTTACTGTAAAAAAGTCAGGGTTTATAAATTCTCTAGTTGCGTTTAGGGCTTTTCGAAGTACATTGATTGCGGCAGCGTCTTCTACTCTACTTTCAGGGCTGGTGGCTGGGGCTGTGTCAACAGCCTTTCGGGAATTGTCAGTGCCAAAAACACTTGCAGCGAAACCTGTTGCTGCCCCCACGCCTAGACCTTTTAGAAAGCTTCTTCTGCCAACCCCTCCCGGCTTGGGTGTGAGTTGTGCTTGATCTTGGTCTTTACTTTCTGACATATATTTAATTGTAGCAATTAATTAATAAGTGCGTCAAACTATTACAAGTCCATCCGAAATTCCAGACCCCACTTTTTAAATCCTAATTTTTCGTAGAGTTTGTGGGCATCTAGGCGGTCGGTGCTGGATGTAAAGAGGATTTTGTAGCAGTTTTTGGTGTGGGCAAGTTCTAATATTTTTTCAAACATTTTGGTGCCGATGCCCTGGCCGCGGGCGGATTCGTCGACAACCAAACCTTCTAAGAAAGCGTAGGGACGGCTCCTGACAGGTACTTCTATATAATATATGGCGGCTGTGGCTACAACTTTTCCGGATTCGTCTTTGGCAACTATAACATCACAAGTTTCGTCGGCAAGCTGTTTTTCCAAAGCTGCTTTTGCGCCATCTGCAATTTTTTCGGTGCGGTAAATTTGGGTTTGAAGATTTAAGATTGCGTCGATGTCAGCAGGTGTTGCGACTGTTATTTCCATGAGGATATTGTAATTGATTTGCCCACGCCAAGCCAAGTTTATGATAAAATTTCCGGGTGAAGCTATACGAATTTGAGGGTCACAGTCTTCTTTCGAAAGTGGGCATTGTTAGCCCTTTTTTTGTTGCGTGTTCCAATTTAGATGAGGTTCAGGAGGCCAGAAAGCGTTTGAGATTTCCGATAGTTGTCAA
>CAYTEJ010000085.1:1300-3552 GCA_964436835.1 uncultured Gammaproteobacteria bacterium | reverse complement strand
TTTTTCGGCGTGAACGTAAAACCAATCATCTCTTGCCTTGGAAAAAGCTGCTAGCGGTAAATTTGTTTTATCAGATAAATTTCCAACCATCACTACGCCATTATTTTTTGAAAAAAGTATGGCATCGATATAGTCAACTTTTTTCAAGGTTTGGTTTCTTATAACTTCGACCACTTCTTCAAAACTGCTGACACGAAGGTATGTAAGCTTAACAGATTCTCTGGCTGTAATTAACTTTAATTTGGCACTCGTAATTATTCCAATAGAACCACAAGAACCTGCCAACCCGTAGAATAAATCGGAGTTCTCTTTTTCAGAAGCCCTAACGATTTTCCCATTACCAAGTATTACTTCATATTCAGAGAAACAGTTGTTAAATAAACCCCATTTAAATGAACTGCTTTCAACGGCCCCACCCTGAATACCCCCACCAACTGTAATTCCTGGAAACTCCATCACGACCGGAGGAATTAGGCCATGTTGAAGGGTTTCGTCAACAAGTTTGTCCATTGGGACATTCGGCTCTATAATTGCACATCTTTGTTTTTTATCAATCTTGATTATTTGGCGTAAATTGCTAATATCGACAATACCGTTTTTTTTAAATGAAAGAACCCGGGTCGAATTAGAAGTCTCGTGATAAATTCTCACCTTTTTCCTTTGAGCATAATTTTCTTGCATTTCCTTGCTGATTAAAAAAACCTTTCGACGGTGCTTTGTGGATGTCTCCATAATTTAGGGTTTTGGTGAAGGTGTCGGGCTGGCGGGCGCTGCAGTTTGCGGGCAGGAAACACAGTAAGATTTTTCCTGGTAAACGTCCTTGACTACAATTTGTTCCTGCTCTTCTGCATTAGGTGATCCTGCAGGCACAACTTGGCCTGTGGATTTATCAACCCAAACTCTCGCCTTAACAAAAGTATCCTGTTTTGGTTCTGTCCCAGTTATAAAATATTCAAAATGGTTGTTAGGGCAGGAATCCGTTTTTGCTCCGCCTGTCGTGCCGCAAATATTTATCCCGACAACACCACTTGGAACATTAAAAGATTCGTTAATTTTATCCTTTAACATATATGTCATTATCTGGTTCCATATTGGAGCAGCTCCGGTGATTCCGGATGCCAAGTATTGGTTCATCGGCGTGTTGTCATTGTTACCTACCCAAGCGGCAACTAAATAAGAAGGGGTATAGCCAATTGTCCAATTATCCCGTTTATCATCGGTTGTACCTGTTTTAACTGCAACAGTTTTGCCAGGAATCACAAGTCCGCTACTTGCGCCGAATTCCATTAGCCTTGCTGAATTATCGGTTAAAATTGAAGAAATCAAAAATGCCGTTTGCGGCGAAAGTACTTGCTTGCCGGTTTTTTGGACGTATTCCTCAAGTAAATGACCTTGAGCATCTTCAACTTTTAAAACCGGAGTTAAATCAACCCGCTTCCCCTGGTTTGCAAATACGCCAAATGCGGTTGCCATATCTACCATTTTAACTTCCCCGCCGCCTAAAGTTAGTGAGAGCCCGTAACGGGATGGTTCAGTGAAAGTCGTAATTCCCATAGCCTGGGCCATCGAGATCATTGCATCAACGCTGTTTAAAGCCAACACCTTAACTGCCGGAATATTGAAAGAATTACCTAAGGCGTTTCGGACAGTAACCGCACCATGGAATTTACCGTCGTAATTAACAGGCCTGTATGGCCGGGGTCCACCGGAAAAGGTAGTTGGCACATCCATTATGATTGTTGCCGGCGTAATCAGCTTATGCTCTATCGCGGTTGCATAATTAATTGGCTTAATTGAAGAACCCGGCTGTCTTTGCGCAGTAGTTAAGTTTACTGCCCCGTCTATTGACTGGTCAAAATAATCTTTTGAACCGACCATAGCCAGTATTTCACCGGTTCCTGGTTTTGCCACCATTGCCGCTCCGTTTGTCACATGCAAAGAGCCCAACTTATTAACATTGTCTTTTACTATTTGCTCGGCTTTTTCCTGTAAATCAAGGTCCAGTGTGGTAGTAACTTTAAGCCCGCCTCTGGACACTACGGAATCGCCGTATTTTGCGGCTAAATATTCACGGACAAACATCACAAAATGCGGAGCCTTAATATTTGTTGCTGAGGGTTTGAACTGCAATTGTTCTTTCGCCGCCTCATCTGCCTGGCTTTGTTTAATATAGTGCTCGTCTACCATCCGCTTTAAAACTAGAAGTTGGCGGTCTTTGGCTCTTTGCGGGTTTTCGCCGTACGGTGCATGAT
>CAYTEJ010000085.1:0-1290 GCA_964436835.1 uncultured Gammaproteobacteria bacterium | reverse complement strand
GAAGGCCTGCCAAAAGTGCACTCTGCGCAAGGTCTAAGTCTTGTACATGTTTCCCAAAATATTGTTCTGCCGCAGCTTCAACCCCAAAGGCCGTTCCACCATAAGGGACCTGGTTTAAGTACATTTCGAGTATCTGGTCTTTTGAAAAAGCCATCTCTACCCGAAATGCCAGATACAACTCTTTTGCTTTACGCGTTAGTGTCCTCTCCGGTGAAAGGAAAACGCTTTTTACCAACTGCTGTGTAATTGTAGACCCGCCCTGTACATTACCTGCAAAAACCGTTTGCCTAAAAGCCCTTGCAATGCCCCAGACATCAAAACCCTTATGTTTATAAAAGTCCTTATCCTCGATGGCAATAGTTGCATGTTTTAAGTTATCAGGTATCCCTGAAAGCGCAACTACAGTTCTGTTCTGGTCCAGATAAATGTCATACAAAAGCTGGCCGTTTCTGTCCAAAATTTTTGTAGTTTGCGGAATTTGTCTACTTTCAAGCTGTTTTGGGCTTGGAAGATCACGGGTTATGTACCACGCTGTAAATATGACCACAAATATCATGATTAGCCCTACCTTAAAGCTGCGTTCTTCACTAATAAGCGGATGACCAAGAACCCTGCGGGCTGCCTTAACTGGAGCCGTTTTTATTAGGTCCAGATTGATTTTTTTAAGTGCGAGAAGGACACTTTTGGTGATTTGTTTGACAACCCATATCGTTACATCACCTATAAACGCCACAAGCCTGATAAACCACGTCAATACACCTAAGACCCAGCTGGCAGACTTAATAATTAATTTTTGGAAATATCCTATTTTTGCCATTACCAATAATAAATCTAAAATGAAAGCAAAGCCGAAAAACAAGAGTATTCTATCCCAAACAAATTGATTTTGACAGAGGGGCAAAAGCAAACATTCGGGACAATTTGCTGGCAAAATTACTAGTCAAGCGGTATATTATACTGAATAAAAGCCATGGCTGATGAATCAGAAAAACGGGGTCCAATACAAAAAGGCGAAAAAGGCTGGCCGATAAACCCCATCGGTGTTGTTGCACTTATTATTTTTGGCTTGATCATCATTTTTCTGATCGCGAAGCCTCTTTTGCAAAAAAGCACTCCGTCTGTTGACGTTCAGCAAAACACTAAGGGCGGTCAAATTATATCACCGCAAGCGGGCGAAATTATTCGCTCAAACAATCTTACAATCGAATTTTCGGCCGATACTCCGCAAAACATATCAAAAATCCAATTTTGGGCTAAAAGCTACGTTGACGGTAAGTGGGAAGTGATAGG
>CAYTEJ010000084.1:285-3557 GCA_964436835.1 uncultured Gammaproteobacteria bacterium | reverse complement strand
AGCAACAATCATTAACTCGTACATATTATTCGGTAAATGATATCAAACACTAAACCTAAACTCAACCACCATGCCTTCTGCCACAACCTCCGCTTTGCCGATTGTTTTAACTTTCCCCTTTTCCCGAGCGCCCTTCCAACCAACAAACTGGACAAAATCATCAAAACTTACAACATCCGCTGCAATAAAACCACGTTCAAAATCGGTATGGATTACCCCCGCTGCCACAGGCGCCAAACTTCCCTGCTTTATTGTCCATGCCCTCACCTCTTTTGGTCCGGCCGTCAAAAAAGTAGCCAAGCCCAAAACGTCATAAGCTTTTTTTATCAAAACGTTAAGACCTGGTTCTTTTATTCCCAGCTCTTTCAAATACTCCTTCTGCTCGTCTGGCTCGAGTCCCCCCAATTCCTCTTCCAGTTTTGCGCAAATCCGAATAGCGCCATCAATCGGAGGCTTGTCAACTAAACCCGCTTCATCACTATTGATAACTACCAGCGTTTTTTTGGAAGACAAAAGTTGTAAATCGTAAATTTTTTCAAGTTCTTCACTTGTTAACCCGTCGCCAACCCACTTGCCTTGTTCAATAACCGTCTTTACGCGATTTATCAAATCCAAAAGTCCGTGCTTTGGGTCAGCCGGACTAAGCGGCTTAAGCTCACGCTCTAAAGTATCAATTCTTTTTTCTACTGTTTCCAAATCTTTCAAAAGTAACTCGGACTTTAGAATTTCCAAATCTTTATCTGGACTTTCACCGGTATCTATAATCTCTTTGTTTTTAAAATCCCTAACAACAAAAACAATCGCATCCACTTCACGGATATGAGACAAAAACTTGTTGCCTAAACCCTCGCCCTTATTAGCACCTTTCACAATCCCGGCAATATCCACAAATTCCACAACAGCCGGCACGATTTTAAAACCGGCAGAAAGCCCTTCACTCTTTTCTCTAACCTCTTTTAACTTTTCTAAACGAACGTCCGGAACTTCCACAATCCCGACATTCGGTTCAATTGTTGTAAATGGATAATTGGCTGCAATGGCCAAGCCAGAGCGTTTACCCTGAACGGAGCGAAGGGCGTTAAATAATGTCGACTTGCCAACATTCGGCAAACCAACTATTCCTACTGTAAGAGACATACTGGATAGTTTAACAAAAAGATGACGACAAGAAAATTAATAAGCGGGATGATTTCTGTCTACGCGCTTCCCAAAAATTCCCAATAAATTTTTACTTTCATTGAAAACTCCCTCAAAATCTTTTCTATATTAAATGACTCAGTGATTATAATTTTCATATTTGTTCATCTCCTTTTTATTTTTACAAAATCACAAATAACATATTTACTTAAATTCAGGGCGGTCCTCTCAAATACTCAATTAACTTAATATTCATAAACCATTATTAATGTTGCCTTCCCAAACTCAGTTTATATACCGCTAGTTTTTTATAATATGAAAACAATATATTCAGTAATAAAAATTACCAAATTGTTGTAACAAAACCTACAAACATACGTGTTATTGATATAATAGTTTTAAATTGCCACCCACAGAAAACGACCTTGATTTAAAATTTTTCACTAGGGTTGGGAAAAACGTCACATTCAAAAAGGGTGAGACAATTCTTAGGCCTGGCGAAAATCCCGCAAGTATCTATTACATCAAAAAAGGCCTAGTAAGACTTTATTCGATCTCTACCTCCGGCCAGGAAATAACTCTAAACATCTATAAACCGGAATCCTATCTTTTTATGATGTGGGCACTTGCGGAAATTGATAATAATTATTTTTTTGAAACGCTCACAGAAGTCGAAGCCTTCAAAGCCCCAAAAGATATTGTGATCGAATTTATAAAAAGCGAACCCAATATACTTTATAAACTTAACAAGCGTACCATGATTGGCCTTGAGGCGATAATTAACACAACACAGACTCTTTTATTTGGAAATGCCGGCTCAAAAATTGCGGCAACTTTCATAATGCTCTCCAAGCGTTTCGGAAATGAAGGGAAAAACGGTCAAACAATCATAAAAGTACCACTAACCCATCGCTTAATTGCAACTCTTGCCGGTTTGACCCGGGAAACTGCAAGTTTGGAAATAGGAAAACTGGAAAAAGGAAAAATTATCTCCAGAAAACAACGCGCATTTGTCGTCAATAAAATGAAAAGCCTGGAGTCCAGATTAGAAACCGACCCGCCAAAATCCTCCGACTGGTTATAGCACAAAGCAAACTTCAATCGAAGTTAAGCATCTAGCTAACTAATTTAAGTTTGGTAGTTTTATTAATTTTAATATCATGATGATCGACTTTCTCGTCAGAAATTTTGTTGAAGATTTTCTCAATTAAATTTCCTTTGCACAAAAATGCATTATGGCCTGGCAAAATATAACGCACATTATCTAATCGATTTAAGTTTCTAATACTTTGCCTATATGCTGAATAACTTGATTCTTTTAAATACAAATAAATAGGTCCAGGGTACATTGTGTCACCAGAAAGTAACAATCGCATACTTGTTTCAAGTAAACAAATTGAGTCAGGAGTATGACCTGGTGTTTTGATAACAATAAATTCAAATGGACTAATCGAAATTGTTTCACGATTCTTAATGTTTTTTTTAATTCTTTTAAATAATTGGTTGCCGCCAACGTGATCATAATGGGAGTGCGAATTAACTACAATAATTGGAAGATCAGTTAAATTGGAAATCTCCTTTCTAAGGTTTCCAATTCCCAACCCAGTATCAAAAAGTAATGCTTTCCTGTCACCAATAAAAAGATAAGACACGACTTTTTCAAAGTGGTTGAATTCTGCTAATCCCCAAACTTTCGGGAAAATTTTTTTTACTTTAAACCAGTTTTTTTCCATGCTATCCCCCATAAATTTGACTCAACATAAACTGCCGTATTGTTCTTTGCGTCAATAAACCACGAGCCAACTTCACCGCATTCCCAAACACTAGGACAAATTTCATTCCACAAGGAGAGATCTTCAAGACTTGATTTTACTGTCATCGCCTCCTCATCAACTTTCATAGGCTTCATACCATTTCTAGTCAAGTTTCTAAGCCATGAATCTACTGGTAATTTGTCTTCTCTTCTAAGCTGACAGTAGGTGGCAAAATCTGTCGCATCTAAACCATAAATAGCTTTATACTTCCCATAATCATTTGGTCTAAAAGAACCAATTAGGTAATCAACTCCCGAAACAAACGCAAGCATCTTCGCTTGCTCTATTAATTTTTTTGCCAATCCTTCTCCTTGATGCTTT
>CAYTEJ010000084.1:0-275 GCA_964436835.1 uncultured Gammaproteobacteria bacterium | reverse complement strand
ACATCATAACCAGTGCATTACCATCTTTTTTATAAGTGTTTTCAAAAGTAGTTGGGTCTCCAGCAACATCATCCCAACTTGGTAAGAAAGAAGGATCACCATCCCAAAAAATCCTATTCATAGACAAACTTGCCAAAGGATCTCCTTCTATGTTGTTAACCACCAATTGACCAGCCGAAAAAACTATTACCCTCCCAGCAAGTGATTCCTTTGATGCAGCAAGCCACGGAGCCCAATTCGGCACTTCTAGTTTCCCATAAATTGCATCAATTTCT
>CAYTEJ010000083.1:1767-3728 GCA_964436835.1 uncultured Gammaproteobacteria bacterium | reverse complement strand
AGAACAGATTTGCCCAAGCGGCACTCCTCCTATTTACTGCTCTCACAATCTTAGTGGGTATGAATCTGCTTTCGGAAATTGACGTTAAGGCCACATTAATTTTTCAAGCTATCGTGCCTCGTATTTTTGACCTTCCTTTTTCTATCTTAAGCTTACTCGGGTCATTCGAAATAACTGCTGGGATTTTGCTTGCGGTTATGCTTGCTTTATATGGCAGGAAATTACGGCCAATAGTATCCGTATGGTCATTTTTTATTCTAGGAACCCTAGTTGAGCTGGGAGGGAAACTGTATTTATTCCACCCCGCCCCCCCCAAGCTATTTTTCCGCAATGTAGGCATACTATTTCCGTCCGTATACATTCACACAAACTATTCATACCCCTCCGGCCACATGTTCCGCACTGCTTTTATTATCGTACTTCTAACTTACCTTTTGACGACAAAACACAGACAGCAAAAAGTAGTAGTTGCATTAGTCCTGTTTTTAATAGTAATGGCCACTTCAAGGATATATCTAGGAGAGCACTGGTTAAGTGATGTTGTAGGCGGAACGCTTCTCGGGGCATTTTTTGGAGTCCTCTCGACAGGCTTTCTCAACAGGTCAAAATTAAAATCTGCTAAAGCTTAATCATTTTCCGTGTTGATATAATAAATTTATGTATTTGCTATTTGCCTTGCTTTCAGCGGTGTTTGCAGCTCTTGTTGCCGTTTTTGGCAAAATTGGGCTTGGCAAGGTCGACACAACTCTGGCAACCGCAGTAAGGGCTGTCGTTATGGCACTTCTTTTGGTCGCAGCGGCAGTTGCATTGAAAAAATGGGATCTTTCACAAATCACTAGTAAAGCCTACCTTTATATTTTTTTAGCCGGGCTTTCCGGTGCCCTGTCCTGGTTTTTTTATTTCTTTGCCCTCAAACTCGGACCCGCAACTTCAGTTGCTGCCATTGACAGGTTGAGTGTCGTTTTTGTCATTCTTTTTGCGGCATTATTTTTAGGTGAATCATTAACTTTAAAATCCGCGCTTGGAGGCTTATTAATCGTTTTGGGCGCTTTCCTGCTTATAAAATAGGTGACCTCTTATAAATCGTGCTTACAAATAGTGTCTTTTGACTCGAGCCTAGCTTGTCTTTGCGATTTTTCAAAAGCGCGTTTTGCCTGAACAGTTGCATGTGTAAGCACAAACAAACCGGCGGCTTTTGATAATTTTCCCTTGAGTCCATCGCTATCGCTTCTTAGCATAGCTGTGCCAATCACACTTCCCGCGATTGATGTTAGGGTATTAATTCTTTGACAGAAACGATTACTGGCACGAAATTGCGCAAGCCTCTCACCATTAAAAATGGTACCTTCTTCAACCTGTGCTAAGCAATCTTCCAAATGTTGAAGCGGGAATATTATGCTATTGGGAATCCTGATTTCAATTGGATCGCGTGGAACATAAGGGCGGTTTTCTATCATTTTGAAATTATATCAAAAAAATATCAACCTGAATTAAAACAATATAATGTGAAGGAGAACCTTGATACTAAAATAATTAGAGGCGGACCCTAAAATACGACCCGCCACCATCTAATTACTTAAGTAAACTTTACTTAGCAGCAGATTCTGTTTTTACAGCTTCTTCTGTCTTTGCTGTTTCTGCGACTTTTTCGTCAGTAGCGTCTGTTTTTTTGTCATTATCGTTCATATTTTTCACCCCCTTCCAAAATTATTATTTTTTACTTCTGAGTTTGCTGTGCATGACATCGAGTAGCTGGTCGGGATTTTTAATGAGGTCCAATTCAATCCAGGAATCGTAATCATTGTGCGACCTTAATGTATTCTTCTCAGAAGCAAAAAGTTCACTGTCCAGCCAAAAAAAGTTATTATCAAAATCAATAGCTTCGGTCTTGTCTAGGCTAAAACTGGTTGGTTTAATGCCACGTGTTAAATTGATTGTATTGGTGTCTAAAAATTGGGATA
>CAYTEJ010000083.1:0-1757 GCA_964436835.1 uncultured Gammaproteobacteria bacterium | reverse complement strand
GGGATAAGTATTTTTCTGTGCCTTCAGTGCTTCCCCGGCATCTGGAACTTAGCCAGGAAACGCTAAAGTGGGAAGTAATATGTTTTAGGAATTTATCTAAATGCAAAGCCGGAGTTGTACCTCTAGTTAAAATTACCCCATCAATTCCAAGATAAATGTTTTTGCCCATAAATTATAGAATCCCTATAAATTGCAGTTAAAATATTGAGTCTACCAAAATTAAGATAAGTATTTGTGAGAAGGAAGAAAGATACCTGCGGCGAATTGAAAATAATACCTTTATCTCGTCTTGTCAATCATAAGTATATCAGAAAATGGTACCAAAGTACACTATGGGGTTTTGCTGGATAAGGGCTTTTGGCTTAGAATAGCATTCTAAGTACATCCAATTAATAAAGAAAATTATTTGACTTTTAATAGCGTGAAACCTAAACTCTGTAACGTGACAAGAAGAGATCAAGAACCAAATTCAGGTGAATATCCGACAACTGAAGGGTTTATACCAGTTGAAGGTGGGCGAGTATGGTACGAAATGAGCGGGGTAGGCGGAAAAACTCCCCTGGTCTTTTTACATGGCGGCCCAGGTTTTCCTCCATATAAGTTCGAGTGCTTAAAACAATTAGCAGATCAAAGGCCGGTTGTCTTATACCACCAGCTAGGTTGCGGCAAGTCTGACAGACCGGATGACGCAAGCTTATGGACTGTTGATAGATTCGTTGAGGAGTTAAATATTGTCAAGGAAGAATTGGGCTTGCAAAGACTGCATTTACTAGGCCACTCATGGGGTGCAGCGCTAGCAGCGCAATATCTAAAAAAGTTTCCAGAAGGGGTTGAGAGTGTAACTTTAGCTAGTCCCTTGCTTAGTACCCCCAAATGGATAGAAGATGCAAATCGCCTAAAGGCGACGTTGCCACATCGAGTACAAGAAGCAATAGAAGCAAACGAGCGAGATGGTACAACAGGAAGTGATGAGTATAAAAAAGCTATGAAACAATTTGAGAAAAGATATTTGTGTAGACTCTCGCGGCTTCCAAAATCCGCACAAAGGACAACTCAGGAGGCAAATTTTGATGTCTATGAAACAATGTGGGGACCGTCAGAATTTTTTTGCACCGGGAATTTGAAAAACTTAGATTGTGAACAGGATTTAACTAATATTAAAATACCTGTTTTATATACATGTGGTAGATATGATGAGGCTACGCCTGGGACAGTTGCTTCCTTCAAAGAAATCACGCCCGGCTCTCAAATGGTTATTTTTGAAAACAGTGCACACCACGCCGAGATAGAGGAAGAGCCAAAATTTATATCAACAATCAGAAATTTCTTGAATACGGTAGATGGATCTTAAGGTTAATTAACTGTTGCAGCCCAAAGGTCTTGGAAATGGAACCAAATCTATTCTGAGCTGGGCTCATTATACGGAGCTTTATCCTTAGGCTCAAGACCTGCTTTCAATTTAATCCTAATAGGAAATAGATGTAAAATACTGCTGTGACACAGGAAACGACTAAGACATTTATAGAACTAACACAGAACTTCCTTAGTTCCGCGTACACACTAGCTGTAGGTCCCAACAATTTCAAATCACGCTTTGGAAGAATCTTAGAAGGAGCTTTCAGAAAAGACTATTTTACATTGCAGACAGTAACTATATTGATAGAAATGATCGAGAAAGATCCTGCAGTTGAAACAGCAATAGGAGGATCAGTATTAGACCTTTCGAGGCGAGTTTTTGAAGACATGGTTTACATGGA
>CAYTEJ010000082.1:0-3771 GCA_964436835.1 uncultured Gammaproteobacteria bacterium | reverse complement strand
GGGTTCAGAACGTCGTGAGACAGTTCGGCCTCTATCCGGTGTAAGCGTTTGATACTTGAGTGGGGTCACTTCTAGTACGAGAGGACCGAAGTGAGCGAACCTCTAGTGTGCCAGTTGTCACATCAGTGGCAGTGCTGGGTAGCTACGTTCGTAACTGAGAAGCGCTGAAAGCATCTAAGCGCCAAACAGGCCACAAGACTAGGTATCGTAGATCCCTGGAAGACTACCAGGTTGATAGGCGCCAAGTGTAAAGCAAGTAATTGTTGTTCACGGGTGATCCGTGAGGTTGATCGGGTTATCGGGTCGTCGGGCTAGGAGAATTATTTATCTATTTTCCAAAACCTGAATACCTGAAAACCAGATTTTCAGCTAAGGCGTACTAATAGATCATTTGTCCTTTTTCCCGCTTTTGTGGGATAAACATTCCGTTTAGTTTTAAAGACGTTAGAGTACTTACAATCCTTCAGAGCAATTTTTGACAATAATATCATTTATTTGCTGTTTTAATTTTTCGTTTTTGGAATCGTTTTGAATCGTTTCCTGTGCGAATTGTCTGGATTTTTGACATTCGTGTTTTTGGGCGTAAATTACTGTAAGAAAGAAACTGTAGGTGGCTTTATTGCTGCTTTTGATTTTCGATTCAAGTGCAAGTTTTTCTGCATTATCCAATTGGTTTTCGTATAAGTAGTAGAGAACCATTTGGGTTCGTGCAAAATCGTTTTCCGGGTCATAACTTAGGAGGTTTTCTATTTGTTTTATTGCTTCTAATTTTTTTGAATAATCAAATTTTAAATCTGATTTTTCGTAAGGGTTAATCAGCGAAAGGTCCAAAATGTTATTTTTTATGACATCTTTGCGGGCATAAATTATGGCAATCTCGCTAACGTAGACGAGTTGCCAGTTATCAAGGCCTGCAACGTTTGTGGAACTTAGCCAATCGAACGTATTTTGGGTATTTACTATCGTGTCGATATTATATTTTGTAAGCAGCTCTTTGGGGTTATTTTCCGGCCTGACGAGGAAATTTTCATCCATAAGGCTTTCCTTGGTTCTGAATAGAGGCATGGCATCGGAAAATGTTTTGACATTATTAAGCTGCCAAATGTAATAGTCATTCCAGTTACTAATTGTAAAAATCCTCTTAGTGTTAAGGTTCTCTTTTATGAACTTTTCTGTCCTTTGGGGGGCAAATGCATAAATGTTTTCTTTACCTGGCCCTAAAACGTGGCCGGTTAATGCTGAGATTACGATAAAAACTAAAGCGGCTATATAAAGTGCCCTCGAAGGCATGTCTGTTTTAATTCCCTTGGCAAGATCTTTGAAAGATTGTGCAAATTGAGGCCAGATAATAAGAAGCACCGGTGATATTAGCCTGAAATATTTAATTGGTGATAGAAGAATTACCAGATAAAAAACACTGACAAGATCAATCTTTTTTGTTTTTGCAAGATTAAATATGTAGACGGCAATAACCAGTAAATAAAGATATATTTCACCATTAAGGTTGCCCAGAACTCTGTAATTACCTTGGTGCAGAAGCCTGTCTTTTAGACTGACCAGCTCCGCAATGTATTGAAGGTTAGGTGCTTGGGCGAATAAAAAAACCCTTTGGTATTGAAGTGCGCAGGCGCCGAATGAAATCAGAACCAGCAAAATAAATGTGAGGTAACTTTTTCGTTCCGACCTTTTCAACTTCAGCTCATAAGTAACTAAGAATGAGAAGAATGCTAACAGGCCGAGGCCAACTACAGGGTATGGATGGATATTTGGCCAGGCTAAAAATATTAAAGGTAAGAAATAGGCTGTTTTAGGGAGGACTTTTTGCCAGTAGTATTTGAGGCATACGTAATTGGTTATGGCAATAAATAAAATGCTAAACATTTCCGGGCGATTATTTAGGCTAAAGGAGATGATGTATGAGATGGCAAAAAGAGAAGTGCCAAGCAAAAATTTGTTCTTTATAATCGGAGAAAGAGTTTTATAAAGAAAAAATATGGCAGCAGTGCCAACTAAAAGTCTGAGTATCGGGAAAGCGTAGCTTCCAAGTTTTATGTAAGCTTCGTAAAATATCAACCCGCTTAGCCATTCGGACGAAACATAGTGAGTGTTGTCACTACCGTAAACGAAACTGTCCTCTTGAGGAATTTTCTTTGTTTGGGCAACTTCTCTGCCGACCGACATATGCCAGTAAGTATCGTTAACAAAAACGGAGTTTGTTCTTAAAAAGAAAAGGGCGCAGAATATAAGTGTTGCTACTATTATCCAGTTATTGTTTTTAAACATTGTTTCAATATTAAACGAAATTTAGCTAGCTTGACAATTTTTTAGTTGAGGTTTTAAATATGCTTATCCCACACCGCCAAGGCGGGGCGAGGGATATTTTTTTTGGAGAACCAAATGGCAGAATTCGAAGGGAAAATAATTAGAGGCATGAGTGAAGGTAAACCTCGACCAATAGCCGGTGGCAGTGGAGAATCCGGCGAATCAAAATCAGCTTATCGCCGTGCGGTGGAATTGTGTTTTGATGCACAGGATCATGCAAGAAGAGTAGCAGTAATTGAGGAGATGATGGCAGCAGGTGCTTTGAGCCGAAAACCAAGAGGTCGTAGGAGGGGAAGATGAGCAGACCAGATGCTGATCCCGGAAGACGCAAAGTAGATATTGCCGGTATCAAGGATGCTGCAAGTAAACATGGCTCAGACAGAAAAGCCCTAAGAAGAGCTGCGAGGTATGCCGGAATGGGACAGGTTAGTGACTTGAGTGCTGGTCAAGGATTTTTACCTGAATCCGTTATTGGAACGCCAGACCAAAATGAAGGACAACCTAAAATTTAAAACGGCCAAGATTATTTTTGGCTTAACGTAATCCCTCAGGGGATTATTTTTTTGGAGAAATATGACAGAATGGAGATATGGAAAGTAATATGAGCGAAAGGCCACAATCATATTCAGAAATTGCCCCAAGAATAAAAACTCACGAGCATCCCAGTCATAGTGAGCGCGTTAGCTATATAGCTTTGGATTTTATGGTCGATGCATTGAGAGAAAGCCCTGAGGATTGCCAGGTTTTGACAGCGGATGGCATCACCATAAATGACCCGGATAGGTTAACCGGGGATTCGAGTAAACCGGATTTTGCAAAGGATTTGATGTGGGGTGTCCATAAACCTTCTGATTTGATGTGTGTTGTAGCAGACCGTTTTGGTGACGATCGTCGGACGGAAGCTTGGGCCTACAGGATGATTGCTAAGACTGAGGTTTTAGAAACCGACGACAGGCTTGCCAGGGAAGCCAAATGGAGGTTAAGGGAAACTATTCATCAAGAAGCGGAAGTTTTAGGTATGGCCAAAAAGGTAACTCCGGTAACTGAGCGTTAAGCTTGATATTTCTAGTTGAATTTTGTAGAATTCCTTTCGTGGTGATTTGAGCGAGGTGGTACCACTCCATCCCATTTGGAGCACCGTGACAAATATCAGGCGAGCGAAGCGAGAGCTGATATTCCGAACTTTAAAAAAGATTTTGCTCTGGAATTCCGGTCTTTAGAGCGGTATGGAACCACTCCATCCCATTCCGAACTGGATAGTGAAACGTACTAGCGCTGACGATAGTTGTTGGGTAACCTTCCGCGAAAATAGGTCAAGGCCGGTATTCTGCGCAAAATCTTTTTTTGTGGATATCAGCAGGAGACGATATCAGCATTCGTCACGTTCATGTGAACTGAACTGAACTGAACTGAACTGAACGTGACTCATCTGATATTTTTTCTGAAGAA
>CAYTEJ010000081.1:2332-3836 GCA_964436835.1 uncultured Gammaproteobacteria bacterium | reverse complement strand
AAGACCTGCCCTTAGCTATGCATAACATTCCGGTATCAGTCAAGCATGTACATCCCAACCGATACCCACCACTTAATTTTAACCAATTTAAAATATCTTTGCGCCCCCAAAGATAAAATTACAGATTGATTTAGCCTCAAAATCAAGGCTAAACTGTCAAATATTGATATCTAAATAATACCTTTCGATATACATAATAGTATATTGATATAAGAATTGGCCAATTTATTTACTGCCCGAACTTTTGCCGGAATCCTAGCCTCGGCAATTTTGCTAAGATCATCATTTATCAAAAGGTACGCACATGGCGACTGCAAACCCCCGAAAGCCCTTTAAAAAGGCAAACTTTGAGAAAACAAGGGATAACATCACCAAGAGAAGATCTACAATAAATGGAAATCTAGAATTTTAGGGTCTAAATCCGAAAAATACCCAGATTCCTGCCACAATATCCCACTGCAAGCAGGCACAATGGGTAACTGCTACAAAAACGGCAACGTCACTTACATTGCCCCAGCAGGCCAAAACAAAATAAGTATATCAATCCAAAATAGCCTCAAGCCGAAGCTAATTTAGTTTGAAGTAATCGTGGGGAATTATGCCTAAAAATCCGTCGTTATCGTCCTCATTTGTAGGAATAACACTGTTTGTCCTGTCTCCTGCAACCTCACCGGATCCAAGGCTAAAATCACGCCATATAGGTTCAAAAATTGCCGCCCAATCACCGCCTGAATTTTTATTTGCTTCCAATAAGCCGGGTATTTTTACTTTTATAACCGGTGACGGCGGGCTTTCATTACCCCACCTATCGAAGGCTGTAACGTAAAACCAGCGAACACCAAGCGTGCCTAAATTTGAAGTAAATCCGTAACTTTCCGTTTCTCCGATGGCCTTATAGCTTCCCTCCGCTCCTGTATTGGAAGCCCACACCCTGAAATTGGAAGCAAAACAGTCGTACCATGCAAGTTTAGCCTCATTTCCGGCCAAACTAATTGTGAAATCGTAAGGAGTAACCAGCGAAAAGTAATTAAGCGTACCTAAACCCGTTTCGGAATAGGCAGAATTATGGCCATATTCGTCCATTGCCCGGACCCTCATGTACCAGATACCGTTTGTCAGCTGGTTCGAGAAATCGAAGCTAAATGAGTTCGAATCAGTGTACATTTTATTGCCTTGGCAGCCTGAAAAATCGGCCGAGGCACACCACTGGACAAGGTAATGGATTGGGCCTGCTATAAGCGATTTTGAAGCGTCCCAGAACCAAGTTGGTTTGAGGCTATTTTCACCCGCAGAAATGTGCGGAGTACCGGGTTTCGTTAAGGTTGTCTCAACAACCCAAACACCATCTAATCCATCACTGGCAAACAGGCTGTTTTGATTGCCAAAAAAAACGAAGGTTAAAGCAAAAACAACGAACCCGCCAAGCAACTTACTACAGGCCGAAAATTGCATTTTTGTGTTACTACTTAAAATGTAACACATTTTAAAACCCCTGGCCAACCAA
>CAYTEJ010000081.1:0-2322 GCA_964436835.1 uncultured Gammaproteobacteria bacterium | reverse complement strand
AAATGTATTGACAACTTTGCCAATTTTTGCCTTTACCCCCTTTTATAGACCCCAATAGACACAAAGGGGATCAAAAAACGGGCAAAGTTAAGGTCAGGCCTTTAAGTTTTCCAAGGCCTGACCTTTTTCCCGGCCGAACTAATCACTAATCACTAGTTACTAATCACTAGTAGCTAGTTCTTATCTCTGATGTACAAACCTTCTCCATGTCTCAATGTTTTCAAGCGCTATTCCCGTCCCGTAAACTACACAATGCACCGGATCTTCGGCAACATGGGCGGAAACGCCGATCTGGCTGCTAATATACCTTTCAATATTGCGAAGCTGGCTTGAACCCCCGGAAACAACAATTCCGCGGTCGATTATATCCGAGGAAATTTCTGGGGGCGTTTGCTCCAAAACTGCCTTAATACAGGCAATAATAGCCCCTAAAACCGGGTTTAAAGCCTCAGTCACCTCATTGGAGTCTATAGTCAACGTCTTGGGCATGCCCGAAATAGCGTCACGGCCTTTTATATCCCACGTTTTCCTTGGGGAAACAGTAATTGCACTGCCGATCTTCTGTTTCAATTCCTCAGCCATCTTTTCACCGATTACCAAGTTATGGATCCGGCGGACATAGGCAATAATAGCCTCGTTAAACTTATCGCCGCCCGCCCTGGCACTACCTGCTGCTACAATTCCTCCCAGAGAGACTACCGCCGCCCCTACCTGGCCTCCGCCAATATCAACAATCATCGACCCATACGGAGCATCAATCGGCAGCTTGGCGCCTATTGCCGCGGCCAACGGCTGGTCAATCAAATAAGCCGTCTTGGCTCCTGCCGAAAGCGTTGCCTCCAAAACAGCCCGCCTTTCCACCTGTGTTATGCCGTAAGGCACACAAACCATCACTTCCGGCCTACCAAAGCGCGAATATCCTAAAACCCTATCCAAAAAGTACCTCAGCATCGCCTCACAAACCAGATAATCGGCAACTACACCGTCCTTTAAGGGCCTCTGCGCCACCAAATCCGTGCCTGTCCTGCCTAACATTTCGTGGGCGTGCGAACCAACGGCCACAACCTTGCCTGTTACCGAATCAATAGCCACCACACTAGGTTCGGAAAGGACAACACCCTCGCCGGAAACCCATACCATCGAATTGGACGTACCCAAATCTATTCCTAAGCGTTTAGATGAAAAAAGAGGAAACTTCATACAATTTTAAACTCAAAACTCCAAAATCCAAATTCAAAAAGAAAACACTCCAAGTTAATAACTTGGTTCTCCTGTTTGTAACTGGGGGCATTTTAAAACGAGGAGCGCAACTCATCAAGAAGCAAGATACAATTCTATAACCTAAAGACGACCTTAATAGATCAATTTGTAATTCTTAATTTAAAATTTGAAATCAATTATTAATTAATCAAATTTTTAAAAATTTAGGTTTGAATGAAAATTAAAAATTTCAAATTAAAAATCGGTCCTACGGCGCCACTTCCTGCCAGGAAACAGCAGGCAAGCCGATCATCTGCGAAAGCGCAACTAAATATTTCGGCTGAAAGACAATATAGTCTGTCGGGTTGTCGGTATTGCTGCAAGCCAAACCGCATCCGGCCAAGTTACTTAGGAATGCGCTTAAATCAAAAGCCTGAGCATAGACTGCTCCGTTCATCGTTAGCGTGTAAGGACTGGTATTTCTGGACTTGGTGCCTACATTGTCATAATCCTTAAATGTCCCGCCGGCAATATACACACCGTCCGCCCGGGTCACATTGGTATTAATAGTAATATTGCCCCGGACGACAAAAACCAGTGTTGAATCGTTATTGAGCATCAAATTGCCATTCACGGTTAAATTCCCGTCCACAAACACTACCCAGTTGCCTGTTACCGCACTCAAATCACCACCGGCCGTCGCGTCTGTTGTGCATTGGTAGACATTGTTGCCTGCCGTTATCCCGCTGCCGGCAACAGGCTTAATGGAAACTCCCCCTATCGCCCAGAATTCAAGTTTTGTCGTCCACGACATGGAAACACTGGATGCCCCGGCTTTGGTGCTCCCAAAACCTCTAGCATCTACACCATAGCGGTTCCAGCGTTGGGTTTGTCCGGCTCCGGGTACAGGTACGACATCAGCCGCACCGTATGGCATAGAGACAACGTCGGCAACTATTTCACCGGGATTGCTCGAAATCGTAACCGAAGGCGCAGTACCATTGCCTCCGTTGCCGTTAAACGTTCCAAGCGGTGTCGTTTGGTCAACACCAGACCAGCTGGTCGCACCACCGACAGCAGTCGCGCTAGCGGCGCTTAGATTAACCGTGATGGTATTTGTAC
>CAYTEJ010000080.1:0-4109 GCA_964436835.1 uncultured Gammaproteobacteria bacterium | reverse complement strand
ATTTTTAATGTCCGGGTCCGGGGGGTCCGGTTGGATTGAGTAATCGGTGATTGTACTTGTTGCGGTTCCTTGCGGTAACTGCGACAGGTCACTGTCTGCAAAAGAATTTGTGCCTATTGGAAGTGAGGCAAACGCGGTATTTCTTAAGTTTTCAATTTTCCTGGTGGCAATTTTGGTCGCTGTGGTTTGCAGGTTAGATGTTCTGGTGTGAAGCAACGTGCCGGATGCCGAAAGAAGGATTGTTACCATGGCAATTAAAAAGAACATGGAAAGAAGGACTTCGATTAAAGTAAAACCGTTTGTAGATTTTAGATTGTAGATTTTAGATTGTAGATTAGATTGTTTTCTAACATCTAACATCTGGAATCTATGGTCTAGAATATGGGGCATTAATAATATTCTAACAGGGAACGCACGAGATGGGAATTTTGAGAGCCGGCGATGGGAATCGAACCCATGATCTAGTCATTACCAATGACTCGCTCTACCACTGAGCCACGCCGGCGCTTTTTGGGATCTTTAATTTGCCTTCGGCAAATCTACATATTATTTCGCAAGCTATTGAAATCGAATGTTTCAATAGCGCTTCATAATAGCGAACCTGGAGGTTCGATCTAGTCCCAACAGCACAAAGCCGCCATAGTTATGGCAACTTTGTGCTGGGAGAAGGATTCGAACCTTCGGAGTCCTTTCGGACGACGGTTTTACAGACCGTTGCAATTGTCCACTCTGCCATCCCAGCTTGTCGAAATGGATTGCGCTTTTCAGTTTCGCTTAGACGAAACTTGACCGCTTCATCATTTCTCCTTTTCAAAATTGCAAGCAATTTTGAGACTTTGACTAATATTCAAAACCCTTGAGCCGACTGTCGGATTCGGACCGACGACCTACTGTTTACAAAACAGTTGCTCTACCACTGAGCTAAGTCGGCAAATGCGCATAGATGATTTTACATTAAACGGTTGCTTTGGGCAATTTGAATTTAAGGTTAATGTCTATGGTTAAGGTCAGGCCTTTGTCCGGGTGGCACTTTAGCTAAGGCCTGACCTTTGTTTAGGGTTTCACTACTTTTTGGCAGCCGGAAAGTACGATACTTTCTAGCGCTTGGAAGTTGTAGTCGTTGTAGCTTTTTCTCAGGGATTCTTTGGTAAATTGTGAGGCCATTTGGCAGTTACCTTCCGATGAATAAACAGCCGCCAGATACATGGCAAAAGTCGGATCTCTTGGCAAGAGAGTGCGCGATTCTTCGGCCAACTTTTTGGCCTCGTCCAGTTTTCCTTCATCAATATAATTTTGGATAAGTTGTCCCCGGGCGAAATCATTTTTTGGGTAAAACTTAATTAGGTTTTCAAGCTGTTTGACGGCCTTGTCTTTATTTTCGGGTTTAAACTTGAGAGGAGCTTCAAGCTCTAAGTTTAAACCCGAAAGGTCAACAGGCAGCGTTTTAATGACATCATCCCTTGCCCAGAGTGCGGATACGTTATCGACATAAACAAGTTTCCAATTAGGTAGTTTCCGGACTGGTGTAATGTTGCCCTTGGGTGCTGCAAATTGGCTGTTTACAACCGTATCGATGTTGTATTTTACAAGCAGCGTTTCCCAGCCTTCGCTGCCGGAGGCAATTGCTTGTTCATCTTTGAAATCTTCCTGGGTTCGGTATTGGTACATAACGTCGCTGTAAGTTTGAAGTTGTGGGTTTTGCCAAATAAAGTAATTGCTCCACCAGTCAAAGGTAAAAAGCCTTTTTGAGTTTAGATAGTTATTGATTACGGTTGATGTTTCCTGCGGGAAAATCTGGCCCCAAAGACGGGATTTTACTCCGAGTGTTTTGCCGTTTTCGTCAAAAGAGGCTTTGAAGTAAGATTTCGAGCCGATTGTATATCCGAGCAAGATTGATCCTAGAGTAAGTATGGCTATTAATATCACGATTGTTTTCGTTGCTGTTGATATCCATTGATTTTCGACCTTGGAGAAGAAGTAGGCTGTTATCGGTGCAAGCGTAAGGACGGCAAGCGGAATGAGTCTGTAATATTTAAAGGGAAGCAGAAAGATTACTAAGTAGACAGCGGTTACCAAAACTAAGCTTGCGGTCTGTGCTTCTTTTTTGGATAACCATATGACAATTAGTGTGAGGGTCGTGATTAGAAAAAGAAAATAAAAATAAACTTCAATGGGCATTTGGCTTAGAAACTGATAGCCCTTTGAAAGGGATATGCGGTCGCCAAGCGAGCCCCACTCGTTTACGCTGAAACTTGTTAGCTTGTTAAGTTCAAGAAAAAAGAAAAATCTTTTTGCTTGTAATATGACGGTTACTACAGTTACAGCATAAAGTGCAATTACCGTTTTAATGTTTTGTCGGTTTGCGGTTTTTGTAATTGCTTCGTACAAAAAGATAAATGTCCAGAATGAAATCAAGGCAAAGCCATAGACGACGAAAGCGTGGATGTTGGGCCATACTAAAAAGATTGGTGGCATGACAAAAAACAGTTTGTCGAATTTGCCTTTGAAAAAATATTTTAGACAGACGTAGTTTATGAGCGAAACAAAAATGATACTGAAATTTTCCGGCCGGTCGAATAGGCGAATGGCAAGTACATAGCCTGTTCCCAGTAAAAGAGCGATTTGCTTTGTAGTGTCTTTTATGAAGAGGGAAACGCTTTTATAAAGAAAGTACATTGTACTCAAACCGCAAAGCACTCTGAGTGCCGTTAATCCGCTAGAGCCTAATAATTTATCCGAAAAATAGAAAATTAATCCCGAAAGCCATTCGGTGGAAGTGTAGCGGGTATCGGCTTTACCGTAGACGAAGTTGTCCGTTTTTGAAATTTGTTTTTGCTGCCAAACCTCTCTTCCTACTGCCAGGTGCCAGTAGGTGTCTGCCGTATCGCCAGGTGTTCTGACCCGGGCAAAATAAATGCCAAGCACTACAAATACAATCAATATAATTGTGTTGATTTTGCCGAGTTTGCCCATTTCGATTTAGAGATAATATATCACGAAAAACATGTCGGCTCTTTACCCACTTGACATGATTTGATACAATTTGGTCGGTTTCTAATATGGACGATCAAAATATACCGCAAGCAACCGGCCCAATTTATCAGGAGTCTCAGGAGAAAAATGCCAAGTGGCTTTGGCTTCTTATTATCCTGATTATTGTTGGTGCTTTAGTTTTTGCTTTCTTTAGAGGCATTGGACCATTTGCACAATACAGTCCTTTTGTTGAGAAAGCATCCCCGACGCCTGAGGCAACTGTTGCACCGGTTGAGGAATTTACTCCGGCACCGGAATCTCTTGACAAGAGTGTTCCCAAGATTAAAGTTTTAAACGGAAGCGGTATTGCCGGCAAGGCAGCTGCCGTGAAGGATTTTCTTGAAGGCAAAGGATATACAGTCTCTTCCATTGGCAACGCAGATGCTACCGACTACACAGATACAGAGGTTGACTTTAAGGCGGATTTTCTAAAGTATAAAGATCAGTTAATAAACGACCTTTCCGACAAATATTCAGCTGTTGCTGGGGCTAAAAGCCTAGACGCAACAGATTCTGCGGATATTGAAGTAATTGTCGGCTCAAAGTAATTTCCAAAAAAATTTAATAATCATGTGTACTTAAGGCTCTGTAAAAGGCCATTAAGTCGCCAAAGAAAAAACCAAGCGTTTGCTTGGTTTGGTGATAATGTCGACCCTACTTTCGGCGCATGGCTTAGTTTTTCTTCGGTCAGTCCCAGGTGGGTATCCTCATCGCTTTACCTTGGTAATGCGAACATTGGATCCCCAAAATAATACTTGAAGGCGAAGAAAAAGGCTAAAACTTTTTTAAAGTGCAACCTCAGTAGGGTTTGCTTCCTGTGAACAATTTAATAATAGCATAAAAGTCAACCCAAGAAAAGCCTTTTTTTGAGGCTAAAACGGGGCGGAAAAGCCCGGCATTAAGAGGTTGAAAAGGACTGATACAATAGGGAAAAGTATTCTTCCGATAACGCCCGTAAAAAGTAGAAGAACCAGGATAAAAATTCCGTAGCGTTCGGTTTGGATAAAATCGTAGTACCAATCGCGCGGTAGGAGGCCTGCCAGGACCTTGAAGCCGTCCAGTGGTGAAACCGGAAT
>CAYTEJ010000079.1:0-4137 GCA_964436835.1 uncultured Gammaproteobacteria bacterium | reverse complement strand
GTATATTGATACACACAAACCCGCAGGAGTGTTACCGATGTCCCCATCTTATACAATAAATTGACTCCAGGCTAAATTTTTGTTATCATTTGCCAATAATCTTACGTTTATCTAGTTTAAGAATCCTCTAAGTTTTCTTCGAATTCCTAAACTTCTAAACTCTTGCCAAGATTTTAATTTTGAAAGGAGGAAATAAATGGCTAAAAAATTATTCGTTGCGGGTCTTTCTTATAGTGTAACCAGCGCCCAGCTTGAAGAGTTATTTGCTCAAGTTGGAAAAGTTGACAGTGCAAATGTAATTACTGACAAATTCTCAGGCCAAAGCCGAGGCTTTGCGTTTGTGGAAATGGCTTCCGATGCAGATGCTGATGAAGCAATCAAGAAATTCAACAATTTTGAACTTGAAGGTCGAAAAATTATAGTAAACGTTGCACGTCCAAAGGAAAATAGCGATCGGGGCAACCAGTTCAGATCGGGCGGCGGTGACAGGAGACCTAATAAAAGGTGGTAAACGTCATGCAGGAAACAATCTGTATCAGGTGCGGTAAGACAAGAATCTTCGCGAAGAAGTGGAGTGAAAAGACGGACAAAGGGCAGATAATTATCCATGAGGTAACTGTGTGCCCTGATGCCGAGTGCCAAAAAGCGGTTGACAAGCATTTTGCAGATATAAGAGAAAAGAAGATGAATATGGTAAATGCAAAAGCGGCAGCCGCGTTGGCTAGTGCAAAGAGCTCCTAACCGCGTATATTTTCAAAATATTAGTAGTTTTTGTGTTTGACGCCTCCTTATATTATATTTTACGCTGAGTTGTAAGGCGTGAAGGTGAATAGGGACGGGATTAAGATTCTCCACACAAAATTTGCTTGACTTAAGAGTTTACTGTTGGTTATAAATAAGGGTAATGTCCCAAAAAGGCTTCGCAAACATTATCCTTATTTTGGTAATAGCGTTAATTGCGGCAACCGGCTTTCTCGGTCTGTCGTCAACTTCAGACAACTCCAAAAAAAAAGCTGTAGGTAAGGTTTTATCCGAAAAATCGGAAGCCGAGAAACAAGCAGAGGAATCCCAAAAGCAGGAGGCTGAATCGCAAAACGAGTCTATTAAAAAGGACAAAGAGGAGCAAAAGGAAAGCTCAGGCAGCAAATCATCTGCACAGAGTTCGAGTAGTTCCCAAGGCGGTACAAAAGTAGAAGTCGAAAAAGAAAAAGATAAGCTAAAAATTAAGACAAAAAATGAACGAACCGGTTTTGAATCAGAAACAGAGGTAGAAGATGGTAAGGAAAAAACAAAAATAAAATTTGAGGGTATAAAAATCGAATACGAACGTGAAGGAGATAAAGTTGTCGCTAAATTTAAAGACGAAAATGGGGAAGAACTTGAGCTCGAAGCAACGGAGGAAGCAGAGATTTTAGACGAACTCGAAAATGAAATTGAAGATGATGATATCAAAATTGCAACTGGATCCGGCCAGACGGGCTTTGTCCAAAAAGGAAGAAGGGTCAGAACAAACTTTCCGCTTTCTATTAATCCGTCAACCGGCGAACTATTTGTTACAACGCCTTCAGGGGTTAAGGCGGTAGCTGTTTTACCTAGCGTTGCAATTGAAAACATGATTAAGGCAGGAGTGCTGACACGGGTTGAGGAACCAGGGTCAACGCCCTCACCTACACCTGGCGAGGGTAGTGGGTCAGCTGGAGCGACGCAAGGGGCTCAGATTGCTGTTTTGGGTGCATCAATAGAGCTTACGGAGCAAAATAACCAGCCGGTTTATAGGATAAGTGGAGTTAAGGATGAGAAGCTTTTTGGATTGCTGCCGGTTGAGGTTAAGTTGACTACTGTAGTTTCTGCGTCAAACGGTAGTTTAGTCGATATTCAAGAAGGAATCTTTGCCAGGATTTTGGATCTTCTTTCAAACTAATTTAGCCAGATACTTATAGGTTGTTTGTGTAGATTGTTCCTGTTATAATGCCTCAAGTTTTTCAACCTTTGGAAAAGAACAATTTTGGCTTAACACTTCCTGTTTACTTTAAAGTTTGGAATTTAGTTTGGAAACTAATGAACTTTTTTAAAATTGTTGTTTCTCAAAGGTTATTTTTAAGGTTTAAATTATGAAAGCACTGATTATTGCTGCCGGAAATGGTACCAGAATGCAACCTGTAACACGCGGGCGACACAAGTCGCTTATGGAGTTGTTGGGTCTTAGAATAATTGAACGTGTGATTCTTGGGGCTAGAGAGGCCGGAATATCGGAATTTGTAATTGTAACCGGATACAAAGGGCGCGAGTTTCAAAAGGCCGTTGGTGACGGAAGAAAATATGGCGTTTCGATAAAATACGCGCAGAACAATGATTGGCATAAAGCAAACGGCATATCGGTTCTTAAGGCAAAGAATTATCTTAAGGATGAACAGTTTGCGCTTTTGATGAGCGACCACGTGTTTAGCTATAAGACACTTATTAGAATCCAAAGGTTGAAGCTTAAGGGAAACGAATGCGCTCTGGCTGTTGATAGGCACTTGGATGTGGTACTTGATCTTGCAGACACTACAAAGGCTGTTGTCCGGGAGAACAAAGTAATTGCACTTAATAAAAGCCTTGAGACTTATAACGCTTTTGATACTGGGATGTTTATTTGCTCGCCATATATTTTTAAGGTACTTGAGCAAACGACTAAACATGGAAAGAATTCTTTGAGTGACTGTATGCGGGTTCTGGCGGGGCAGGGACTTTTGAGGGCTTTTGATAATAGAGGCCGCTTTTGGGCAGATTGTGACACATATGCTGACATTAAATTCGCCGAAAAGAAGTTACTTTCAAGTCTTAAGAAATCGGCAGACGGAATTGTTTCCAAAAAACTGAATAGACCCGTTTCTACTTTTATCACCAGGAGACTTATAAAAACTCCCATTACTCCAAACATGATTTCATTTTCGATTCCTTTAATGGCAATTGCCGCTTTTCTTGTCCTTTCTAAGGGGACTTATCCATGGTTGATTTTTGGTGCGTTTTTAGTCCAGTTTATGTCTATTTTTGACGGTTGTGACGGCGAACTGGCGAGGCTTAAATTTATAGGTTCCGACTGGGGTGGGTTTTTGGATGCAACTCTTGATAAGTACGTGGATACGGCAGTTATTGCAGGAATGGCATACGGTTATTGGAGGGTAAGCGGTAATGAACTTATTTGGCTTGTAAGTGCATTTTTGCTTCTTGCTTTGATTCTGGACGGGTATATGCCGAATAAATTCAGTGTTTTAATGGGTAAAAAGTTATCCTGGAAGGGCTTTAATTTCAAAAGAGATACTAGGCTTTTGCTTTTGGCTGTTGGGATTATTTTAAACCAGATAATGCTGGTTTTGGTTATTTCTCTTGTGCTTTTGAATTATATGGTTGTTGCCAGGCTGGTTTTTGGTAAAAAAATCAGTGAAGGTATAGCGAAGCAGCCTTCGATTTCTGTCTAAGAGCTTTCTCTTTATTCCCTTTGGAAAAATTGATTTATGGTAAATTGGGTGTATAATTTGCCGTTATGAATGAGCACGAAATTTCTGCTGACTTTGCAAGTGAGGGTATGAACAATTTTTATTTCCGTATGCCCGGAGGAGGGTATAGATACCAGGGTGGAAAGGGTTTTATGGATGCGGTTTATGACGATAATCGACGGTACTTCGCACTGCCCACCGGATAGGGCTAATTCAATTAGGTCAACGAGGATAAAGTTTGAAGTTTTCGAAGCGATAGACGAATTTTTAGATCAGGAATCAAGGATTAAAGGCTGGTGGGAAGATTGGGCTTGCAGATACCCCCATGATTTAAATGATGCGATGAGACGTGTTGTGGAAAATGAAATTTTGCGACCTGTTTATGTAGCAATGCGTGGGCGATTTAGCCGGGAAGATTTGGTTTCATAGCTTGACGCGGTGCATGTAAAGTGGATTAATTAAGTTGTTCCTGTCCAAATGGCAGGTAAAGTGATAGAACAGAGCTTAAGCGGCGCAGCTTCTTCTTTTTTAAGGCCCCGGACTAGGGAGGATACTTTAGAATTTATTGGTGATTGTTTCAAGAGTGATTCCTGGAAACAGAAAAAATATTCATGGGAGGCAGTATTGCCTACCGGTTTTACTTCGGATGTTGTCATAG
>CAYTEJ010000078.1:0-4208 GCA_964436835.1 uncultured Gammaproteobacteria bacterium | reverse complement strand
TCTTCCCACGCAGTTGGCGGAGCACTTTGGATTTGGGCTTTTCAAACAACGCCTCTCTACTGGGATATGCTTATTCCAATTGTAATTTTGGAAAGGACCATTTTTGCGCTTGGGATGAGTGCCAGCTTTATTTTCCTAAACAATATTATTTCGTACGCGGCAAAGATTAAGGTTCTCCCAAAAAGCGGTGTTATATTAAGCGGGAAATATTTGCTTAGGGGTTCAAAAATTTAACTTTGCTCCGTCTTTTTTCACTTGTTATAATGTAAAGTCATGAGACTAATTAGACTAATTGACAGAATTTTTACTCCAAAGACAGTGTATGCGCACTGTGATGTTCCTTGTGGAATTTATGATCCGAAAGCGGCACAGATTGCGGCTGCAACGGTTGTTAAAATGGTTGAGAAACTTGAGGGTGTACCGAAAAGTAACCTTTCCTTAAACGATAGGAACTTGATCGTCCGCACCATTGCCACTAAAGAGTTGCATGCGCAAAAATGCAAAGAAGAGCTTTTGATTTTATGGACAGATTTTTTTAAGCCGGAACATTTGGAAAGTTTTCCTGATTTGCATGACAAATTTTGGCAAACGACTAAGCTTTGTTCCAAGAATAAGCAATCTGTCGATATGGCAGCTGCCCAACAATTAAAAGCGGCTGTTGATGAAATAGCGGAAATTTTTAATAAAGCTAGGGCTGCTAAAGAAAAATAGATTACAGATAATAATTTTTTGTTTTGAAAATTAAATTCCCTTTTTCCCGATTTATTGTAAAAGACCATAGTATGGAACCTATTTTTCGTGAGTTTGACCGTGTTATTACCTATAACTGGGGAAAAATACAAAAAGGCAGTGTTGTAGTTTTTAAGCAAGATAGTCAGTTTTTAATAAAGAGAGTTAAAGAGTTGGAGAGTGATAGTTGTGTTGCGGTTTCGGATAATAAAAAACTGGCAAAACGGGAATATAAAGTTAAACTTGCCGATATTATTGGGCGGGCGATTCTGAAGTACTAGATTCTTGAGGAACGCTTTGGGTTCTGGAGTCAATTATTTGTTGGAACTGTTCCTCTGTTACAACTCCAGGGTATTTTTGACCATTGATGAAAAATGTAGGGGTCGAACCTACACCAACATTTCCGCCAAGCGAATAATCACTATGAACCTGGCCTGTGACAGAATCGAGATCGCTATCGAATTTTTTGACGTCGAGGCCAATAGACTGTGCATATTGGTCAAACAAATCCTTTGGGCTTTGGGAAGTAGCCCATTCATTTTGTTTTTCATAGAGAACGTCGTGCATCTCCCAAAATTTGCCTTGCAGTGCTGCTGCCTCTGCCGCTTTTGCAGAAATTTGAGAGTTTGGATGGACCGAAAGCGGAAAATGGCGGAACACAAAATAAATCTTGCTGGCGTTTTTTTCTACAACCCCTTTGGTTATTGGATCTGCGGCGGCGCAAGCAGGACAGTGGAAGTCCCCGAATTCAACAATCCTTACGGGTGCGCCGGGGTCACCTTTTGTGTTTTTGGCATCTTTTAAGAGTTGTGCTTCGTCTACTTTATCTGTACTATTCTGAGCTTCTTGGGGTTTTTGTTTTCCGAATATAAACGATGCGCCAATTATAAGCACCAGAGTTATTATGCCGATTGCGATTATAAATTTTTTCTCAGTTGCCATTTGGTTTTTTAGATTTTAGCAGAATTGCCATCATTATGGAAATTACCAGGAAAGCCGCAAGTGACATAAGGGGAATCGTGACAAAGCCAAGGTATATCGCGTCTATTTTGCTGCAAGGGTTTGTTAGATCACATTTGGTAAGCTCCACTGCGCCAAGCGGGGTCATTTGAAGAAGGTATTGGTAAGCGGCTATTAATGTGCCTATTACAGTCATGGGCAAAACGTAGTAGGGAATGTTTTTGTCTCTCCTGATAATTGCAACTGTAAAAAGAATGACCAGAGGGTACATGAAGATCCTTTGGTACCAGCACAAAACGCATGGGGTAAGACCGACGATTTGGGAATAAAAAAGGCTTCCTAAAGTTGCCAGCCATGCCTGGACAAAGGCAATATAGAGCGCGTATTTAGATAGTTTTTGGATAGCCTTTTTCACTAAAGGAAATTATAGTTTATCTCCTGAGTTTTGCAAATGCTTCTTATTCTGAAGGCTTGTTTGGGTTTACGGAGTCTGGTTTTTTATGTTGCAAACTTTTATCACTGCGTGTAGTTTTGACCGGTTCCCCATAAAACAACGCGGGTTTAAAAGGAAGTCCACCTTCTGACTCCCAGCCATCAACTGCCGTTCTGGTTTGATGGTCGAATTCTGGAACATATACTTTTCTTTCTGCCATATTAAACGTAATTTACAATAACTTGTTTTCAACGTCAAATTTTCGCATATTTTGTACAATATATGATATTTTGTTAGAATATCGACATGATAACCGTTCCCCAGGCGGTTGAAAAAATAATCAACCGCTCAAGATATCTAACAGAAGCCTTGTCTAAGGACCTTATTAATACTGCTTCGCTAGCAAGGTATATAAAACCGGAGGTTGAAGACCTTACATTTAAGGGAGTGACAATTGGGTCTATTGCAGTTGCAATTAAGCGATTGCAAAAAAGTTTTTCCAAGGGTTATCGGAAAATAACCGTGTTTAGTGAGGCTCCGGACATAATTGCACGCTCCAACTTGACGCTTCTCTATGTAAAAAACTCCGACAGTCTGCTTTCAAAACTTTCCGTTGTGGAAAAAAACAGCCAAGAATTCAAGAAAAAGGCCCTTTTTACCTACGGAAGAGCCGAAACTGCGATTTTAACGAATAAAATTAATCTAGACGGTATACAAAGGTTATTGCAAAAGGAAGAAGTCTCGCAAACATTTGCTAACGTTTCTTCTATAACAATTCATTTGCCAAAAGAGGCTGTTGGAAACCCCGGAATATTCTACTTTTTTATAAAGTCGCTTGCATGGGAAGGTGTAAACATTTTGGATATTTTATCGACACAAACGGAATTGACGCTTATTTTTGAACCAAAAGACATGAATACGGCTTTTGCGATTTTAAGATCACTGTTTGAGGAATAGCTACATTTAAAAGCTTTTATTTGATAGAATTAGTTTTGCTTTGCGGGATCGTCTAATGGTAGGACAACGGACTTTGGATCCGTTTATCTAGGTTCGAATCCTAGTCCCGCAGCAAAATTTGGGCCACTTTGTTGGCCTCAAAAAACATCGAAAATTGGCAATTTTTACAATAAGGCGAACAGAATTCGAACTTTCAGCTTCAACTCACATTAATATTTCAGCTATTTCTCAGTATTTCGAAGTATAATTTGCGATGTGAGAATCCTAGTTGTTGAAGATGAACATAAAATTGCAAACTCCATTAAAAGAGGTTTGGAACAAGAATCTTACGCCACAGATATTGCCTATACAGGGAACGACGGTTTTGACTTAGCCTCTACCGAACCTTACGATCTTATTATTCTAGATCGCTTACTTCCTGAAATGAATGGAGTCGAAATCGCCAAAAAACTTAGGAAACAAAAAATTCACACCCCAATACTGATGCTAACTGCGAAGGGACAGATAAATGATAAGGTGGAAGGACTAAATGCTGGAGCGGACGATTACTTAACCAAACCCTTTGCATTTGAGGAATTGCTGGCCCGCGTGAGAGCACTTGCCAGAAGGCCCGCGGGAAGCATCGGAACAAGTTTGTCTATAGAAGATTTGGTTCTTGATACAACTACCTACGAAGTCAAACGAGGTGGTAAGTCTATTCGCCTTTCTAGTAAGGAGTATGCACTTTTACAGTTTCTTATGAGACACGCGAATCAAACTCTAACTAAGGACCAAATTATAGGGAACGTGTGGGATTACGAAGCAGACGTTTTGCCAAATACTGTTGAGGTGTACATTGGTTATTTAAGGAACAAGATTGACAAGCCGTTTCCTGGGAAACCTGCTCTAATACAAACCGTTAGAGGTTTTGGATATAAAGTGGGAAGCAATCAATAATGTTTCAAAAAGCTAGAATCAGATTAACCGCTTGGTACTTGGTGATCATAATGCTCATTAGCATTACTTTTAGCCTTCTGATTTATCGCGTTCTTACCGCAGAATTCGATCGAGTTTTGAAAATGCAGCAATTGCGAAGAGAAGGAATATTACCAGATGCGCGACCATTCCCTCTCTTTCAACAGGAACCGGC
>CAYTEJ010000077.1:1381-4470 GCA_964436835.1 uncultured Gammaproteobacteria bacterium | reverse complement strand
CGGTCGGGGGCGGAGTTGATTTTGACGAATTTTACTGGCAGGTAATTGGGAATAAATGGGATAAACGGACGGATTCTGCCGATTTTACAGTCATATTCCCTCAAGCAATTGCCAAAAACCAGGTTTATGCTTTTGCCCACGGGCCAATAAACGGAAAGTTTGATTTTATAAGCGACAACTCCGTTCAATTTACGGTTTCCGATATTCCCGCTTTGCAACTTGTAGAGGTAAGGTTGGTTTTCCCAAAAGGTTTTACCAAATCGACTGCAACTTCCAGTAAAAATCTTCAAGGCGTTTTAGATGAGGAAAAGAGCTACATTTCACCCGCAGTTTATAAAAAGTACCTGTTGTTCGGCCTGTTTTTTGTAAATATCCTTTGGGCAGCGTACTGGTTTTATGCCTGGAACAAATATGGGCGCGAATATGACCATAACACCCCAAAATATCTGCATGATCCCCCTTCGGGTTTACCCCCGGCTCTGGTAGAAATTTTGCTGTCCCAGGGGAATAGCGTGACAACCAAATCGTTTATCGCAACACTTTTTGACCTTGCGAATAGAAAATATCTGGTGATTGCCGACAGGCGGGTTTTAAAGAAAAGGTTCCTTTTTATAACAAGCAGTGAACATGAATACGCGATCATTTTCAAAAAAAGTCTTGATGAAATCAACAGAGACACGAAACTAAGAAAGTATGAAAAGATGTTTCTTGAGGAAGTTTCGGGCACGTTAAGCACCTGGCCGGATGATGAAAAAGAAGCTTTTGGGGTAAAAGACGACTCTTTGGCTTTTAAACTTTCCGACCTTAAGAAAAGTTTTAAATCCAGTACTTTTGCAACCTTTTGGCAGGATTTTGAAAAGGAGATAAAAGATGAGGCAAAAAAATTAGGTTTTCTGGAGCAAGGCAGTGAGACAAGGCATAATTTTTTCATTGCCTCGTTTGTAATCATTGTTGTTTTAGATGCAATTGGGCTTTATTTTTTCGATACGTCCCATATTCTTCTCTTTGTAGGCCCATTCTTATTCTGGGGATTTTTCCTCGGTATAAGGCTATTGCAGTTGGTTTCAGTTTTGACCAAAACGAAAAGGGCTGGGAATATGTTGGGTTTTATGAAAAGGTGGAGCATTGCACATGGAGCCGAAGCCCAAAAGTGGCAGGCATTTAAAAGCTTTCTTGGTGATATCGGACATTTTCAGGAGAAAATGCCGCACGATTTGGTGCTTTGGGAAAGATTCCTGGTTTACGGTGCTTTATTCGGGCTGACTGATAAAATCCTAAAATTGATGCCAATTGTTTTGGGCGAGGCTGCAGCACCAAGTTGGTACATTAGTTCCGGCGGGTCGTTTGGCAGTTTTTCGGATTTTTCTTCCGGTATGAATAGTTTTTCTACAACACTCAACTCCAGCTTTTCTGCCGGATCCGGAGGAGGTTTCTCCGGTGGTGGTGGTGGAGGCGGCGGTGGTGGTGGAGGCGGCGGTGCAGGGTAATTAATTCCTCAATTTCTTTGTAGCTTTTGCTTCGATACTTTGCACATTGGTGATTTTGTTGGACAGACGCGAGAAGCGAGTGTTAACGTCGTCGCTAGAGGCTGCGGCGTTTTTGATGTGCTTGGTGAGAACAGATAGGCTTGAGCCGAATTTGTTGGTTTCGTCGGAAATTTCGCGAAGTGCTGCCAGGATTTGGCCGGCCTGGGCTTCGATTTTGCTGCCTTCCAAGGACATGATGATAGCCCGAAGATAAGCGTACATTGTGGATGGTGATACCGGACGGACACGCTTGCGGTAGGCGTAATCGTCCAGGTCCGGGGCGTTTGAGATCATTTCGTAGTAAACGGGTTCTGAGGGAATATACATGAGTGCAAAATCCAAAGTGCCTTCCTGTGGGCGGATATATTTTGTGGCAATAGCGTCGATGTGTTTTTTGACATCGGCAATAAATAACTTGCGGATTTGTTCAATTTCCTTTTCGTCTTTGGCTTTTTGCATTTTTCTAAAATTTTCCATCGGGAATTTGGCGTCAATCGGGATTATTCCCTGTTCAAGTTGGAGAGCAGCGTCCACAATTTCCCCACCTTTGAACGCGTATTGCAAGTGAAAATGCTGTTTTGGCAGGGCTTGGCCTAAAATATCTTTTAAAACCGCCTCCCCTATTTGGCCGCGCATTTTTGGGGAACGTAAAAATTCCTGCAAATCTTTCATGGAACGGCCGAGTTCGGTCATTTCGCCGACAGATTTTGAAACACCGGAAATTGCCATAGCTGCCCTATCCAGACGCTCATTAATTGCCCTACTTTGCATAACCATGGAGTTTGTACTTTTGTCCATGGATCCGCGCATGTCGGAAACCAGTTGGGTGAGGAGTTTTGTTGTTTCGTCGCTGGATTTAGAGTCTATGAGTTTTTTAATCTGCAGGTAAATTACAATAAGGGCAACAATGACTAATACTCCTATAATCAAAATTGTTGTTTGGGGATTCATGATAGGCATTTTAACAGAAAATTCCAAATTGCTATATTGTTAGATTGTTATATTGTTATGATTGGATTAGGTAAGCTAAACAATTTAGCAATTTAGCAATGTAACAATATCTTTATGGCCCGCATTTTGCCGTTAATATTTCTCGTTAGTGTTTTTGCACTTTTTGGAATTTCGTGGATTGTGGTTGGAGTTAACCCGGATAACGCTCCTCTGTATATTTTTGCAGTTTTGATTCTCTTTATTTTTCTAACCATATTTGGGCTTCTGGGCCTTGCCTTATATTTTTTAAGGACAAGACTATATAAGCGTTATAGCGCCAAGTGGTATTTCTATACCTCTTTTAAAATGGCCTTTTTTGTGGCTGTTTTTGCAGGATTAATTTCGGTTTTGGCAATTTTGAGGTTAATTACCTTTTTCAATATTACCCTTCTGATTGTGGCGCTTATCCTGTTTGCCCTTTGGAGTTATCTTGGAAAGAAGGGTGACGGGAATTAAGATTTATGATTTATGAATTAAGGAAAACCACTAACCTCTAGTGGCTAATTGCTTAAAATTATTATCCCTTCTCGCCAGCCGCGTCAAACGCGGTTTTTGGAGAGAAGGTATTAATTG
>CAYTEJ010000077.1:415-1371 GCA_964436835.1 uncultured Gammaproteobacteria bacterium | reverse complement strand
TGTTTTTTTTTTTTTAATTTCGGTTTTGGCAATTTTGAGGTTAATTACCTTTTTCAATATTGCACTTCTAATACTGGCTCTTATTTTATTTGCACTCTGGAGTTATCTAGGGAAGAAGGATTAATAATTGCTGTATTGCTAAATTGTTAAATTGTTGAAAATTAAGAGTTATGAATTATGACTTAAAGAAAATACTCCCCGCTTTTGTTATTTCGTTAGCCTTGATCAGGTTTTGGATAGAAATTGTAACGACGATAATCTTTAAAAACTCAAGCCTGATAAATCAAGTAAACAACAATAGGGTCGGCTTCCACCATTGGCAATTGGGGCTGGTGATAATTATTTTTGCTCTAGTTTTTGGCAAATTAAGCGCAAAGTCTAATATTTATATAAATTTAGCTTTAGGATCGGGCCTTGCATTGTTTCTGAACCAATATGTTTACGTTCTACGCTTGACTGGTATCAACCTACCGTTTGAGTATAGATCACAAATCGATTATTTGATTATTTATATTTTCATAATCGGATTGATTTCCTTCTGGGTTTATTTGGGAAAGCGATGAGGAAAGAAACGGTTATAATTGTTACATTGATAGATTATTATATTGTTATGTTGAAGAAGAAAACTAAAATCGATTAGCTATGAAAGGTTGGAAAACATTTGTTGTCAAAGAGTTTTCTCTGTTTTTACTAGCAGTTATATCTCTTTATTTAACGTCTTATTTTCATTTTTATGGGCAAGGTATGTGGAATAAGGGTGCATTACCACAAATCTGGGCTGATACGAATAAAATTACTGCCGCTTATTTTATTTTCGTTGTGATTTTTATTTTTATAGCTTTTATGATAAAAAACAGGCGAGTAGCTATCGCTTTTACTACTTTATACGTCGCCTTGCTTGTTTTATGGATAATGTATTCATCTCTTATCACTATGAACCTCGGGGGAGGTGAGGC
>CAYTEJ010000077.1:0-405 GCA_964436835.1 uncultured Gammaproteobacteria bacterium | reverse complement strand
CTTAGCATGTTGTTCAGTCTGAGTTCCGATGTGTTTTTAGCACTTTTATCTGCATTTGGATTGAAGTTGATGTGGAGTCATGTTAAGGAGTCCAAATGATGATCCCTTCTCGCCAGCCGCGTCAAACGCGGTTTTTGGAGAGAAGGTATTAATTGGAAAGAATGATTATACCTTCTCTCCAACCGCCGGGGTCTTTGATTTCCTGATTATCAGTCGTAAAAATGTGTGTTGTTATGGCAATTGCCTTGTTTTTGTAGTTATCGGGGATTTGCCAATCTATTTTGTAAGGTTGTTTGGTTACCTCGCCTATCACTTCCCACTTACCGTCAACGTAGCTTTTAGCCCAAAATTGGATTTTTAATACGTTTTGCGGAGTATCGGCTGAAAATTCTAATGTGAGAGCGG
>CAYTEJ010000076.1:4025-4604 GCA_964436835.1 uncultured Gammaproteobacteria bacterium | reverse complement strand
TTGCCCTTCCTGGCGGATTTTCTTATGGAGACGATATTGCCTCCGGAAAAGTTTTGGCAATCGAGCTCGTCAGCTTCCTAAAAGACGAATTAGGGAATTTTGTAACAAAAAAAGGGTTAGTGTTGGGAATTTGTAACGGTTTCCAGACATTGGTAAGAACCGGACTTTTGCCATTTAATAATCTAGGAAAAATGGATGCGACACTTGCCCAAAACGAAAGCGGCCATTTTGAATGCCGCTGGATAAAAATAAAAAGCGAGAAAAGTGAATGCATATTCTTGCAGTCGAAAGGTGAAGTAATCGACATTGCTGTAAACCACGGTGAAGGAAAATTTTTTGCGCCTCATGATGTTATCAAAAAAATAGAGGACGAAAATCTCGTTACATTTCGCTATGTTGACCAAGATGGACGTCAAACCCAACAATATTCGCAAAATCCGAATGGCTCAATCAACGCAATTGCCGGAGTGTGTGATCCATCAGGCAGAATTCTCGGAATGATGCCTCATCCGGAAAAATTCATTGAGATTACCCAACACCCAAATTGGCGCCGCCATATGTTTACAAAACCTCATGGGG
>CAYTEJ010000076.1:0-4015 GCA_964436835.1 uncultured Gammaproteobacteria bacterium | reverse complement strand
GTAAAATCTAAGAAAATTAGCAACAAACCAAAGAAAAAAATTACTTACGCCCAAGTCGGCGATAATTACGATACCAAAGACCCCATAAAAAAGTTGGCGCAGGTTGCCGCGCGCCAAACAATAATCAAAAACGATTCCGCTTTTAAGGAAATAACAGACACTAGGGGTGAATCTGCGTTCGTTTGGCAGCAGGGAAATATTTTAATGGCATCTGTTGTCGAAGGCTTGGGAACGAAAAATTTGGTAGCAGACGAAATGCGCAAAATTACCGGTAAAACATACTATGACATCATCGGCTATGACACTGTTGCTACTATTATCAATGATTTAATAACCGTTGGTGCCAAACCAAGGGTTATACATGCCTATTGGGCTATTGAAGACAATAGCTGGCTTGAAGATAAACAGAGGATGACCGATTTCATCAATGGTTGGCGTGACGCCTGTAAAACTTCTATGGCAACATGGGGTGGGGGTGAAACCCCAACCCTAAAAGGGGTTATTGAAAAAGAAACGGTAGATTTGGGGGGGTCGGCAATTGGTATTATTAATAACAATAAACACTTAATCACCGATAAAAAATTAAAAGAAGGTGACAGGATTATTCTTCTCAAATCAAACGGTATCAACTGTAATGGCCTTTCACTAGCCCGGGCAATTGCCAAAAAATTAACAAATGGATACGCAGAAAAATTACCGGGGGGGAAGTTATATGGCGAAGCGCTTCTTACAAAAACCAATATTTATGCAAGATTAATTCAGGATCTTTTAAACTCAAATATTAATATCCACTATATCAGTAATATCACCGGCCATGGTCTTAGAAAAATAATGCGGGCACGAGATAATTACACTTATGTAATAGAAGAATTATTTAAACCCCAGGAAGTTTTCTCATTTATTCAAAAAAATGCTGGATTATCTGATGATGAAATGTATCAAACGCTCAATATGGGACAAGATTATGCAATATTTATAGATCCAAAAGATATTAAGAAAGCACAGGCAATCATCAATAAAAATAAATTCGGATCAATAAACGCCGGTTATGTCAAAAGCGGCCCGCGCCAGGTTATCATCAAGCCAAAAAACCTCATCTTCAAATCGGAAACGTTAGATTTACGATGAATGCAGATGTCCAAAGCCTTAAAAACGAAATTAAAAAAATCAAAGAGCGCAACAGGCGCTTAGAAAAAGATAAGGCACGGGAAACAAGCTGGACAAGAAGAATAGCAATTGTCCTAACCACATACATATTAATCACAGTCTTTCTAACCATCATAAAAGTTGAAAAACCATTTCTTTCCGCTATCATTCCGGGAATTGCCTATTTAATATCAACAACAACAATTGGAATTCTTAAAAACTGGTGGCCAAAAATAATAGAGATAAATCTTAATTTTTGCATTTATTACTTTGAGCGTGTAAAATACGCAAATGGAGGCCCGAAATAAGTACAAAATTGCAACTCTGGGCTCTCACTCCGCGCTCCAGATTTTAAAAGGCGCCCACGACGAAGGCTTCAAAACAATTTGTATCGCAATTTCCGACCGCATCTCGCTTTATAATCGTTTTTCTTTCATCGATAAAATCATTGAAATTAAAAAGTATTCTGATTTCCCGGAGGTTGAAAATAAGTTAATTAAAGAAAACACTATTATTATTCCCCATGGTTCTTTTGTTGCATATTTGGGCGTTGAAAACAACAAGAGAATGAAGGTTCCCTATTACGGTAACAAAAAGGTTTTGGACTGGGAATCGGATCGGAAAATGCAAAGGGACTGGTTAATCCAATCCGGAATTCCCGTTCCAAAAAGATTTAAAAAAGGCGAAAAAATAAACAGTCCCGTAATAGTTAAATCATATGGTGCAGCTGGAGGTAACGGTTACTTTTTTGCCAAAAACCAAAAAGATTTTGATCGCAAAATAAAATCCTTTAAGCCAAAAGAATTCATTGTCCAGGAATATGTAATTGGAGTCCCGCTTTACATTCATTATTTTTATTCGCCGCTTACAAACAACTTAGAAATTCTATCAATCGACAAGCGTTATGAATCAAACGTCGATTCCCTAGGCAGAATTCCTTCCCAAAACCAGCAAGGTTTAGGAATAGAACCCTCTTTTGTTGTCGTAGGTAATAGCCCTCTGGCTTTGCGCGAGTCACTCCTTGCGGAAGCTTTTGAAATGGGGGAAAGGGTTGTTGCAAAATCAAAAGAATTGATTCCAGGTGGCCTTTGGGGACCATTTTGTCTTGAAACAATCATAACACCCGAACAAAAGTTTTCCATTATCGAAATTTCCTGCCGTATTGTTGCCGGAACAAACCTTTTTATTAACGGTTCTCCGTACGCATCGCTTTATTGGGACAAAGAGGTATCGACTGGTCGGAGAATTGCAATGGAAATAAAAGAGGCGGTGAAACTAAATAAATTGAAAAAAATATTAAATTGATGAAAGGGTCACTTAAAAACTGGAAAGGTACTGCAGTTGTATTTGGTGTCGATTGGGGTGATTCCGGCAAAGGCCGTCTGGTAGACGACCTTTCGCAAAACGCCAATATAATTGCACGCTACAATGGTGGTTCTAACACAGGTCATACTGTAGAAAACGAAAAAGGCAAATTTGCATTTCACATCATGCCCTCTGGCATTTTTAATCAAAAAGCAATTTGTCTTGTAGGCCGCGGGGTAGCTGTGAATTTAGAAGTCTTAATTTTGGAGATGGAATCCCTAAAAGAAGCCGGTGTCAGTTTCAAAAATTTAATTATAGACGAACAATCACCACTGACGATGCCGTGGCATATTTTGCGCGACGGCATTAGGGAGAAAATCAGAAAGTCCAAAATTGGCACCACTGGCAATGGCGTCGGACCAACATTTGCAGACGCAACAGAAAGGGTTGGTTTAAAAGTTAAGGATCTAGTAGCAAAAGACTTGCGAGACAAAATACGCTGGGAGACAGAGGTTCAAAACAAATTCTACGGGCTTAAAGTTTCCAGGGATACAGTTTATTCAAGATTTTCAAGACTTGCCAAAATAGTAAAACCTTACATTGCAAAAACCACAAACATCCTAAATGATGCTCATAAAAAAAGCCAAAACATTTTGTTCGAAGGTGCTCAGGGGTATTTTTTAGATATAGATGCCGGTACATACCCATTCGTTACATCATCAAACCCCGGCGTTGTTGGAGTTTGGCGTTCATTCGATTTTCATCCCCAAAATATTAACCATGTAATTGGAATCACAAAAGCTTACACAACACGCGTCGGGTCAGGCCCTATGCCGACAACAATGGAAGAAAAAACTGCCGCCCAAATTATAGAAAAAGGACACGAAATCGGCACAACAACAGGAAGAGTACGCACTCCTGGTTGGTTGGACACAGTCTTAATAAAATACGCCAACCAATCCAACAGGCTAACTTCTCTGGCTGTCACTAAACTGGATGTCTTAAGTGGTCAAAAAAAGATTAAGCTTTGTGTTGGTTACAAACAGAATGGAAAAAACATTGATTATATTCCACACGATGCTGAATTCCTGGCCCAGATCAAACCTGAATATCTTGAGTTCGAAGGTTGGCAAGATGATATAGGCAGTATCCGGGACTTTTCTAAATTACCCCCAAATGCTAAAAAGTATATTAACGCTATAGAAAAAATAACGGGAATTCCGGTTAAGTTTATTAGTGTTGGCCCTAAAAGAGGAGAAGTAATATATGTCTAAATTAAGTGATACTACGATTGCAATTGTCGGCTCTCACAGCGCACTGGACGTTTGCCGCGGCGCAAAAGACGTAGGTTTTAAAACTCTTGTAATTGTTGAGAAGGGAAGAGATAAAACATACTCCCAATATTTCAAGACAGAAGGGGAAATTGGCTGTGTAGACGAGGTTCTATATGTTGACAAGTTTAAAGATCTCTTAAACTCTAAAAACCAAAAGATTTTGCAAGATAAAAATTCCATATTTATTCCCCATCGTTCTTTTGAGGTTTATATAAATGATTATGATGCGA
>CAYTEJ010000075.1:2405-4638 GCA_964436835.1 uncultured Gammaproteobacteria bacterium | reverse complement strand
AACGGGCTAAAATTTTTGAAAATGGCCAAAGTTTTTAAAGTTTGGGCAAAACTTGCAATTTTCGACATGTACGCTCCCTGGATGTATCTTCCTATCCCCAACGAAAAAGTCCCAAATGTCCGCCCGGGCGGATGGGGAAGCATCCCGGTAATTGCCACAATCGGCAAAACCACCTGGAAAACATCTCTCTTCCCAACAAAAGAAGTCGGCTACTTCCTGCCCGTTAAAAAAGCAGTTGCAAAAAAAGAATCACTAAAAGTCGGGAAATTGGTAAAAGCCGCCTTCTCCCTCGCCTAAATTTTAAAAAGCCATGGCCCTGAGCTTTATGGTACGCTTGCCCTAAGAGTCGAACGGGCGTTTACACTGAACGATAGCGAAGTGTTAAAATTATCGTAATTTTCGGGTTCTAATAATGATTATTACCAAAAACTCACCATTTTCAAAAAAAGAAATAGAAAATCTTAAGGAAGCATTTGAATCATATATAAAAACTGTTATCGATATCAAACAAGAGGTCTGTTCGGCCGGAGCCGATAGGCACTTCGAATCGGAACAAACACTTTTAAAACAAGATTCAAAACAAGCTGATCTCTGGGGTGGAGGGATAGATCTGGAAACAAAAGAAGTAGATTTCAATTCTTTCATCAACATTCGCCCAAACGATGCCAATAACAGTAACGAGATCCAAGATGCTAAAATAAGAGAGAAATACAAAAAACTGACGGAATTTTTCTTCAAAGAAATCTATGAGTGAAACAAAAATAGCTATCTCCTCTCTTGCCATGGATCTCAAAAGAGTCGCTCTTGGCTACTGGAAAGGTTCGGATCAAACCGCGCTTCGTTTTGCAGATGAAGCCCTAAGAAGACAACTTGAACTGAATTCGAAAAAAATGAAGCCGTATGTAAAAGACTTGTTAAAAAAACTCCCACAGACGCTTGGCCAAAAAGATAAACAAAAATTGGCAGAAGATGCTCTAATGCTCAGCACCCTCTTCCAAAACTACGCGCTAAAAATCGACTAAATTTTAAAAAAATCCTACTTGACTCCTTTATTTTCATAAACAATAATGGGTATCCATGGACCCAAAAGCGGTAAAGGCATTGGAGCAAATCCTAGATAAAAAACTCGAACCGGTCAATAACAAACTGGATAAACTTTCACAAACTATAGACGAACACACAGAAAAACTGGATTCCTTAACACTGGATATGTCCGACGTGCAGAAAAAAACAGACGCAATTGCCGATATCCGTGATATGTTAAGCGGCACAAAAACCCAAGTAAACGACCACGAAGAGCGCATAACAACCCTCGAAGCTGCATAAATAACCAAATCTCGCCTAAATTTTAAAAAAACTTTAGCTTCGAATCTGTTAAAGCATGATATAATGCACCTAATATGACCAGAAAATTAGACTACATTATTAAATTAACTTACGACAAAAAGTACAAAGGTTACGTTTCAGACGTATTGAATTTATATGGCTGCATGAGTCAGGGCAAAACAAAAAAGGAAGCAATAGCAAACGCAAACAAAGCTATAAGGGCATACATGGAAGCAACTACCAAGAAAGTCTCCTCATCGGATTTGGCAAAAACTTCCGTCAACATAAACTTCGCTCTGAACTAAAAATGGGCGCCTTTGCCAACATTTCCGGCAAAAACGCACTTAAAGCTTTCAAAAAATTCGGCTATACACATTCGCATACATCCGGAGACCATGCAATCCTGCAAAAAGAAGGTGCGCCAACTCTTTCTATTCCACTCCACAAAGAAATAGCCCCATTTCTTTTAAAAGCCCAAATTAAAAGGGCAGGCATTTCGGAGAAAGATTTTTTGAAGATTGTAAAATAAACCAAAGAAATCGGCTACTTTCTGCCTGTTAAAAAATCGGTTGCCAAAAAAGAATCACTAACAGTCGGGAAATTGGTAAAAGCGACCTTCTCCCTCACCTAAATTTTAAGGAGGCGTTTACACTGAGGTATACGAAGCGTAAAATTGGCCTATTAGAAATGGCAAAAAAAGATTATACAAACTGGGATAGGAAGGACCTAATCAAAGAGATTGACACGCTTAAAAAGCGTAAAAAATATGGCCTAGTTTGGGAAGACAAACCCGAAGACGTTGTTGAACAATGTAAAACAGAACTACCAATTCTCGAAGAAGTTAAAGATAAAAATATCGTCACAAGTAAAAATGAACAAGTAAATTTACTGATCGAAGGAGACAATT
>CAYTEJ010000075.1:0-2395 GCA_964436835.1 uncultured Gammaproteobacteria bacterium | reverse complement strand
ACGCACAAAAGTCGAATAGACGTTATTTATATAGATCCTCCTTATAACACAGGCGCAAAGGATTGGAAATACAACAACGATTACGTAGATGTTAACGATAAATGGCGACATAGTAAGTGGATTTCTTTCATGAACAATCGACTTACACTATGTAAAAAACTTTTATCAAAAACAGGAGTTCTTGTTTGCACAATTGATGACAATGAACAAGAAAATTTGGGAATATTACTTAGAGAAATATTCCCAAACAAAGAAATTACCTGTGTAACTATTGTCCATAATCCCGCAGGAATACAAGGGTTAAATTTTTCTTACTCGCATGAATACGCATATTTTGTCTACCCCAAGGGGGGTAGATTTATTGGCTATCAATATCGTGACGATAAAGATAAAGACGTTCGAAATTTTAGGGATGTAACTGGAGAAAGTTCTCTACGTGGAGCAGCTAAAAATTGTTTTTATCCCATACTTATTAAAAATGGTAACATTATTGGATTTGGGGATGTGAGTCCGTTAAGTCTTCATCCAAAAATGAACGAGGTAAGAAGTGATGGAACAATTGAGATATATCCAATAGATCCAAATAGCGTTGAGAGAAAATGGAGATTTGCAAGGCAAACAGTTGAAAGTATACAGAATGAACTTCAAGCAAAATTTATTAAACAAAGAAAGGTTTGGGATATAGTAAGAGGCAAAAATAAATTTAATTATAAAACAGTTTGGAATGACACTAAATATTTCGCTAATAATTACGGCACACAGGTTTTGAATAAAATTCTAACTCCTAATATTTTTTCATATCCAAAATCATTATATGCTGTTATTGATTGTATTGACGCAGCAGGAAACAATAAAAAGGACTTAACAATTTTAGATTTTTTCGCAGGATCTGGAACTACAGGTCATGCAACTTTGGAGCTTAACAATCAAGACGGCGGAAATAGACAATTTATTCTTTGCACTAACAATGAGGACAATAATGAAAACAACCTAAAAATTGCTACCGATATTTGCTATCCTCGTATTTCTAAAGTTATTCAAGGTTATACAGACCCAAAAGGTAATAAAATAAATGGATTAGGTGGTAATTTAAAATATTTTAAAACAAATTTTGTACCAGCTGATTCAACAGATAAAAATAAAATAGCTTTGACTAAAAAAGCAACAGAAATGTTATGTATTAAAGAAGCTACATTCGATGAAGTAGAAGTAAAGAAAGACTACAAAATATATAAGAATAGGAATAAATATACTGGCATAATATTTAACCATCAGGCAATAGATGAATTTAAGCAGAAAATTATGAATATTGACGGAAAATTTAATGTATACATTTTTTCTCTAGGAGACGATACATTTGACCAAGAGTTTGAAGACATTAAAGGAAAAGTTACTTTGTCACCCATACCGGAAGCTATATTGCGAGTTTATAGACGTATATTTAAATAAATAAAATAATATGCAAATAAAAGACTATCAAGATACTGCTGTTAGAAAATTACTCTCAAGAAGTAAAGAACTGCTTGCCCAAAATGGAGAAAAGAAAATCATTTTTAAAGCACCTACGGGATCAGGCAAAACGATCATTACTGCTGAATTTATTAAACAACTAATAAATGATCCGGAGGTAAATACTCCTTTGTCTTTTATTTGGACTGCACCGAGACATTTACATACTCAAAGTAAAGAAAAGCTCGAAACATATTTCGAAACCTCAAGAGCAATAGAATGTTCAAATTTTGAGGAATTGATTGATAAGCAAATTTCGGAGAATGAAATCCTTTTCTTAAACTGGGAAAGTATCAATAAAAGAGACAAGAATACTATTGTTAAAGAGAACGAGAAAGAGTTTTATCTAGGGAAAATTGTTGAAAACACTAGGGATGCAGGTCGAGAGATAATTCTAATCATTGATGAAAGTCATCATCACGCAACAAGCGAAATTTCGCATGACTTGATTACGGATATCAATCCAAAGTTAACTATCGAAATTTCGGCAACTCCAATTATCGAAAATCCAGATGAAATCGTCACAGTACCCTTAGAAGATGTGAAGTTAGAAGGCATGATTAAGAAATCAGTCATACTTAACCCGAACTTCAAAAATATTTTTGCAGGTGACAATCTAAAATCTACCTTAGCAGATGGTACAGACGCCATGGTGCTTGAAGAAGCATTAAAGAAACGACAAGAAGTAGTAGAGGCATATAAGCGAGAGAAGGTAGACATCAACCCACTTCTCTTAATCCAGTTACCTGATCGAAAAACTCAACAAGAGGACCTTATCAAGGCAGAAATAATAAAAATCCTCAAAGATAAATATAAGATAACAACTGAAAATGGGAAGCTTGCGATTTATTTATCAGAAGAAAAAGAAAACTTGGAGAATATTGCT
>CAYTEJ010000074.1:3560-5035 GCA_964436835.1 uncultured Gammaproteobacteria bacterium | reverse complement strand
GAAACATCTAATTAAATCAGTACCATCTTGGTATGAATCTGAAATAAAAAAAACTGACCGCATACTCGATATCGGGTGTGGAGTAGGCCAGGAATCGATAAGATGCGCAAAATTAGCAAAGACTGTAACCAGTTTTGACATTAATAGTAAAAATATTGCGATTGCCAAAAATCTCGCTAGGGCAAAAAATTTGAAAAACGTGAAATTTTTTGTATATAGCGCCGAAAACAAATTGCCTTTTGCAGATAATGCCTTTGACAAAATCTTAATTTTCGATGTGTTGGAACACCTGGAAAACAGAAATAAATTAATTAAAGAAGTAAAAAGAGTATTGAAAAAATATGGGAAAATATTCCTCTTGACTGACAATCCACAAACCGCTTGGAAGAATTTTCAAAAATCGGCAGGCCTATTCTACTATGCAGATACCGAACATAAATATGAATACTCTAAAAAAGAAATCACTGAACTGCTAAAAAATAAAGGTTTTCAGATCGTATCCATTGAGCCGGATTCTTACGACACACCGCTCAAACCCTTTATTGATCTCGCAGGCGGCCTTTCTCTCTCACTATACACTCTACTTTCAAATTGGCGAAAGGAAATGGTCTTGAGGCATCCAAATGAGACGACAGGGTTCAGGATTATCGCCCAAGTCTTTTAAAAACATGAAAATTGCAATGGCAACAGAATATTATTGGCCATACGATTTAGGAGGGTCTGAATGGAGTACCTATTATTTGGCAAAAGGATTAATTAAGGCCGGCCATAAAGTTTTAGTGATAACTCCTAATTACGGCACTGATGAGTCAGAGAGCAAAGATCAAATCAAAATTTTGCGCTTTCCTTTCCCAAAAAAAATTATTAATAACCGCCCGGTTTCCCCATTTTGGCACACAAACATTCTCTGGATTTTATTAACCACGTATCATTTAATTAATATTTGCAGAAAAGAAAAAGTGGAGGTATTACACCTGCAGGGGAAATATTATTCACCTGCAGGCTTCTTCGTGAAGCAATTTCTCAAGATTCCGGTCATCCTAACCGTAAGAGATTATCAATTAATATGTAATTATGGGTTTTGCGTTTGGCACCAGTCTAAGTCTTGTTCACTGAAAAATTATTTCAAAAAGGATTTCACAAAATATTACAGAGGTTATGTTGCAAAAAAAACCATGTCAGCACTAATTCTTAATTTAATTTATGCAATAAGAGGTAGGGTAATCCGCAATGTTTACAAGTACTTTGCAATGCATGTAGATAAAATTATTTGTATAAGTAATGCACAAGCCGAAATTTATAAGTCAAATAATTTTAAAAAGGTAGATGTAATTTACAATTCATCGGAATTTAAAATAAGCAACATCCAACTCCAAAATAAAATTGTCTATGCTGGCAGATTGACGCCCGGCAAGGGAGTCGAGCTTTTGCTGGAAGCCTTGCAGACAGTATTCAGCAAATTTCCTGGACTTAAG
>CAYTEJ010000074.1:0-3550 GCA_964436835.1 uncultured Gammaproteobacteria bacterium | reverse complement strand
GGAATCTCTGCCGGTAGTTTTCAAAAAATTTCCCAAACTCTATTTGGAAATATTTGGCAACGGTTTCTTAAAAAACGAACTGGAAAAAATGTCAAAAAGATACACTAAAGGGAAAATAAAGTTTAGAGGACACGTAAGCCATAGAAAATTACTGGAAGAGTATGCCAGCTCGCTTGCGGTCGTAATGCCGTCAATTTGGCCTGAGCCGTTTGGAAGAGTTGCACTGGAATCCATAAGCCAAGGTACACCGGCTGTTGCAACTAGATCAGGGGGGTTACAAGAAATTGTTGAAGATGGTAAGACGGGGTTTTTATGCGACACGTCTGCCGCCTCGTTATCAAGAGCAATAATAAAAGTTATTCAGAACAACAGCAGTCTGCGTTTAGAAATTAGAAAAAATTTTCCTCGGCTGAGGAAGAAATTTCAAGATAATATCACAAAACAGTACTTAAAAATTTATAAAGATTTTCTATGAAATTAGGTCTTGTGCTATCGATAGGTGAGAGTTTTTCGGATTTAAAAAAACATGGCCAGGACATCTTAGTTCGCGATCAAGATCTAAAAGCATATTCCGCACAGTTTGAAAAAGTATATGTATTTTCATATAAAAATGAAAAATATCCATTGTTCAAAAATAACCGGCTTGTTGTCAATAAAGGCGGAATTCACAGATATGTTTACGCTCTGCTAATGCCCATCTTGCATTCAAGGGAATTAAAAAATTGCAATGTTATAAGAGGTTTCCAGACAACAGGCGGAATTCCCTGTGCTGTTGCAAAGTTAATGTTCGGGATACCTTTTGTTGTCAATTACGGATACGATTACGAATCCATAGCCAAAATTGAAGGCAGCCATATAAAATCATTTTTTTATAAAATCGTAAATTTAATTGTGCTTAAAAGTGCGGATGCAGTGATTGTTACTAATCCTGCCTTCATAAAAAAGGTCAAAGAAACAGGAGCAAAAAAAATTGAGTTAATTCCCAATAGCGTTAATACAAAACTGTTTAACCCTAAAAGAAAAAAAATGCTAAACAAAATTAAGGAAATAGTGTTTGTAGGTAGGCTTGAGCCCCAAAAAAATATCATTAATCTTCTGGGGGCACTAGAAGGATTCAAATATCCGTATCGGTTAAAAATAATTGGCAGGGGATCCCAAAAAAAGTATTTAAAAAAATATGTGCTAAACCACAAACTTAACGTAATTTTTATTGACTCAGTTGCGCATAATAAGCTGCCGACTGTTTTACAATCTGCCGATCTCTTTGTCTTACCATCCCTTATTGAGGGCCACCCAAAGTCTTTACTGGAAGCGATGTCGGCAGGCTTGCCGTGTGTAGGGGCTGATGTAGAAGGTATTAATAATTTAATAGACAATAACAAAACGGGTATCTTAGTCAATACTGGGTCGAGTGACATTAGAGAAGGCATTAATAAGGTTTTATCAGACAGTAAATTCGCATCAATAATCGGCTCAAATGCCAGAGAGTATGTAAAAGAAAATTTTGACGCTTCTATTCTACTTTCAAAAGAAATAAAATTGCTAAAATCACAAGCTAAATGAGAATTTGTTCACCACAACTGGGAATAGCGCCAAATTCTATCCTTGGAGGGGAAGTTTACGATAGGGAAGTGCTGGCACAGCTTGCAAAAATGGGTAGTGATATCGAGATTTTATTGCCCAACCAAAGACGATTTGACAAATCAGTGAAAAAATTTTATGTTGAGTTTGCTCCCATAAAAATAATTTTCCCCGCTTATCTTTATAGCTTTGTAATTTTGCCATATTTATTTAATAAATATGGCAAAACAAAATTCGATTTGCTCAGAATCCATGTTCATTTCTTGGCCTTCGGAGCATTAATTTTCAAATTGTTTCATCCAAATGTACCTGTTGTTGCGCATTATCATTTAGATGAGGACGGGTTTATTTTTAATTTAGTAAACAAATTTTTTTTGCCGAAGTGCGATTTAGTTATTGCCGACAGCGTCTACCTTAAGCAAAAACTCATTGCTAAGTTTGGCCTTAAAGAAAAGAAAGTCAAAGTCGTCCATTGCGGGACGGATTTAAATATAAAACCAGGTCCAAAAGATCCTGGAATACAGAGAAAATACAATTTAAAGAACAAAACCGTATATATATACATGGGAAGGCTAATTCCAAGAAAAAGACCGGATTTTTTGGTTGAGGTTTTTCAAGAGGTTCATAAAATTAACCCAAACACTGCACTTATAATATTCGGCAAAGGTCCGCTAGAGACGGAAATTAGAGGAAAGGTAAAAAAATATGGTTTAGGAAAAAGCGTTTTTTTGCTGGGAACTACATTCGGCAAGGAAAAAATAAGATTCTATAACACTTCCGACGCTTTCGTTTTTCCATCAGTTAATGAGGGATTTGTACTAGTCGTACTTGAAGCCCTTGCTGCAGGATTACCGGTTCTTGCCACCAAAGCCGTATCTTTTGGTGAAGCGGTGGAAAACGGAGAAAATGGCTATCTTATCGATCAAAATGATAAATCAGCATGGGTTAAAAAAATGCTTGAATTGGCAAATAACAAAAAACTTTGTATCGGAATGCGCAAGAAATCCAGAGATATTGCAGTAGAAAGATTCAGCTGGCAGCAGACAGCTGCCAATACTCTTAAGTATTACAAACAGCTAACAAATGATTAAAAAAATTCTTTTCCTATATAAAACACCACGCAAGCAAGTATATAAGGATTGGAAAGAAGGCAAGGGTCCCGACACCATACTCTATGGGGCGAACCACTTGGAAAAGTTAGGTTTCGACTTAAAAATATATGATTTCGCCTTTTCCAAGTTAAACCCGTTTTTATGGTTGTTTTACTCGGTGCAATACTTAGCCGGAAAATTAACAGGGATAGGTTTTAAATTAGACCAAGCAGCGTCGTGCTTGCCATTAGTAGACAAAGAAACAATTATTATTTCAACAATGGATACTGCGGGATTACCACTCCTTCTTTTGAAAAAGGTTGGATTGTTAAAATCACGGGTAATTTATATAAGTGTTGGAATTGCCCAACTCATCGATAATAATCCTAATAAATTTCCGTTAAATTGGTACAAAACACTATTAAAATACGCTGATGCAATAATCTGTTACTCGCCATACGAAGAGAAAATCCTCAAAAGAATCAATGACAGTACTTACTTTATTCCCCCCGGTACAGATGTCAGTTATTATTTTGCTAAAAAAGACGCAATCGAAAAGAAAAGACAGTTACCTGTAGTGTTGGCTTTTGGCTGGGACAGCAACAGGGATTATCAAACATTTGCAATTGCTCTTAAAGCTAAAAAAGTTAAAGGTGTTATTGTAAGCAGCAAAGAAAATATATCAGGGATAAAAATACCTAGTAACATTAATATTTATTACAATTTTTCTCCATTGGAACTAAGAAAACTTATTATTGAATCGGATATTGTTGTAATTCCGATCAAAAAAATCAAATGGGCTGCAGGCCAGCTCTCAACATTAGATGCCCTGGCTTGCAAAAAACCTGTGATTATTCCGGACCTACCCGCACTTGTAG
>CAYTEJ010000073.1:0-5059 GCA_964436835.1 uncultured Gammaproteobacteria bacterium | reverse complement strand
GCAGGCTGGTATGGGCGGATGAAACCGGCACAACCGGGACGACTGATACATCAACCCAAACTATTGATCCTGCACCGACGCCTGCACCGGGTGATTCTCCTGCGCCGACCCCGAATCCAACGCCTAGCCCAACCCCTGCTGTAGAAACTTTAAGCGGTGATCCAAGCCCCTCGCCTAGCCCCGCCCCTTGCGAAACCGGGTGTGGGGGAGAAGTCAGTCAGACTAATGATGCCCAGGTTGTAAATGAGGTTTCGGCAACTTCGGATACCGGCAATAACACAACAGGTGATGCAAATGAAGCACTGTCTGATATACAAAGTAATGATACGACACAGTCTGCTGAAGATGAAAGTTCAGAAGCTTCTGACTCTTCCGCTAATAATAATGGCGAGGGCGATGCGGTAACAACCGGAGATGCGGCAACGAATGTTGAGGTTGTTAATGAGGTTAATACAAACATAGCAGATTCCTCGTACTCTTTGGAAGTAAAAAACCTTTACATTGATGAAAACGGCAATATAGACTTTTCCGGCCTTGGGGATTTGGGGCAGCTGCCTTCCGCTTTAGTTTTTGTGCGGGACCAGAACAATAACGCGACTGTTGTTAATTTGATTTATGCATCCGCCAATACCGGCCAAAACAGCGTTTTGGGTACAGGGGATGTTCAAAGCGGGAATGCTTTTGTTTCCGTGAACCTTTTGAATTTTATTAACAGTAATTTTGCGGGATCGACATTGCAACTTGTGGTTTTTAATATTTTCGGAAACCTAAACGGCAATATCGTCTTGCCGGACAATTTTGGGCTGGCGGCGGGGCAGGTAGGAAGTCAGAGTCAGAGTGAAGAGCAAGGGCAGGGAACCCAGCAAAATGATGCCGATATCCAAAACAGTGTCGAGGCAACTTCTAACAGCGGTTTAAATAACGCCGGTGGTAACGTGACAACCGGCGATGCCTCAACTGCGGTTAATGTTGCCAATTTTGCCAACTTCAATATTTTCGGCGGGAATTTTGCTGGGCTTATTATCAATAATCTTGGAGAGTGGAACGGGCAGTTCTTAGGGTGGGGGGCAAACGGGCCGTCGGTTCCTGTTTTCGGTCTCATGAGTTTTGATTTTGGTTATTTAGGAAATGACGGTTTTGGCCAGACTTGCGGTTGTTTGGGCACCAGCCAGAGTAATTCGGCCAGTGTTGTAAACCAGGTTTTTGCAAGTGCCAACACGGGGGGCAACACGACCTTAGATGGTTCCATTACAACCGGCAGGGCATTTGCGGCGGTAAACATTTTCAACTTTATAAACGCCAACATTATTAACGCGAAGGGGTTTTTCGGCATAATTAACATTTTTGGAACGTTAAACGGGGACATTGGCGGTGCAAGTAATTTCCCGGAGCCGACGTCGGAACCAGAAGCCGATTCGACAAATTCCGACCTGCCCGACGTTCATGGGCCCGGCGGAGCGCTTGGTACAACGCTTTCCACAAATGTAGGAAGCCATGTTAACCCGGGCGACACGGTCACTTTCTTCGCGACAGCCGGAAACAGTGGGACAGGGCCGGTTTATGACAGTAAGGTAATCTTTAATTTATATGACCCAAACGGAAACTTGGCAGCAGTTCAAACATTTGATATCGGCAAGCTGGATACCGGCAGGGTTGCCAGAATCTCTTTCGGGCTGGTTCTTGCCGACACTGCGCCTGCAGGAACCTACAGCGCGCTAATCCAGGCTTCAGGCAAAGTGGGTCCGGATGACAGTGCGGTTTCCAGTATTTCCCGGACAAGTTTTATGGTCGGTTTTCCTTTGGGGACATTTATTGCCGGCGGAAGTATCGTACCGGATGTTTTGGCAGCATCAACTGTTGGTGATGGCGGTGCAGGCCAAACCGGGGAGGGTATCACGGGTGTTGCTTCCTCTTATAACTGGATGGAGTTGGTCTTTATGCTTCTGGGTTATATGGGGATGGCCTACATCGCACAAAGACTCCTGGTCAGGCCATGGCGGATTGCAATCTATTATTTGGGCAGGCGACAATGGACGCAAGTTAGTAGGGGACGGGCGATTGCTTCCAGGGTGCTTTCCCGGTTTGCTTCGGGGGCAATGGCTTTGAGGCACTTCCTTTTCTAGCCGATAGCGACTAGTTAAAGGTCAGGCCACCACTAATAAGTACAAATACTACCAATGACAAATTTCAAATCAATAATTCAATATTTTAATATTTAAATATTATTTAATTGACTGGTATTATTTGACATTTGATATTGGTATTTATTCTAATGGCCTGACCTTAATGCTGGCTCTATAGGTTTTTTTTCAGCCATAATTTTGATTGAGGATGTAGTTGTACTATAAGCCTGTGACTTTTTGGGCTGAGGCTTGTAATTTTAACTACTATATGTTACTATGACCCTTCGCTTATTGTCTGTCTTGCCCCTGCCCCGTGTAGGCATTCGAGAATTCAGCTGCCCAAAACAAATTTATCATGGTAAGTGTCGTTGTCCCGACATATAACGAAGTAGAGAATATCAGGAGCCTGCTCGAGCGTCTCGAGAAGGGTATAAGTGCGTCCACGAGAGCATACGAAGTAATAGTAATAGACGATTATTCCACCGACGGTACTTGGGAACTTCTTACAAAATTCAAGAAAAAATTTCCGATAAGGGCTTTTAGGAAAGAAGGCAACAAGGGTAAGGCCTTTTCACTGGTAGAAGGATTTTCCAAAGCATCCGGTGATGTTTTGGCTATGATTGATGCCGATTTACAATACCCGCCGGAGGCAATTGCGGTTATGGTTTCGGGTCTTGGCGAAGGCCGCGACATTGTGGTTGCCAACAGGAAAGATTACGAGGCGCCGAAATTTCGGAAAGTTTTTTCAAAAGTATTTAAGTTTGCTTTTGGTAAGGCACTTCATGGGATCGGCTGCGATGTCCAGTCCGGACTTAAGGTTTTTAAACGGGAGGTTTTTGAATCTGTCAGATTTGCGCCAAAATCCCCCTGGTCTTTTGATATGGAGTTTTTGGTCAGGGCAAAAAATGCCGGGTTTTCGGTTTGCGAATATGACATTACTTTCAAAAAGAGGCAGGCAGGGGAATCTAAAATCAGCTTCCTTCGAAACGGCTGGGACTTGGCGACAAGCGCGCTGGTTTTGAAGACAAAGAGGATGGAACCTGCGCATATCAAACCCGAAGACGGTGAAGCAATGAAAGGCGCCGGAGTCGGTTTTGGCGGCCGCAAGTTTATTACCCATACAACTTTAAGCCACAGGAAGTCGGCGATGGTTAATTTCACTTTCTGGCAGAAGGCCATGCTTTTGGGAAGCCTGTTATTGGTTTCCTGGGGCCTTTTTACGGATCCATTAAGGGCTGTGGCAACGGTTGTTGCACTTCTTTCGACTGTTTATTTTCTGGATGTTGTCTTTAACCTTTATCTGGTTTTAAGGAGCCTGCAGTCGCCGCCCGATATTGCTATTTCTGACCATGAACTATCAACTATTAACGATGAACGGCTACCGGTCTATTCAATCCTTTGCCCTCTTTACCGGGAAGCGCGGGTTTTACCCGACTTTTTGAACGCGATAAATGCTATCGACTGGCCAAAGGAAAAACTGGATGTTCTTCTCTTGCTGGAAGCAGACGACGAAGAAACGATCAAAGCTGTTGATGCTATGGATCTGCCGCCTTATTTCCGCACACTTGTCGTTCCGCATTCACTTCCAAAGACTAAGCCTAAAGCCTGTAACTGGGGCTTGGCGCATGCCAAGGGCGAATATGTGGTTATCTATGATGCCGAGGACATTCCCGACCCACAACAGCTCAAGAAGGCTTATTTGGCGTTTGCCAAACAGCCGCGGGAGGTCATTTGTCTGCAGGCAAAGCTTAATTACTTTAATCCGCACCAAAACCTCCTAACCCGTCTGTTTACCGCAGAATATTCGCTTTGGTTTGACCTCTCCCTAGTCGGCATGCAGTCTGTGAATACGGCAATTCCGTTGGGTGGAACAAGTAACCATTTCCGCACCGGAGACCTTAAAAAACTGGAAGGATGGGACCCTTTTAATGTAACTGAAGACGCAGACCTAGGTGTGCGTTTGTTTAAAGCCGGATATAGAACGGCTATTATCGATTCCACAACTCTGGAAGAGGCAAACAGCGATATTTTCAATTGGATAAGGCAGAGGTCGCGCTGGATTAAGGGCTATATGCAGACGTACCTGGTGCACATGCGAAACCCTGTTGAGTTTGTGCGCGAAAACGGAATCCACGCGTTTATTTTTCAGTTAGTAGTCGGGGGTAAGATTGCCTTTATTTTCATTAACCCCATTTTGTGGGCGGCAACAATTTCCTACTTTGCGCTGAATAGTTTAGTCGGGCCGACAATTGAAGCTTTGTATCCTTCGTACATTTTCTACATGGCGGTCATTTCTTTGGTTTTTGGCAATTTCCTTTTTGTCTATTACTACATGATCGGTTGTGCTAAGCGGGAACAGTGGAGCTTAATGAAGTATGTTTTTCTGGTTCCTTTCTACTGGCTGGCGGTTTCCGTTGCCGGGGTGAAAGCTTTGTACCAGTTAATCTTTAAGCCGCATTTTTGGGAAAAAACGGTGCACGGTTTGCATTTGGCACAAGAAATGGAAGCTGTTGTTGAGGAAATTGTTGGCGTTGAAACAGACAGTCCGAAGAAAAGATTTGCAAAAATAAGAGGTTTAATGTCATCGGGAATAGGGGCAGGTGGAGTTCTGGTTGTTGCCAGTGTTATTGGCAACATATTGAATTTTCTTTACAACGCCTATTTGGCCCGGACTGTTGCTATCGAAGAGTTTGGTCTTTTGAGTTTAATGGGTAGTTTCTTGCTTTTGTCCACAATACCCTTAAATGCTCTTCAAAGATCTGTTACCCGCAAAAGTGCTTATTACTTAGGGAAATACGGTGTTTCGATTAAAGATTTTTGGAAGACTACCAGAAAACATTCGATGTTAGTTGGTGTTTTCGTTACGGTCTTATGGTTACTCTTGATTCCTTTTTTGGCCAAATTTTTTAATACTGCTTCTTTTGTGCCTTTTATTT
>CAYTEJ010000072.1:0-5190 GCA_964436835.1 uncultured Gammaproteobacteria bacterium | reverse complement strand
GGTCCGACTCAAGGTCAGGCCTTCAGGCAGAGAGACCTTCAGTCTGAAGCCTTGGCGGAGAAAGGCCTGACCTTGAATACTGTCACAAATGCTGACGGCACACTGGCCAGTTCCCAAACCGCAGTTTCCGATGAACGATCAACCACCAACGATGAACAGATTAAAAAGCTTGTCGCGGACGAAGTCACCAAGCAAGTCGGCCAGCTCCTAGCCAGTTCACAAACGCAAGTTCTTGGTTCACAAGTCGCCGCGCCTGTGCCAACCCCATCCGGCTCATCCGGTTTACCCTCCGAAGCTTCAGCGAAGGAGGGCTCCTCTGTAACCTCTGAAACTTTAGGTGAAGCCTCCGGTTCCGCCGAATCCACCGCTTCTGCCTCCGGCTCTTCCGGCTCCTCTGTAACCTCTGCAACTATAAAGGAGGGCCAGCAAATCATCGACCAAACCACGGCAACGCTAAACAAACTAACCGACCTTTTGGCTTCAACCGACCTTACACTTTCCACTTTGACTTTGACGGGCAACGCCCAACTGGCCCAAACCCAAGTTGCGGGAACATTCAGCCAGGACGGCACATTTATAATCGACTACGGCAAACAGCTAAATGTCCTCGGTTCCGCCTTATACCTCCAGAATGATTCCTTCGCGGGCGACTCCTGTAAAACCTCCGGCTCCTCCGGCTCATCTGTAACCTCCGGTTCTTGTGTTCTAGTCGACATCGGCAACGGCAAGGCTACTTTCGACAAACAGGGTAATCTAAAAGTCATTGGCACCCTGACTGCCGAAAAAGTAGAAACCAAGAGTATCACCATCGACGCCACAGACCCCAACGCCAAGACCGTCGGCTCGGCGCAAATTACAGCCGGCACAACCCGGGCGACTATCTTCACATCCGCTTTGGAGCCAAACGCAAAGATCCTGATTACTCCGACAACTCCAACCGGCGGCCGCCAGCTGTATGTTTCGGCAAAGAGTGACTTTGAGGGCTTCACGGTAACAGTCGATAACGGTATTGCCGCCGCGCCAATCACCTTCGACTGGCTGATCGTCAACACCAAGCAAATAAGCCAGGCGAATTAAATTTGAAATTTGAAATTTATAATTTGAAATGAATTTTAAATACTATAATGTTAAAAATTAAAGAATTAAGATTTGATTTAAAATTGAAAATTGTAAATTGAAAATTAGACCATGAACTACGATCTGGAAGAACGAACAGCAAAATTCGCAGAAGACATCATTACTTTGTGCAAAAAAGTACCACTAAGTGTCATCATAAAACCGCTAATCGACCAGCTTATAAGGTCGGGGACTTCCATCGGCGCAAATTACGCAGAAGCAAACGGTGCGTCTAGTAGGAAAGATTTCAAAAACAAGATATTCATTTGTAAAAAAGAAGCCAAGGAAACAAAATACTGGTTAAAGTTACTTTCAACTTCTACAAGTTCCCTTGATGATAACTGCACAACATTGTGGAAGGAAGCCCAGGAATTAACGCTGATATTTTCCAAAATAGCCTCCAACACTAAATAATTTGTAATTCGAAATTTACAATTTGAAATCAAATCTAAATTTAAAATTAAAAATTAAGAAAATAAAAATTGAATAAAAATTAAAAATTTTAAATTGAAAATTAAACAGCTTCTCTATTTCTACCGCATCCTAAACTGGAAACACAAAGTCTCCTCCATTCGCCCTTTGGGCTACGCCGTCTTTGGCTACCTCATGGCCGGCAAATTCGAATTGTTGCCTCTTGCTGCAAACACATTGGCTGTTTTAGGTGCTCTCTTTTTCTGGTTTTCCATAAACGATTTTTCCGACTTAAAATCAAAGGACGAAAGCTTTATGGGCTCGCTCGTCAAAGCCGGCAAAATTACCCGCCAAAAAGCCCTCACCTTCTGCCTTATCCCGCTTGTGCTAACCCCGCTCGTCATCTTTACAGGCTCAACAACCGCCATCGCACTCTTTGCAATCATCTTTATCTTGAACTTACTCTATTCAGTCGGGCCTTTACGCCTCAAAAGCCACAAATACCTTTGGACCCTCGAGGCAATCCTGCCTGCTCCGCTTCTTTTCTTGGAATGTTACACAATTCTGGGCAACATAATTCTGCCGGTCATTTTTATGGCAATAGTAGTCGCGCTTTTCTACTTTTACACGGGAATCCTCCACATTTTAGAAGATTTCCAAACCGGCGAAAAAGTCCAAAAAATCCCCCGGTCCCTTGCCCTAAAAATGCTAAAAGCCGTCCCCCTCGCTTCGCTTATCATTTCACTTGTTTTTGCCGCATTTTATCCCTTTTTCCTCATAACCACAGTAGCATCAGCAATACGCCTATTGTCCCTAAAAGACTTCCAGCTCAACCAGGTTACAAAAACCAGGCGCAACCTTTTATCATTAAGGTTCTCGCTCTACGAATTTGCCCTATACGCACTGTTTGCTATCTCAAGGTCAGGCTTTGGTTAAAGTCAGACGGCGGAAAAAGGTCAGGCCTTAACCCTAGCCGATTCTAAGAAGAAGGCCTGACCTTGCCCAAAGCGAATCGAATTTAAAATTTGCAATTTACAATTTGAAATGAATGTTAAAAATTAAATATTAAAACATTGAAAATTGACTAAAAATTAAAAACCTTAAATTAAAAATTGATTGATTGAAAATTTAAAATTTCGAATTAAAAATTGAAAATTACACTAATCCTTGTTTTTAAGCCGGAATTGTATAAAATAGAAAAGATTAACTTAATTTAAAATTTGTAATTTACAATTTAAAATGAATTTAAAAAATTAAACATTGAAAATTGACTAAAAATTAATAAATTGATTAAAAATTTAAAATTTCGAATTGAAAATTGCTATCTGTTTAAAATTCAAACATTAAAAATTAAGATTTGATTAAAAATTTAAAATTAAAAATTTAAAATTAAACTATGTACCTCCCCCTCTCAACCCTCTTCAAAGAAGCCTTCCTGACTATCTTTATCCCGCACAGGACCTTTAAAAGGATCCCTAAAAACCCAAATCTCAACTACCGCCAAATTCTCCCCTTGCTTTTTCTTGCAGCCTACCCCTATATCCTTATCCATCTGTCGGTAGTCCACAATAAAATCTTCTTTAGCCCGAACCCCACGGACGCAGCCTTTCTCGTTATCATGCCCTTTTACTCCATTGGTATCTGGTTTCTTGGCACCTTATCCTTTTATTACATCGCCAAAATCTTCAAAAAGAATATTTCTCTGAAAAGGTTAGAAGTCGCCGTTTTTTACCTTTGGTTTGCCTGGCTTTTGATGCCCGCCTTTGACCTTCTCCATCCGCTTTTGGGTATTCCCATACCATTTGCAAGAGTTTGGGGTGCCCAGGCACATTTTTCCTGGTTCTATATCTTCCCGGCTCTTGCAATAGAAACTTTCTTTCTCCTTAAAAATCTACTTAAACTTTCCGGCAAAAAAACCGCAGTTGCCCTTGCTTTGGCAATATCCGTCCCCTTCCTCGGCCGTTTTTTTCTGGAACAAATCCCCTATCATGCCAACAACCTTTTGGGCATTTTTACCTCCCCGCCCGGCTACAACAACCTCATTATTCTGCTTGCCCCCACGCTTTGCCTCCTCGTTTTCTCCCTCTGGCTTATCCAAAAAGGTAAATACATTAGTTTAAGGTCAATTGGTCATACAGTATTCATTTGTCTTCTGATTTTCACTGCTCTAACCTCAATAGTACTGTTTGCGCCCTTTCCAAATAAAAACACTGCGCCCCAAATAACTGAATGGCCGGGCTCCTTTGGTGGTTCATCCCGCTTTACCCACTCCTATACCTTTACCAGTTCGGATTTGGAAACCACAAACCCAACAGTACACACTGGTACAACCGCCTGGCAATGGTTTACAGATTCGTACACGGGGGGTGTAACTTTCGACTTTACTCCGGCCAACCAAACCATTTCGAATATCCAAATACTGGTTACTGTCTCCGCCGTTACCGACTCACTCCCGGCGGACAGTAGTGCACCCAAGATGCAAGGCTGCTATGGCAATGCAACCCTTGGTTCCACCTATTATTGCAGCGACTGGACTACAATAACCGCCACAGGAGACCAAACCTACACCATCAGTTCCTCAAGTATCCGCAGCTATGTTGCCGGTTCAAACGGCGACCAGACCAGCGGCGACGGGTCGGCACTCACAGAAACCGAGTGGAATTCTCTGGTTGCCACTATGGCTGCCGGCAACAACTATGCCCGCGTCCACATTAAAACCGACGACGATGGGGGTAGTGCACCAATCTACGATTCGGTCTCTTTTAATGTGGTAAAACTCATAGTCAACTACCGCACCAAATTAACGGGGTGGGATTGGCAATGGTATGAAAACATAGACGACATCACACCCATCACCTCACTGGCCGGCACAAATACCACGGCCACCAACGTAGACAGGAATGCTGTAATAAGGTTAAGAATGATAGTGCAATCAATTACCGCTGGCGATCTTACGGCAGCGGATCAATCTTTCAAACTCCAGTATGCACCGATTGCGGGTGCCGACTGCGCCGGTGGTGACGAAACCTGGGTAGATGTCGGCGCAATCGGATCCACTACTGCTACCTGGCGCGGCTACGACAACGCCGGTGTCGCAGACGGCACTACAATAGCAGACGATTCTACCCTTCTCGGTGGCATCGGGGAATCATACGAAGAAGAAAACTCTTCCGTAAACAACCCTCAGGCATTAGTTTATAACGGCTCGTGGGGCGTGTGGGACTGGGTTGTCCAGAATTACCTTGCCAATTCTTACACTATTTATTGTTTTAAAATGGTCGCTGCAACAGGCTCCAACAATGTTTTTCCTTATACTGGAATTGGTGATGCATTTTACATACCACGCGTCCAAACAGCTATAGCAAAATCCATCAAGGGCAAGATCAACATCAAAGGCAAAATCAACCTCCGCTGATTTACTCCGATAACTATATCAAAACCCTCCTCTTATACATCCCCTTTTGTGCCTCAAGGGCAGGCCTTCAGGCTGAGAAACTTCAGTCTGAATCCTTGGAAGCTAAAAGTGGCAAGTTAGCAAAAAATCAGCCTAAGGTCAGGCCTTGGAAAACTTAAAGGCCTGACCTTAACCCTGATTGACAGTTCTCCCTCATTTTCTTAAACTAAGGCCTGCATGCGAAACCTTGCAATCATAATAGTCGGCCT
>CAYTEJ010000071.1:4646-5448 GCA_964436835.1 uncultured Gammaproteobacteria bacterium | reverse complement strand
TTGTTGAAACCAAATAAGAAGCACCCTCTTTGGGGATTAGATTCTTTCTATTTGAAGGAAACTAGAAATACTTTTTGTCATGTTAAAAGTAATTTTGCTTCTGTATTTGATACTCAACAGATGAATTTTAACGTTTTTTTGTTAAAAAGGCAATTGTTTCCTGTATTATTTCAGATTCAAACCCCCTCGACAGTAAGTGTGCATAAACTTTTTTCTTGAATTCTATTGCTGGTAATTTTTTAAATCTGGGAAGTTTTTTTTCCAGTGATTTTAGAGCAACTGACTTTTGATTGGAAAAGATTTTTAATATTTTTTCTATTATTTCCCTATCTATATGTTTTTTTCTTAACTCCATTTCAATAAATTTGGGGCCCTTTGGATTTGATTTTAACCTTGATTCCAGCCACCATTTTGCAAAATCGTAATCGTTTATATATTTGTATTTTTTCAATTTGGAAATTACCTCGGGGATTAGACTACTTGCTTGTGCTTGGTTAAATTTAATCTCTTCTGCTGACGCGATTTTTTTGGCAAGATAGTCTTCGACTTCTTTTTGACTTCTGGGCCTGAATGATAAAAAGTTTAAGGATTTATTAACTAAATTGCCAAGTTTATCTTCCTTTATGATCTCTTTAATTTCCTCCTGAGTTAAATTTTGGCCTGATTTAAGCTTATGTTTTATTAAACTTTCGGTTTCTATACCAAAAGCAAAGTTTCCATCCAGAAAAATGTTATGCCTTGAAGGTTTTTTCTTTTATTTAGTAACTACTGCTATTTTTCGCACTTTTTCGACTTTTACTAA
>CAYTEJ010000071.1:410-4636 GCA_964436835.1 uncultured Gammaproteobacteria bacterium | reverse complement strand
TGGCACTTTTTAGCCCACAGCAATTTCTTCTAAAATCTCACTGTCTTCATCCTCGTGGTTGACAGTTAGATCAGTTTTGGTGGGCATCCCTTTTTTAACTTTAGCCCAGATTTCTTTTTCAACTTGCGCATAATCTTTTTTATGCTCGGCAAAATAGGCCTTTGCGCTTTCCCTTCCTTGACCAATTAATTTTGTACCCCATCTATAAAAAGCACCGCTTTTTGTAACAAGCCCCATTTCGACTGCTATATCCAAAAGTCCTCCTTCTTTGGAAATTCCCTCCTCACCGGTGATGTCGAATTCGGCAATCCTAAAAGGTGGGGCAACCTTGTTTTTTACTACTTTCACACGATGGCGGGATCCAATAATTTTATCGCCGTCTTTGATGTTTTCAATTTTCCTGATATCAAGCCTAATCGAGCAATAAAACTTTAAAGCCCGCCCGCCGGGTGTGGTTTCGGGATTGCCAAACATAACGCCAATTTTTTCGCGGAGTTGATTTGTAAAAATGACAACTGTCTTTGATTTGGAAATTACACCGGTTAATTTACGAAGTGCCTGGGACATTAAACGCGCTTGGACTCCCATCATTGAATCGCCCATTTCACCTTCGATTTCGGCGCGCGGGACAAGAGCCGCAACTGAATCTATAACAATAACATCAACTGCGCCAGAGCGGATTAAGGTTTCAGTTATCTCTAAAGCTTGTTCACCGGTATCCGGTTGGGAAATTAAAAGGTCGTCTAAATTAACTCCAACCTTTTGGGCCCAAACAGGATCGAGTGCATGTTCTGCATCTATTAAAGCGGCATTGCCACCAGCTTTTTGGGCCTGGGCAATTGTTGAAAGAGTAAGAGTAGTTTTACCTGATGCTTCCGGACCATAAATTTCTACAATCCTTCCGCGCGGCAAACCGCCCACGCCAAGAGCCAGATCGACTGGAACAATTCCGGTAGGAATAACATCAACTTCGAATTTGCCAACCGATTCCCCCATTTTCATGATGGAGCCTTTACCGTAGGCTTTTTCAATCTGGGAAATGGCAGTTAAAATTGCTTGCTTTTTAGCGTCTACAGTCATGAAGAATTTAAGGGCAGAATTAGATTAGTTTTACTATAGATTTTGTAAAAACACAAGAGGTGATAAAATATTGCGAAGGCGGGGAGTAGTATAGTGGTAACACACTGCGCTGGGCCCCGTGAAAAATTTCGGGGTGTAGTATAGTGGTAACACACCGCGCTGGGGGTGCGGTATCGGAGGTTCGATTCCTCTCACCCCGACTGAAATTTTTACGGGGTAAAGGTGCAGCGTGGAGTATCGGGATTCGATTTCGAGCGAAGCGAAGAAATATCAGACGAACATGTGAGAGCTGATATTCTCCCCTCCCCGACAAATTGATCAACGTTTGGGGCTCTGCTTGCCTTTTCGGGCTTTTTGGGCTAGCCCGTATTTGCGGCGTTCTTTAACTCTTGGGTCGCGCGTTAGGAGGCCAGCCCTTTTTAGAAACGGCCTAAAATCTTTGTCCGCTGAGTTTAATGCCCGCGCAATTCCATGAGCTACTGCATCCAGTTGTCCGCTTTTGCCAGATCCTGCTACCTTAATTGAAGCAAAGTATTTGTCCTGTGATTTTGTAAGATGAAATGGCTTTAAATATTTAGCCTTGGCAGCCTCAGAGGGAAAATAATTTTCAATAGGTATTCCATTAACAATAATTTGACCTTTGCCCGGAAGTAATCTAACTCTTGCAACAGCTTCTTTCCTGCGACCCACTGCTTGAACATGTTGCTTTGATTTATTATTTGATATTTGTTTTTTGTCTTTCTCTTCCATGTTCGTTAATTTTTAAACTTATCTTTATATGGATGATTTGAGTCTGGAAATATATAAAGTTTTTTTAACATGATTTTCCCTAATTTGGTTTTAGGAAGCATGCCGGTTATTGCATTTCTTATTAATTCTTCCGGCTTTTGATTACGAATTTGTGCTGCAGTTTTCATATATAAACCACCTGGGTAACCTGAATGGTGATAGTATTTTTTCTGTTTTTCTTTTTTGCCGGAAAGTTCAATTTTTTGTGCGTTGATTACAACAACACAGTCACCAGTATCTAGGTTAGGTGTATAGATATTTTTGTTTTTACCCATTAGATGCATTGCAACTTCCGAAGATAATCTGCCCAGAATTTTGCTCTTTGCATCAATAAGATGCCACTCTCTTTTTATATCTTTTGGTGTAATAGTTTTCATTTTTTAGTTTTTTCTTTAACCTTTCGTTTTGTTTCTTCTTTTTTTACTGTTTCTTTCTTGATGTTATCTTTTTTCTTAGCACTAACTTTTTTTACGACTTTATTGTTTTTGGTTTTTGAACTCAACGCTTTTGGTTTATCCCACTCTAAAAACTCAAGCCTTGCCATGGCCGCAGCATCACCACGCCTTGTGGCTAGTTTAACAATGCGTGCATAACCACCCGGTCTTTTGTCAAAACCAGGTGCAATCTCTCTAATAAGCTTATTAAAGGCAACTTTTTGCAGATACGACGCCAGAATACGCTTTGACGCGAGCTTATCTTTCTTGGCAGAGGTAACCATTTTCTCTACGTATGGCTTTACAAATTTTGCTTTTGCCAAAGTTGTAGTCACAGAACCATTTATTATTAGAGCGCCTGCCAAGTTATTTAGAAGGGCTCTTCTGGAATTGGTGTCTCTGCCTAGTTTACGACCAAAAACTGCATGCCTCACTTTATTTCAATACCCCTTTCCTTAAGCTTTTCTTCCACCATGGAAATAGACTTTGGTCCCATGTTCTTCATTTTCATCAAGCCCTTTCTGTCTCTTGCCAAAAAGTCCCCAATGGTTTCGATTTTACCAGCCTTAAGGCTGTTTGTAAGCCTAACGGGAAGGTCTAATTCTTCAAGAGAAACCTTTAAGTCATCGTCAGCGATGGCTGCTTGAGATTCAACACCTTGCTCTTTTTGTTTTTTGGAGCTTGGTTGCGGTGTGTATATGGTTGTAAAATGGTCAACTAGAATTTTTGAAGCTTGCTTCAGTGCATCTGACGGCTTTAATGTTCCATCAGTTGTCACTTCAAGCGTCAATTTATCATAGTTTGTAACTCGGCCAACACGTGTTGCTTCTACTTTATAATCTACCTTAGTAACTGGAGAAAAATTTGCATCAATTGGAATGACACCGATTTCGCCTGTTTTTCTTTCATCTGCCAAGGAATAACCATTACCATTTTCTGCAAGGATGGTAGCCGAAAGCCTGGCCTTAGAATCTGCTAAGTGTGCAAGTACCAAATCATAATTCACAATTTCAACACCTGCTGATGGGACTATATCTTTGGCTTTAACCTCACCCGGACCTTTAGCGTCCAGAGTTAACTTAGCCGGTTTGTCCGAAGAGATCTTGAGCCTAACTTTCTTAAGATTTAAAATAAATTCGACGATATCTTCCGACATACCTGCCATTGAAGTAAATTGATGACGAGCTCCAGATATCTTTACATGGGTAATAGCAGCACCCTGTAAGGATGTTAAAAGTACACGCCTTAGAGAGTTACCAATAGTGTGACCATATCCTTGATCCAAGGGTTCTATTGCAAATTTTCCAAAATCGTTTGTTTCTTTTTCTGTTTCAACTTCTATTTGAGATAAATCCAGCATTTTTTGAGTTCACCTCCTTCTGTTTTGAAAATTTGTTTTTTCATATTGGTTACCTAGAGTAGAATTCGACTATTAACCTTTCGTTAACTTCAATGTCTATATCTTCTCTTTTTGGATTTGACTTGACTTTGCCGACAGTTGCTTTTTTCTCAAGCCAGGTTGGAATAATAGATTCCTTTGTTTCTGCTGAAAGCTTTTTAATAAACTCTAAATTAGAAGCTTTTTGAGAAAGCGAGATAACGTCGCCAATTTTAACATTATATGAGGGAATATTCACCTTTTTGCCGTTTACGAAAACGTGCCCATGGGAAACAAGCTGTCTTGCTTGCGGGCGGCTTGATGCTAAATTTAACCTGAAAAGTGCATTGTCGAGCCTTGTTTCCAGTATTTCGAGCAGCGCTTCACCGGTTGCCTCTTTTTTTCTGGAGGCAAGATTGTAGTACCTTTGAAATTGCCTTTCGAGTACCCCATACATTCTTTTTACTTTTTGTTTTTCCCTAAGTTGAACTCCGTATTCTGATTGTTTTCTTCTACCTTTTTGGCCGTGCTGACCGGGCGGGCCG
>CAYTEJ010000071.1:0-400 GCA_964436835.1 uncultured Gammaproteobacteria bacterium | reverse complement strand
TTGTGCCCTCGGCCCGTTATGTGGGATTGGTGTAACATCTGCAATCATGGTGATATTTAGACCAGCGGCTTTAAAAGCCCTTATTGAACTATCACGCCCGGGTCCCGGTCCTTTAACAAAGATTTCTACGCTTTGGACTCCCATCTCTTTTGCTTTTTTAGCAACTCCCTCTACAACTGTGGTAGCAGCATACGGTGTTGATTTTCTGGCTCCTTTAAAGTTGGATGCTCCGGCAGATCCCCAGGCAATTGTTTGGCCATTAGGATCTGTTAATGTCACCAGCGTGTTGTTAAAAGTTGCCGTGACATAAGCTCTTGCGTGACTTACTTGTTTTGCCGGACTTTTTTTTGTTTCTTTGCTTCTGCTTCTTCTGAAACTTCTCATCAATCTTCTTTTCTAA
>CAYTEJ010000070.1:0-5504 GCA_964436835.1 uncultured Gammaproteobacteria bacterium | reverse complement strand
CTTGGAAAGGTCCAGAAAGGTGATGTTTTGGTTACTGAAATGACTAACCCTGACTTTGTACCGGCAATGAAAAGGGCAATCGCAATAGTAACCGACAGGGGCGGAAGGACATCACACGCTGCTATAGTTTCCCGGGAACTTGGCATAGCCTGTGTTGTTGGTACGGAGTTTGCTACCAAAAAGCTAAAAGACGGAATGATTATCACTGTGGACGGATCAAGAGGTATTATTTATAAAGGACAAAACCAGGTTGCCAAAAATATTCTCGAGTCCCAAAGCAATAAAGAACCAAAACATTTCAAAACAGCAACCCACGTTTACACTAACCTGGCCGAACCGGAACTGGCAGCTCAGGTTGCTTCAAAAAACGTAGACGGTGTAGGACTTCTGCGCGCCGAATTTTTACTTGCTCAAATTGGAAAACACCCAAAAGAATTCATAAAAGAGGGGAAACAAGAAGATTATATAAATCAACTGGAAAATGGCCTCTCTATGTTTGCGAAAGCATTCGGACAACGTCCTGTAATCTACAGAGCAACAGATTTTAAATCAAACGAATACAAAGGTTTAAATGGTGGTGAAAAATATGAGCCTGTTGAATCAAACCCAATGTTAGGTTACCGTGGCGCATTTCGCTATATAAAAGACCCTGACGTTTTTAAACTCGAACTTGAAGCAATAAGAAGAGTACGTCAAAAACATAAAAATCTCCACCTAATGATTCCTTTCGTGAGATCCCCAAAAGAGCTCATATCCGCCAGAAATATTGTCGAAGAATGCGGCCTTTTTAAAGATTCAAAATTCAAGTTTTATATGATGGTCGAAATACCGACAAACGTAATTCGGCTTGAAGACTTTATTAAAGTGGGCATAGATGGAGTCTCTATCGGTTCTAATGACTTAACAATGCTTATTTTAGGAACAGATCGGGATAATGAAGAAGTGTCTACAGAATTTAATGAGATGGACCCATCAGTTCTTTGGGCGCTTAAAAAAATAGTAGAAACTTCCGCCAAATACAATATTACATCATCAATTTGTGGTCAGGCACCGTCCATTTATCCTGAGCTTACCGAAATGTTGGTTAGTTGGGGCATTACATCGATTTCCGTTAACCCGGATGTGATAGATTCAACCCGCAAAATTATTTACGAAGCAGAAAATAAACTTATTAATAAAAAATAAACATGGCCAAAATTAAAAAGGTAATTGCAAGGGAGATATTAGACAGCCGCGCTTTCCCGACTGTTGAGGCAATCATTCAACTCGATGATGGTTCTGTTGGGGCATTTGCTACGCCTTCGGGCATTTCTGTTGGCAAGCATGAAGCGGTAGAACTGCGAGACGGCGACAGTGATAGGTATGCAGGCAAAGGTGTCTTGAAAGCTTTAGAAAATATCCTGGTTTACTTAGCTCCGGCAATAATCGGGAAAGACGCATCCGGCCAGGGGGAACTTGATAAAATTATGATTCAAATTGACGGTACAGATAATAGATCAAAAATGGGTGCAAACAGCATCCTCGCTCTTTCGGGTGCAATAGCCAGAGCCCAAGCAGCATCCCTTAAGGTTCCTCTATACCAATATATTTCAAAACTTTTAAGCCAGACACAAAAAAACGAATTTACTATGCCAACTCCTATGTTTAATATCCTAAATGGGGGCAAACATGGCGGCGGCAACATTGATTTCCAGGAGTTTTTAATTGTGCCACCCCAGGCAAATACATATTCCCAGAATCTTAAAATAGGCGTCGAAATTTATTACGCACTAAAGGACGTAATTGTAAATCATAGTGGTATTACCCTGCTTGGCGAAGAGGGCGGGTATGCGCCAACACTTTATTCAAATTCAGACGCTTTTAAAATTTTGGAAGAGGCAGTTTCCCGCGCTGGCTTTACGCTAGGTTTGGACACTTTTTTAAGTATGGATGTAGGGTCTTCTACTTTTATGAAAGGCGGCGTGTATAAAATTAAGGACAGGCCCGTCGGACTCTCTGGAAGCGAGTTTATCGATTTCTTTGCTTCTCTAAACGAACAGTACCATATATTGTCACTCGAAGACCCCCTGTCTGAGGATGATTGGGATGGCTGGCAAAACATCACCAGGCTTATGGGAGAAAAAACAATAATAGTAGGAGACGATTTAATAACGACAAACCTGGAAAGGTTGAAAAAGGCTATTGAGAAAAAGGCTTGTAACGGAATTATCGTGAAGCCTAATCAGGTAGGAACCATTACGGAAACGCTTGATGTTGTAAAAGTAGCCCAAAAAGCAAACTTTAAAATAATTGTTTCGCACCGCTCAGGCGAAACAAACGACGACTTTATTGCTGACTTTGCAGTTGGAGTTGGGGCCGATTATGTTAAATTTGGGGCACCTGCAAGGGGTGAGAGGGTCTCAAAATATAATAGGCTTCTGGCAATAGAGCATGAGCTGTCTTAATGTTAAGAGTTACCGAAAAACCTAAACCAATTGTATTATGTATCCTTGACGGATGGGGTGTATCCCAGGACAGCCCTGGCAATGCAATCACAAGGGCAAAGCCCAGCAATTTTAACGACTTCTGGTTTTCCTACCCCCATGCTCTTTTGGTTGCCACAGGGCAGGCAGTTGGCTTGCCCGAAGGTCATGTGGGCAATAGCGAAGTAGGCCACATCAATTTGGGTGCAGGTAGGGTTGTTTTTCAGGATCTGCTCAGGGTTAATAACGCTATAGCAGATGGCACTTTTTTTGAAAATGCGGCGTTTGTTTCTGCGGTCGACCATATAACAAAAAACAACTCAAACATTCACCTGATGGGTCTCGTTGGTCTTGGGGCTGTTCATTCAGAAATGAGTCATGTCTATGCCCTGCTTACTTTTCTTCAAAAAAGGCAGATTCCAGCTTCCAGAATTAAATTGCACTTGTTTGCCGATGGTCGTGACAGCCCGCCTACTTCTGCCAAGATTTATATGAGCGACTTAGAAAGCAAACTGCAATCTGCAAATTTAGGCCAAATAGCTTCGGTAAGCGGTCGGTATTTTGCAATGGACAGGGATAACAGGTGGGACAGGACGGCAAAAGCTTACTTTGCCATTACAGGCAAAAGCCAAAATAAAGCGACAAACGTGATGTCCGTTATAGACAATTCATATATTAACGGTAAGACTGACGAATTTATTGAACCTACAGTAATAGCGGACGGAACTGGTGTACCCCTTGGTTCTGTTTCACCAAACGATGCATTAATATTTTTCAATTACAGGCCGGACAGGGCAAGACAGCTAACAGAAGCATTTGTACTCGATAATCTTACCAACTTAAAAACATTTTCAGGCGAGCAGGCCACTGGTTTTAATAGAGGTCCTAAACTAACCAATTTATTTTTCGTTTCCTTAACCCGCTATGCTAAAAACCTTCCTGTAACTGCGGTCGCCTACAATCCTGAAGAAGTCACTATGCCAATAGCAAGGGTGTTTGCGGAAAGAAATTCCAGGCAACTCCACATTGCGGAAACCGAAAAATATGCCCACGTAACATACTTTTTCAATGGAGGATTCGAAAAGCCTTTCAAGGGAGAGGACAGGATTTTGATTAACTCTCCTAAAGTCGCATCTTATGACAAGGCGCCGGAGATGTCTGCAAACGCGATAACACAGCAATTGGTTGAGAAGATTAATTCACGGGTTTACGATTTCATTGTAGTCAACTATGCCAACGCGGATATGGTTAGCCACAGCGGAAATATTGAGGCGACAATTAAGGGTGTTCAAACCATCGACTATAACCTGGGGATACTCGCAAAAGCAGTACTAGCGGCAGGTGGAGGTTTAATAGTGACGGCCGACCATGGAAACGCAGAGGAGATGATTAACCTAAGGACTGGTGAGGTTGACACGGAGCATAATATTAGCCCTGTACCGGCAATTTTTATTTTCAAGGAGCTTGAAGGCAATGCTCAGCAACTACCCCAGGGACTTCTTGCAGACATTGCGCCAACAGTGTTAGGGGTTTTGCAGATACCCAAGCCTACCCAAATGACGGGCCGTAGTCTGCTTTAAAATAAAATAACAAACTCCCCTTTTGGGCTGGTTTTCTCAAAATATTCTATTGAAACACTTACTTTCTCTCGTCTGATTTCCTCGTGCAACTTCGTCAATTCACGGCATATAACGATATCCATATCACCAAAAACAGATTTTATAGCATCAAGTGTTTTAACAACCCTGTATGGGGATTCATAAACAATAAAGGTTGTTTTAACAATATCAATTAATTTCTTTAAATCCTCAAGCTGGGCTTTGCGTTTGCCATCCTTCTTCGAAAGATAGCCAACAAACATGAATTTGTCGCTCGGCATTCCGGAAGCTGTCAGGGCTGCAATTGCAGCTGTTGGTCCCGGGATTGACTCAACTGTTATTTTCTGGGATATTGCCTCCCTAACGATTTTATATCCCGGATCGGAAACCAAAGGTGTACCAGCATCGGAAACCAAAGCAATATTTTTGCCCAGCTTTAAATTCAAAATAACCTCACCAATCCTTTGCTCTTCGTTAAAGTCGCCAACAGCAAGCATTTTTTTGGAAGTTTCCAGATGTTTTAAAAGCGAACCCGTTACCCGGGTATCTTCACACAGGACTAAATCGACACCCGAAAGAACGTCAATTGCCCTCAAAGTGATATCTTTTAAATTACCTATCGGAGTGGATACAATATACAATGTTCCCATTTTAACGTTAATTGTTAAATTAACAAATGGCACTTGTCAAATAAATGCACACGTCCGTAATAGAACAAATTATATTTTTTGTTATCGGTTTTATCTCCCAAATGGGCTATTTGGGGGTATTCGTTCTGATGACTCTGGAATCCGCGCTCATTCCTATCCCGTCCGAGGCAATAATGCCCTTTTCCGGTTTTTTAGTCGCAGAAGGCAGGTTTAATCTGTTTGCAGTTGTGCTAGTCGGCGCACTTGGAAATTTATTCGGGTCATGGATTGCTTATTGGATAGGGTACACAAAAGGCGAAAAATATATAAGGAAACTTGTAGTGAGATACGGTAAATTTATTCTCCTGACCGAAGAAGAGTTCGACTCATCTCTCAAAGCATTTAATAAATACGGCCAATGGGTAGCAGGAATTTCTAGGATGCTGCCGGCAATAAGGACAGTGATTTCCCTTCCTGCCGGTATTGCAAAACTAGAATTCTGGAAATTTTCAGCGCTTACTTTTTTTGGATCGCTTATTTGGTCTTTTATTTTAACCTATATTGGCGTTTTACTTGGCCAAAACTGGGAAGCAATCAGGCCTTATTTTCGCAAATTCGACGTATTGATTGTTGCACTATTTGCACTATTTGTAATTTTTTATATCTACCACAAACTCAAGAAAAGAAGATCAAGCCACTGATTTCAACCATTCCCAATTCTAATAGTGCAGATAATAAAAATCTGATACTATTGAAGTAGATAAATGGTTGAATTGCCGGGCGAAAATACTCACAAAGTAGAAGAGTCTGAAACT
>CAYTEJ010000069.1:0-5548 GCA_964436835.1 uncultured Gammaproteobacteria bacterium | reverse complement strand
TAGACGGCAGAGTTGTCCGCGATTCTATCCTTGAAAATTTAAAATTGAAAATTGAAAATTTAAACCCCAAACCAAAACTGGTGATCATCCAAGTCGGTGATAATCCCGAATCCAACACTTATATCGGCCAGAAAATCAAATTCGGCGAAAAAATCGGCGCCATTGCCGAACTTAAAAAATTCCCGTCAGACATTTCTCAAGAAAATCTATCATCTATAATCTATAATCTAAACTCTGACCCTAAAGTCCACGGCATCATCATCCAACTTCCAATCCCAGATCAACTGGACAAAGAAAAGCTAATCGAATCAATTGACCCTAAAAAAGATGTGGATGGTCTGACTGCAGCAAATCAACAGTTACTTGAAAATAACGACCCTCAAGTCTTCATTCCAGCAACCGCCAAAGCAGTAATCACAATCCTCAACTATTACAAAATCCCAATAAAGGGCAAAAAGGCAACCGTTGTGGGACGTTCCAAACTGGTGGGTGCTCCAGTTGCACTATTACTTAGAAATCTTGGTGCCGAGGTAACTGTTGGCCATAGTAAAACAGAAGATTTAACAGCCGTCACCAAACCGGCCAACATCATAGTCGTTGCCGTCGGCAAACCGAATTTAATAAGCAAAGACCATGTTTCGCCCGGACAAACCGTAATCGACGTGGGAATCAATGTAGTAAGCGACCAGTTGCCAGTGACCAGTGACCAGGAAAAAGGTCAGGCCTTGACCCAAGCCGAATCTAATGAAAAAGGCCTGACCTTAACTAAGCCAGACGAAAAGGGCAGGTCTTTGCTAAAGACAAATCCCAAGCTAAGGCCTGCCCTTCAACCCAAACGCACCCTCGTCGGCGACGTTAATTTTGCCGAAGTCGAACCGATTGTCTCAGCAATTACCCCAGTCCCAGGAGGCATCGGCCCAATGACTGTAGCATCACTCTTTGAAAATCTCCTCGAAGCTTACAAAAACCAAACTAGCAATTAATTTCCTCTGCAGGTATAATTGCCACCTAAAATGACAGACCGTCTTGAATTAATGACAAGCCTAACTAATATAAGGCTAGATTGCGCCGCTAAAAAACTGGTAATTACACCGAAGGACATTGAAGCAGTAACAGCAGCCAATAATGTAAGTTTGGATTTATCGGAACCAGCAGAGTACGAAGGAACACTCAGAGCTCTTCGTCAAACGCAAGATGAACTTCGCGCTGGCTTAGGTGTCATCCCACTTGCATCGGAAATAACCGCAACTCTTTTGAAAAAAGTCGCTCACCAAAAATTGTTTCTTGCACAACAAGCTCTCGCAAATGAGGACTTAGGAATGTTCATTGCGAGTTATGACCATACTGTCGGCTTCGGCACCGTTATGGACTCTGTAGTCATGGCAGCTCATGAAATTCGTGGAATTGCTGAGCAAAATACAACTGAAACTATTGGCGAACTAGGTCCAGGAATCAGTCGTCTAAACTCAATTGGAGAACAAACCTCCATGTACTTGGATGCAAGGCGAGATGCGATAATTTATGCAGCCCTATTAAAAAATGATCCTAGTGCATTCACGTTAATTGACGAGTGGATCAAAAAAGCTGAATCTGAAAAAGTCGACATTACCAAAGAAATTATGATCGCGGGAGCCAAAAACGCAGGAGAACTTTACAAAGCTGCTTACCCGCTTGCCGAATCTCTATAGATTTTCTTGACCAAAGCCCACTAACCATTTACCATTAACCCGCAATGTATGCCGATATTGTTGTTCTAACATATCAATCTCCCAAAATAAATTCGTACACTTACTTAATCCCGAAAGGCCTGGAAGGAGAAGTTAAGGTCGGACAACTTGTCGAAGTTCCGTTTGGCAAACGAAACCCTCAGGGAATTGTCATAGCAACCAGAGACCAGAAACCAGAGACCAGTATTAAAGAAAATTTAATTAAACCGATTTCTAAAATTTTACTGTCACATCAGCTTCTCCTCCCTTACCAGGTTGATCTATTAAAGTGGATGTCCAGTTACTACTTGGCTCCAATGGTTAATTGCATGGAAGTTATGATGCCATTCCAAAGTTCTAAGGTCAGGCCTTTAAGTTTTCCAAGGCCTGACCTTGTGACAAAAAGCCTTTTTCGAAACCAGTCCCTTATCCTCGTCCCCACCATCAACCGGATTCCCGAAACCATGGCCAAGTTCCCCAAAGCCAAAAATTACGCCGTTTACCATAACGAATTGAAACCTGCTGAAAAATTCGAAGCCTGGCTTAAGATACTTTCCGGTCAAGCAGATTATATTTTTGGATCCCGCTCCGCAATCTTTGCACCTTTTCCTGCATTAAAAGAAATAATCATCTACAACGAAAATGATCAGGCCTACAAAGACGAACGTTCACCCTACTTCGATACCCTAACCGTCGCCCAAAAAATTTCAGAGCTGACAGGAGCTCAAATCAAAATTGTCGACCCGGCACCCAAAATCACCACGTATTTTGCCTTAAAAAACCATATCAAAATACAGCCATTCGAAACCAAGACCAAAATTGTATCTATGGAAAACGAACGGCTCTCAGGAAACAAAACCCCACTTTCCGACTACCTCCTGGACAACATTAAAGCAAACACCAAGCGTGGGAAAAGTACTCTTTTGTTTTTAAACAAAAAGAAAGAATCCGGCCAGCTCTTTTGCCGCAGCTGCAAATATCAGGAGTTTTTAAATATCCAGCCCAATGTCTGCCCAAACTGCCAGTCTCCTGATATCTTTTTCGGAAGCCTAAATGTAAACTCCCTTGCGAGTTTGCTGCAAAAACAGCTACCTGGCACAAAAATTAATTTGATAACCGAAAAATCATCCGCCACGTTAGAAGAAAATAGCCCTACAATAGACATTGCGACAGCATATATTTTCTATACATTCGTTCACAAAAAGTACGCGCTTTGCGGCTATATTTCCTGTGACCCTCTCTTAAACCGTGCCGACTTTACCTCGACCGAAACGCTCTTTGCACAAGTTGCAAACCTCAAACAGTTAACCGAAAAGGGCGGCCAGGTTGTTTTACAGTCGTACAGTTCAGATAATCCGACATTGAAATTTGCAGCAGACGGTAACTTTAGCGAGTATTACATCGACCAACTGGCCCAAAGAAAAGCGTTAAGCTACCCCCCTTTTGGCCTTCTAATAAAGTTACAGCTTAAGGGTAAAGACGAACAAAAATCAAAAATATCAGCAGATAACTTCTTTTCAAAACTACAATCGGAAATAGATGACGACAACCTTTCTGTACTTGGCCCTTACCAGTCAATCTTTTGGCAAAAAAAACCTACCTATAATATAATTCTAAAATACAAGCTAAAAGGATATAGCCAAGCGGAAAAAGAGAAAGCTGTTGCCAAAATCAGATCTTTTATCGGTTCCTTGCCGAAAGGCTGGCTAATAACTGTAGATCCAAGTTCAATTAACTAATGATCAAAAACATCCTCAAAATTCCCCAAGACGAACAAGCACTACGGCAAAAGTCGCAGGAAGTAACAACCTTTGACAAATCTGTCGAAACTTTAATTGGCGACCTGCAGGATACAATCGAAGCCCAGGTTGACCCTATTGGTCTTGGACTTTCGGCCCCTCAAATTGGTGTTTTTAAAAGAGTCTTTATCGCCAGAATCAGGAATAAATTAAAAAGCTTTGTCAACCCAAAAATTACCAAATTTGGCAGTAAAGAAACTAGTTTTCTGGAAGGCTGTTTTTCTGTACCTGACCTCTATGGCCACGTTATTCGTCCTTCCGAAATAGACATTGAATCCTGCGACATGCACGGCAAAAAGGCTGCCATCCACTACATCGGAGTTCCGGCAAGGATTATCCAGCACGAATTGGACCACCTCGACGGTGTCCTGTTTATTGACCACGTCCACAACCAAAACGGCAAGGTGTTCAAAGTAGAAAAGGACAAACGCGGCAAAGAACAGTTTGTCGAAGTACCACTGCCATGAAAATAGCGTTTTTGGGTACTCCGCAAAATGCGGCCATTGTCCTCGAAAAATTGATAGCATCCCCCTTTAAACCCTCATTAATTATTACAGGACAAGACGCCAAAGCAAATCGAGGGCAGGCCTTGAAGGCTACAGCTGTCAAGTTAGTTGCCGAAAAATATGATATTGCAATTGACTATAAGTTATCAGCAATCAACAATACTTTTGACCTTGCAATACTTGTTGCATTCGGCCAGATGATTCCGGTAAATATCCTCGAGATCCCAAAGTTTGGTTTCCTCAATATTCACCCGTCGCTTCTTCCTAAATACCGCGGGCCCTCCCCCATTTATCAGGCAATTTTGGCAGGTGATGAAAAAACCGGGGCGACAATAATCAAACTCGATCCAGAGCTGGATCACGGCCCAATTATCGCCCAAAAAGAATTGCCGATTAAAAAAAACGACACCCAACAATCGATTATGGAAAAAACGGCAATTTTAGGGGCAAATCTTTTAATTGAAATATTACCAGGCTATCTTGACGGATCACTCAAACCCCAAGCACAAGACCACACAAACGTAACTTTCACCGAAAAAGTCGCAAAGCAAGATGGTTACATTGACATCAATAAACCGCCCGATCCGAAAGCATTGGATAGGATGATCCGTGCCTATTACCCCTGGCCAACTGTCTGGACAGAAATCGACGGCAAACGGATCAAATTTTTACCGGAGGGTAAAATCCAGCCGGAAGGCAAAAGCCCAATGACAATGCGGGATTTCGCAAACGGCTATCCTAATTTGAAAGAAAAAGTTGAAAAATTATTAAGTTAAGCAGATGCGGCCTGTGCGATCTTAACATCAGGCACGTCTTTCTTTTTGGCTCCAAGTACCATCTGCGCCTTCACACGCCTTAGACACTTTGTGCAAAGCCTCATGGTACGACGGACACCCTGGTATGTAACCTTAACGCTATGAAGATTCGGCTCCCAAACTTTCCTTTTTTTGGTTGCCCTCATAGCCCAACCTCCACCATACCGGTGGGCGCCGGATTTCTGGATAATAGATTTTTTACCGCAAACGTCACAAGCTTTCATCGTGCTAAAATATACCATAACGCTACAAACCAAAACAAGGCCAAATAGATAATGCTTATATTAAGTCTCTTACAAACAAACCCCCTAGTTGCCCTCGCGTTTATTGCAGGCCTGGTTTTTGGAATCACAATCCATGAATTTTCCCACGCGCTTATCGCTTACCGCCTCGGGGACCCAACCGCCAAACTGGCAGGCCGCCTTAACCTTAACCCTGCGTCCCACTTGGATCCGATTGGCACAATTGCCCTTCTGGTTGTAGGCATGGGTTGGGGCAAACCAACACCTTTTGACCCGTTTAACCTGAGAAATATTAAAAGGGATTCGGCGCTAATTTCCGTAGCAGGAGCACTTTCCAATTTTCTATTCGCTTCCATAATGGCCACACCATATCTGATTGCATATTACACAGGTGCCCTAAACCAGTCGATTATTGGCGTCTACCAGATTGCTGCAATCGCAATCTGGATCAACCTAATTCTCGGTGTTTTCAATCTCATT
>CAYTEJ010000068.1:0-5677 GCA_964436835.1 uncultured Gammaproteobacteria bacterium | reverse complement strand
TCTTTTTTAATATCGCAAACACACTTTAAAAAAAACTTTTCATCAATCATTCAAGATTTCTTTATTTCCGGGAAAAGCTATAACTTTGAGCTTGCAAAGTCTGAATTCTCCAACCTTTATCCGCTTTTTACACTCGCTATAACATTTGGCCTGACTGCATTTTTTATTATGAAAAAAAAGTCAAGCCGTTTTCCAATTTTACTAATACTGGTAACAATACTTGGAACATTTTTCCTTGTTAGCATATCTAATGACCCGTCAAAGTTATATGGCATGCGCAGGAACACCAGCATTTTAGTCGGCATATATTTGCTAATTTCTGTTATTTGGTTTTACACAACCCGCAATTTATGGCACCAGACAACCATCAGATACGTTGCGACCGGAGCGCTGCTTCTTCTGTTTTTCCATCATTTACTCGTTCTGCCGATTAATCTACGGCACATTTCAGACACTAGTCTTTATGCGGACACCTCCTTTCCAAAAAGTTCCCCTGCAGATTTTCTCAAAGAGCAAGTAAAAAAATCACAATTAAATGACTTACAAATAGGCTGCAATGGCAAGTATTGTCGGTACCAAGAAATCTACGCAGCGATAGAAGGTTACTGCTTATGGAATAAGCTTTCTTGCCATGATATTTATGGTTATGATTACCATACAGATAAATATATTAAACTTTCTCCCGAGATATGGATAGACTATTATTTCCCGCACTAATAAACTCAAGCCCCTAAGCCAAAGAGGATTATAATTAATATCATGCTCCAGTTCTTTGAACATTATTCATATTTTGGCCTATTTCTCATCATCCTAATCGAGGAAGCCGGTGTCCCCCTACCCATTCCGGGAGACATATTTATCGCATCAGTTGCAGCACTTCCTAATTCTAACTACATCATGATTGTCTCAACAGTCGTAGCTGCAACTTTAATTGGTTCAACCATTCTCTTTGCCATTTCACGAAGATTCGGCCATGGATTAGTTTTAAAATTCGGCAAAATAATTCGCCTAACTCCAGAGAAAATCAAAAAGGTAGAAAAGTGGTTTGAAAAATACGGCGGCTGGGCAATTGTAATCGGCCGCCTGATACCCGGCCTTAGAATCATTACTCCTTTAGTTGCCGGCACATTTGAAGTGAATTACAAAACTTTCTGGTTATACACCACAATTGCCGCATTCATCTGGGCAAATGTTTATTTTTTTGCGGGAAAGTTCTTCGGTTATTTGTTCCAGTCATTCCTGCAATAAAAATATCAGAGGAGCGCCATTGTGACGACGAAGTGTCACAAGGCGACCTGCTGATACTTTGTTATTGGAAAATTTTTTGGAGAACTACTCCAAACAATAAACTTTAAACTGTAAACAATAAACTACTTAAGCTTTTTTGAAAAACCGCCAAGCTGATTTGCTATTGCCTCAGCCTGAATAATTAGCTCGTGATAAGTTGACCGAGCAATAAGCTTCGCTTCACATGCTACATCCAATGCAGCTACAGTTTCATTGACCGAACCCAAAGAGTTTTTTAAATAACGATTAAAATCCTTATCAGACTTTTTCGCCGAGCCCTCTGCAATATTTAAAACAATCGATAAAGCACTTCTTCTCATTTGATCAGCAAGCGATGCATATCTTCGATCAAACTCCGACGACAACTCAACAACTAAATGGTAAAATTTCTTGGAATCTTGATAGACTTTGAAATTAAAAAAACGAAATCCTGAAGCCATACACTTCAGTTTAAAGTTTACGGTTTATTGTTTCAAGTTCGAAGCTTACTGGTTCGGGGCTTCTCCCAAAGTTATAGTCAAATCTAAAGATTTATTATCCCTGTAAACTTTAACCTTAATAACATCCCCGACTTTTTCCCCTCTTATAGTATTTGTGAGAGTGTTCGCATCTGTTAATCTCTGTCCGTCAAAATCGGTAATAATATCACCAGCCTCAACTCCTGCCTTATCCGCAGCCGAATTGGCAACAACTTGCCTCACCAATTCCCCTTCCGGAACGCCGTTTAAAAGTGCTACATCCCTCGCAATATGCGTGTACTGTATTCCCAAAAATGGCCTGGAAATCTTTCCGCCGCTATTTTGAAAATCGGAAAGTAGCTGCTTTGCCGTATTAATTTTAATAGCAAAACCTATATTTTGAGCACTAGCAACAGCCGTGTCTATCCCAATTACCTGGCCGGCACTGTTAACCAGTGGCCCGCCGGAATTACCAGGGTTAATTGCCGCATCTGTCTGTATTAAATCGTCCAGCTTCTCGGAGATTCCGGTTGAAGGGTCAAACGGGCTAACACCGCGGCCAAGACCGGAGACCACACCGGTTGTGACAGTGTTTTGAAATTGCCCTAAAGCATTGCCAATCGCAATAACGGTTTGCCCCACTTGCAAATTTCCAGAATCCCCCATCTCAACTGCCTGCAAACCACTAGCATCGATCTTCACAATCGCCAAATCGTTAAATGGGTCGCGGTTGACCTGAGTTATTTCGTATTTCTTTTCACTTCCGTCGTTTGCTTTAATTATTGCAATATATTTTTGGCCGTCTTGGGAAACAACATGTTTGTTAGTCATTATCAAACCGTCGGCGGAAACAACAAACCCGGTACCGATACCCGATTCCTGCGCCCCTCCCTGTTGCGGTAATCCTAAAAAGTTCAAGGTCGGCTGGTTTTCAACTGCAATCGAAACAACCGAAGGTGAAACTTTTTTAACCACGCTTATAATATCCGATTCCTCGCTAACAATTTTTGTTGTTTGCTTTTCTGTTTGGCCGGGAAGAGAAATAGCAGACGGAAGTTTCCCAAGATATCTTGCAACCGCAATCACGCTTATAATCCAAACCGCAACGCCCACCATAAGAAGGGTTGCCTTGGTCGATTTAGAGTTTACTGGAACCTTTGGTAAATTTATATTACTCATTTCAAAATTTTTAAAGCTTTTAGATAGTTAATACACTCATTTGAGTGGAACTATCGCAAGGCATTGGGTTAAATAATTTCCAATGCCTTATCCAGCTGTGGATCACGACCGGCGGTCCTGTCATCTTGACTCATAGTCACCACAACATCCGGCGTTATTCCTACATGGTGAATTGAATTACCCTTGGGTGTTAACCATTTGGCTATCGTTACATGCAAACCCGAACCTCCGGGCAAATCTACAACATCCTGGACTGTCCCCTTGCCGAAAGTTTTCTCGCCGACAATTTTACCATGACGTGCATCTTGTATTGCACCCGAAAATATCTCGGCCGCCGACGCCGAACCCCCGTTTACCAAAACTACCATTGGAATTTTAGAAAGCCTTCCAACGTGGTCTGTAGGAAGCGATGTAGTCGTACCGTCAGAATACTCCTGTTTTACAACAGTGCCGTCTACAAAATCACTTGCCAAATGAACGGAGGATGTAAGAAGACCACCCGGGTTGTTCCTCATATCAACAATTACCCCTTTAACGTTTCTGCCAATTACCTCTGTTACCGCAGTATCCCATTCATTATCCGTTTTCTCCCCAAATCTTGAAACGTGAATTACTGCAACTTGGCCGATCTTAGCATCCTTGTATTCAACATCCACGCTTTTAACATCGATGCTTGCTCTCTGGATGTCTTTGACTATTGGCTTGTCAACCCCGGAGCGGACAAAAGTAATATTTACTGATGTTCCCGCCGAACCCCTGATTAAATCTACAGCCTTCGGGAGTGTCATGTTAAATGTATCCGTTTCTCCGATCTTTGCAATAATGTCGTTTGGCAAAATCCCTGCCTTTTCAGCTGGCGTTCCTTTTAAGGGGGCAATCACTACCATCCTGTTTTCTTTATCAAATCCAATCTCAATCCCCACTCCTTCATACGAACCGGCAATTTCACTTTGGATTGTCTTATTCTGCTCCGGGTCTAAAAATGAAGAGTAGGGATCGCCAAGCGACTGGACCATTCCAGATATGGCACCATACATCATCTTCTGCGCATTTACCGAAGACTTGTCAAAATACTTTTGAGGCAAAGTATTAAAAACCGTCCAAAAAAGCGAAAAGTCTACTCTTTGGTCCTTTGGCGGCAACTGATTTGAAACATTAATCGTGGGAATAAACGACCGCTTGTCTATTTCTATCTTTTTTTGCCCAAGCGAAAAACCTATACCAAAAAACACAGCCGCGATTACTAAAAACTGTAAAATAAAATTTAAAAACGAAGATTTTTTTGGTGCTATGGAACGGTTTTCCAAGTGTTTGCTTTCTTCAATTTCCAATGGCTTTTTTTCTTCAGCAGGCAAAACTTCTGGCATTTTTAAAAAACTTAAACTTGAACAAACGGTAAAAGGGCCATGTAACGGGCTCTCTTAACACTTCGGGTTACTTGCCTTTGGTGCTTGGCACATATCCCTGTCCTAGCCCTTCCGAGTATTTTACCACGCTCGGATAAATACTTCCTGAGAAGACCAACTTCCTTGTAATCAACATTTATATCTTCAAGGCAAAGCGGACATCTCTTCGCTCTTGTTAACCTTTTTACAAATCTTGGCATAATTTTAATAAATTATATCAGAGGAGCACCCTTGGCATGACTGAAAGGTGCCAAGGCGACCTGCTGATATAAAGTTTCCTTAGAATGGCAAATCGTCAAGATCTACCTTTTCCTCATCATCTTCCTTTTTCTTTTCACTGGCAGATTCTTTCTTGACAGCTTTACTTTTGGGGCCCTTTTTTACCCCGTCCTCTTCTTTTGGAGCTGAAGCAACAACAGTTTCATCAAGTTCCGGCTCAACAGCGGGGACTGCCGCAAGAACTTCGTCTTCTCTTCCACCTTCAAAATCGCGCTTGGAATCCAGAATTCTCATGTCGTCTATCACCACTTCTGTTGTTTGCTTTGTTTGTCCGTCAGGAGTCTCCCAAGATCTGGTCTGAAGCCTACCCTCAACGTAAACTTTGCGCCCCTTGGCAAGAAGCTGTGAGCACAGTTCCGCCAGCTTATTCCATGAAACAATTTTAATAAACTCTGTTTCTTCTTTTTTGTTGCCGTCCGAGGCAACATAATAACGGTTGGTAGCAATTCCAAACGTACAAACCGCAGCGCCAGATGGGGTATAACGCAATTCCGGATCACGGGTTAAGTTGCCGATTAGTAAAACTTTGTTGAGTGATGCTCTAGAACTCATTTTAATTTCTTATCCTTTGTTACTTTTGCTCCCTTTGATACTTTCGATACCTTTGGTTTTGATGCTACCTTTGGCTCTTTTTTTACCTTTGTAACTTTTGATACATTTGTTACTTTTGATACATTCTTTGTTACCACCGTTACTTTCGGCATCTCTTTCTTCTCTACTTTCACTACTTCCTCAACTTTTTTACCTTTTCTCCTCGAAGACTTAAATGCTTTTGCACTAATAACCATATATCTTAGCAAATCTTCCTGCTCAAGCCTTAATTTGTCCGTAATCGATTTTAAATTAGTCCCTTCCGCTTCAAAATTCAAGACAAAATATTCCGCTTCAGTCTGCTTTTTTATCGGGTATGCAAGCTGTTTACGGCCAAGCTTATTGACTTTTAAATCAAGTGCTTCTGCTTCCTTGAGAAATTTCTCCACGCGAGAAAGCAAAGATTCAGCCCCACCAGTTGTAGCAACAATCATTAACTCGTACATATTATTCGGTAAATGATATCAAACACTAAAC
>CAYTEJ010000067.1:0-5798 GCA_964436835.1 uncultured Gammaproteobacteria bacterium | reverse complement strand
AGAGCAGTTGCCTCTTAAGCAATTGGTCGTGGGTTCGAATCCCTCCTGGGTCACAAATTAATCAAAAGATTCATTTTGCCTCTTGCTTTTAAACCATATATTTGGGAAAATCACAGTCTGTTCACTTTTTATGGAAAGACTTAGAGGCACCGATCCAGACACAAAACCAGATACTGCACAAGGTCAGCAGTCACCAGATGGCACGCCCCCACGAATAATTCGCAGGACAGATTCGGGCGCCAAAATACATCAACCGTTCATCAGAATAAAAAGGCGGGTAACAACACCTATTGAAGGTCCAAGGCCGGATGGTCAATCTTAACACCGTATTTGGCAAATCCGTGGTCTAAAAGCTCTTTCATTTCACCTCTTCTATCACCACTACCTAAAATAACGCCTATCAGCTTCACGTTATTATTCTCAGCGTAAGTCATAAGACACCAACCTGCATTCCAGGTAAATCCCGGCTTAATTCCCAAAACACCCGGATACGTTGTCAGCAAATTCGTTTGGTTAAATAAATCAAACGCCTTATGAGTAGAATTTGCTTCGATTGCAAGATGGTCAGTCGCTGAAATCTTGCGAAATAATGGGAAGTTTGACCATGTATAGTGTGCTAAAACTGCCAGATCGTAGGCTGTCGAGTACTGATCCCTGCCGTCTTCATCAAGCCCGGAAGCATTAATAAACTTCGTATCACGCATCCCCAAATCACGTGCCTCACTATTCATTTGAGTCACAAAGGCATCTTCGGTTCCGGATATTCCTTCCGCAACAGTTACAGCAGCGTCATTTCCGGAAGGCAACATTAAACCGTAAAGAAGTTCGCCTAAGTTAGCCTGCTCACCTTCGGAAAGCCCCATACTGTCTTCTCCAACCCTAGCGGCCTTTGCAGAAACTGTAAAAACCGCATCGGGACTATTCCTTTCCAGCGAAACCAGTGCTGTCATCACTTTCGTGATGGATGCAACCGGCTGCTTCTTTTTAGCATCCTTTTGATAAACAACCTCACCGGTATCAAAATTAACCAAGATAGCAGAACTTGCACTGATCGTAAGGTCTCGGTTGTTAAATTTAGCTATATTCCCCTTTGGGAACCAATCATTTTTTATTGTTTGTTTAGTGCTTCCGAAAACTTTTGGGATAGGGGAGGTAAGTGATACTTTTTGTGTGCTTAATAAATATATGCCAACGACTAGAATTGAAGCAAACAAAAAAACAGATAAAAATCTGCCCATAATTCATTTTAATCACATCAAAAATCAGCTATCAAGAACCAAAGGGGTTCTTATCAAATTTCCTCAACTCTTCTATATAAAAACTTAACATGGATATAACGGGCGCAGTTAAGCGAAATCTGGGCTAAATAATCGGAAGTGATCGCTGTAAGCACAAAAAGCAGAAGTGTGTTTTGTAATGACGTAGGCACAATATAGCTGCTAAATACCCTCAGCGGTATTGTGTGCAAAAGGTAAATAAGATACGACCTTTGTCCAACTGCAACAAGCAGAATATGCAGTTTTCTTGGCAACAACCTAAGGTGGTCAGTGGTTGATAAGGCAAGCAGACAAAACAGGCTGGCGTAAAATAAAACAGCTACCGCCGAAGACCTTGTTGCAGAAGTTAAATCGTGCAAGTAACCAAGCGAATTAAAAGTATTTAATACTTCCCACCAAAAAGCTAAAAATAATAAAGCCAAAAACAGTAATTTATACTTTTTGACAAAATTTACCAACTGGGCATCCAGAGCAAGTGAAATTCCGAGTACAAAATAAAAAATCCAGGTACCGAAAAATAGGTACTGCTGCTGGTCGTTCAGGAAAAATGGGAGAGTGATTCGGCCGGCAGCATAGTTTGTCAGGAGAAAATAAAAGGCAAACTCCAATATTAAAAAAGGCAACAAAAGCCACTTACCAAACTTTTTAAAAAGAAAAATCAACAGCGGAAACAAAAGATAAAGTGAGGAAATCATCGGAACGAAATACAAATGGTAATCTGCCTTACCTAAAAAAATAACTTTCCAAACAGGAAAATGTTGGGCTTTAACCCCGAAAAGGCTAAATCTTAAATACGTGAGAATCGCCGCCGACCAAAACAAATACCATGGGATAAGCCTTAAAACTCTTCTGCGGAAAAACTCACCAAAACTGATAGATCTTTCCTTATACCTTAAAGTAAGTGTGTAGCCGGAAAGTCCAACAAACAAAGGTACACTAAAACGACAAAACTGATCGAAAAGTAGATAAATTTTAAACGTTTGAGAAGACCAGCTGGCATTATACAAAGCGCCGCTTACAGAATGAATCAAAATAACCGCAAAAACAGCAAGAGCCCTCAGGATATCAAGCCCGGCTATCCGCTCACTTGACACCTTTTGCATCTGCTAAATCTTTTTTCAACTCGGCTTTCAAATCTTCTGATATTTTAATTATTTTATCTTCAATCTTGTCTATATTCTCGTTTAAATGCTTCCAGGTTTTCTCGCTGGTATCATAGTGCAAATTTGCCAAAAACACCTTTTTATCGCGCTCTGACAGCTCGGAAAGAATAGCATCAAGTATCGACTCGTGTAGGTGCAGGTGCGCAATTGCCGCTAGCTCCTCCTTTTCGTCTTTTGAAATTGAAAGCACTTCAAGTTCAGCTGAAATCCACTCAAAATCGATTATGTCGTGATAGAAAAAGCGCTTCATTTAAATCGGTCCCAGTGGAATTGTATCATTTGGATCATTAATGAAAAAATAAAGCACGGCACCTTTTCTTGGACCATGCTGCAAGCCAAGATATGCCATCACTTCCGGTGAGCCACCTAAATGTTTGCCCGTCCATTCAGCCGGTCCGGCATCACCAATATCGGAAACAACAGCCTGCCCAGTTTTAGGATTCACGACCAGCATCTTCCTGTATTTAAACCATTTACTATACTCGCTTGTATTTTCCAGATAGCCGGGCGCATTAAAAGTCGGGACTGCAATGTACCACTTTTCCCTGTCAATAACCTTCTGTGAAAGATCGTTTTTTGAATTTGCAAAATATCTCCAAGCCCCCAACCCTGGCGCCATACCGGACGAATAAAAAAGCTTGTTTTCGACATCCTTTGCACCTATATGCGAAGGCATGACATCTCCGGGAAAGCGGGCAAGGTGTTGCTCCGCGCCTATATAGCCGTAACTCCTGTTAAGCCTTTTGCCGTCCAGTGATGCACTGACATTAATATTAAATTCGTCAGACAAAATTTTGGCCACATTATTTTCCTCATCGGAAGAAAGAGGCCGCATTTTATCGGGCAGGCTGGCACTAAGCGCTGAAACAAATACAGGGGTATTGTTCTGATGAATTTCAACCTCCTTTGGTTTAATAAGCTGTGAAGCCGCACTTGGTATCGCAGCTATAGCACCCGGAAGAGTATTTGAAATCATCAAGGCTCCTATTGCACCTGATGCAATCTTTTCTTTAGCCGGGACTTTTTCACCAATCCAAAGTAGGGCGTCTTTATGTTTCTCCCATAACCTCGCCCTCACTCCCTTTTGCTTTTCAAGCCACTTGCGTTTTAAATTGCGATATTGACCAGAGCTCACCACAACATTCAGTATAAACTAAATACCAAAAAGGCAGTTATACAAAACAAGCTTAAACTTCATTGACATTAATTTTGCATTATCCCAAAATTAATGTGGTGGTTCATAAACAAAAAGTTTTGATAATTACAGCATCCATCATTGCTGTTCTCATAGCGCTTATAATATTCTCAAAACCCGGCCAGACAAGCCTAAAAGTAATCGTCTTGCTTTCGGCACTTAACACAAGTACTTCCGAACTCAAAAATCCTCCAAACATAAAACAAGCAACCGTTTACTACCAGGACGGTGATAAACAAACGGAAGCCGAAATTTTTAGAAAAGGCAATAAAAACCAGGGGGCTATCATAATTTCAGGCGGTGTAGGGCTTAGGGACTACAACTGGGCTCTTATAAACGGATTTGCTGCCAATCTGGCAAATCTTGGTATCACCGTTATGATACCCAAACCGGAAATGGTCAAAAACGACATCGTAACTGAAGATGGCATTAAAAGTTATGTCAACGCATATAAATACCTTGAAAACCAAAACAAAATCGACAAATCAAAGATCGGTTTCTTTGGTTTTTGTGCTGGCGGCAGTTTTGTACTTCTAGCAGCCGCAGATCCCGAAATCCATAGTCGTGTATCAGTTGTGAGTGCCTTTTCACCTTACAACGATCTTATAGACTACTATTCACAAACTTTCTCGCGCGAAGCTATAACCCAAGAGGGTGAGCGCCCATGGGAGCCTGCACCTGAAACCGTCGGTGCTTTAACAACTAATTTTAATTACCGGCTGACCCAAAGCGCAAAGCAAAAAGACCCCAAATCCCAAAACGTAAATAGTCTACTTGCTGTAATTAGTCAAAAAAGTAGCGCACGCCAAACTAAAGACACTCTTTTGAACTCACTGCCAGAAAACTTCATCGAGGATGCAAAACAGCTATCTCCAAGTACCAAAGCAGCAAACATAAAAGCTAAAGTCTATATAATTCACGACTACAATGATACTTTTACCCCAAGGGAAGAATCCCAAAGGCTGGCTACTGAAATTGGCCCAAATGCAAAACTCGTCATGAATAAAATTTTTGACCACACAACCCTGCAAAAAAACATTACACCAATAAGGTGGCTAACGGGGGGCTCTAAGGTTATAATTTTCTTCTACAAAACCCTATATCGCCTAACGTAAATTGTCTTGAAAATTAAAGGCCGTTTCAATATGACTTGTATTGCGCCAAGTACAAGCATATAATTTCCGAATGGTTGAAGCAAGAACTATAGGCGTTGATCTAGTCGGCCAAATAGAACCAAACTTAAAAGCTCGCTTGCCAAAATACGTACGTTCAACTCCCGGGGAAAGGTCTAGGGAAATGCAAGCAGCTGCCTTTGGCACAATTGAACATGTGTCAGACGGGGAGTATGAGGAATTGATAAAAAACGTCCGCAAAATTAGAGAGTGGTTAGAAGCACATGGCAAAACCACAGAAAGCCATCCGGAATATAGAGGCACAGAACATAAAATCCACTGGATGAAAGACGATCAAGATCCGCAATCTCCGTATATAAGCGTCGAGCCTGAACCCTGGGAGCAACAATCGGGAAGAAATCTCGAACCTTACCCCAAATTTACAGTTGAGGACACAGTCGCTGGTAGTAGAGTCCAGTTTGAGCTAAATTTTGATGATACTTATTACCTTTCGATTGGCAAAGGCGATGATTCCGTCCGTTTTGTTTCATCGCATCTTTCCCGTAGGGAAATGACAAAACAAGAGTATACGATTGTCAAAAATACAATTAGTGGAGCAACTTCGCGCTTTTCTATCCCGTTTTAGTTTATTTTTTCTTATCTAATCTATCCAACTTAAGCCATTTGACTCCAAAATAAACGACAAAAGCAACAAGTAGAAAATCTATTGTCACGCTCACAAAATCACCCCACATTAATTTTGTATCCCCAACACTCAAATAAGCGTTTTTAAGACTTAATCCCCCCATTAACAATCCGATTAAAGGGTTAAGTAGGTCTGTTACCAGGGCCGTTACCATTTTTGCAACAGCACCACCTAAAATAAATCCAACAGCCAATCCCACAACTCCTTGCTCTCTGACAAAATCCATAAACCCTTTCATATAATCACCTCCTTTGCCATTTAATAAATGAATCATCTCATAAAAAGTAGGAGAAATAAATCAATTACCCAACGTGCGAATAAGTTCTAAAATCAAATTAATGCCCA
>CAYTEJ010000066.1:0-5943 GCA_964436835.1 uncultured Gammaproteobacteria bacterium | reverse complement strand
AAACACCGTTTGAACTGTTTGTAGTAATGGGCACAAGCGCACTCTTTCTCTTGTTTTTAATGTTTTTAACTTCAAATGATACGTCTCAAAAAAAACTCGGGAAATGGTGGAAAAAACTTCACCGTTTAATTTATTTTGTTTTGTGGCTTTTGGTCTTACACACCGGCCTGCAAAGAGTAAGTGTCTGGAGTGTTTATATTTTTATTTTTGCATCAGTCGAAGTTGTATCGTGGGCATACTACTTTCTTAAAAAGAGGGTTTAATTTTTTCTTTTTGCTATAATTCAAAAACCCAAAACTCATGCAAAAAACAATTGCCGTAATCTACGGCGGAAAATCCGCAGAACATGAAGTCTCCGTTGTTTCCGGAAAAAGTATCGCCAAAAACCTAGACAGCAAAAAATTTAAAATCCGCGAAATTTTTATAGACAAAAAAGGCGCTTGGTTTAAAAACGGTAAAAAACAAACAGCCGAAGAGTGTCTTAAAAACATCGATGTCGCCTTCCCCGTCCTTCACGGAACATATGGCGAGGATGGCACAATCCAAGGGTTATTTGAAATGCTAAATATCCCCTACGTCGGAAACGGTATTGTCCAATCCGCGCTTACCATGGACAAAGAATTTTCAAAAACCATCTGGCAGAAAGCTGGTCTGCCTGTTGTAAACTTCAAAGCTTTGACCAAAAACGAATGGCAGAAAAATAAAAATCGGACCTTAAAAGAAATTTCGCACCTCAAGTTTCCACTCTTCGTCAAACCCGCAAATCTTGGCTCAAGCATCGGCATCACTAAGGTCAAATTAAAAAATGAGCTGGAAAAAGCAATCAAGGATGCATTTTTATACGGGGACAAAATTATAGTTGAGGAAGCAGTAAATAATACCCGCGAAATAGAAATATCACTTTTGGGAAATGACAATGTCACATCCAGCGTCTGCGGTGAGATAATCCCGGCAAACGAATTTTACGATTATGATGCCAAATATAATAATCCAAATTCCAAAGCTATTATCCCCGCCAAAATCGACAAGAAAACGTCATCACAGATTAAAAAAACCGCAGAAGAAGCCTTCAAAGTACTTAATCTCCACGGCCTGGCTCGCGCCGATTTTCTGCTTTCAAAAACAACCGGCAAGTTTGTAATAAGCGAGGTAAACACCATGCCGGGTTTTACCCCAATTAGTATGTTTCCAAAACTTTGGGATGCAAGTGGACTTCCCTACCAAAAATTGCTGACCAAATTAGTAGAGCTTGCCGAAGAAAAATTCCGCGAAAAAAGCAGGTTTAAAATTTAGCCCTTTACTTTTTCCAAAAGCCGGTATTATAATCCGCCATTATGGTAAACGAGCGGGCAGATAATCGTCCAGACATTCTTATCCCAAAAACTGAACTTTATCCCCCAAGAGAATTAGTAGTCGCCCATTCGCTTCGTGCCGTTCAGGCCGCAGCAATCAGCGCCCACAATAACATTTTTATTTTAGTTGGTTCAGAACCGGAACAATCTAATTTGCTACCCGAAGAAAAATTCCGCAGGGAAGAAATTATCGACAACAGTGCAACCAGGGATTTTATCACCGTATTGAGATCGGCACCTTTTCAATTCATTGGCATTGATGCGGAAGGCGCGAAAGAAGCGCAGGAAGGCAAAGCAGGAATAGCCATGGATCTTGCTATCGGTACGTACGGAAGCGGAGAAAAAATGGTCTGCTTTGTAGTCGATGTTGTCGAAGGCACAACGGCAGCAACCCACGGAAGGCCGAATGCCTGGTCCATAATGGCCGTTGCCCCCGTTTGCGGAATTACACCAATCCCAGAAGATAGCGGTAAAAAAATTAATTATTTTCAAAAGCTTTTTGCACCTGCAGCCTTTGAAAAATTTATTTCTATAGACAGACCCACAACTGACAATCTAAGGTCAATTACAAGAGCCGCCCAAATAAGGCCGGCGGATATTACAGTTGCAATCATGGATCCCAAAACTCGTCCCGCAAACGTGACAATGGTTCAAAAAGCTCAAAAATTTGGCGCAAAAGTGGAAACATATTCCGCAGGCGATTTTGCCTGGAGTCTTAAGGCCATCAATTCCAATCCCGAAAAACCAATAATTGTGATGGGCCGCGGCGGTGCCGAAGAAGGATCAATTGCGGCTGTCGCAGCCCGCGCTATTGGCGCAACTTGTCAGCTTAGGTATATTTCACACGCCAACAAGGCAAGTGACTTGGAAACCTTAAACGGTGGCCGGAAAATCTGGTCAGCAAATGACTTTGTCCCTGCACAACCCGAGCATTGTTTGGTTTTGGGCAGTGCAATAACCAAAAATGATCATTTTGATATGGATCCTACCAGAAAAAAACCTTCTGACTATATCGTACAAACTCTGGTAGTCGACAAAAGCGGCTTCAACATCCAAACCGACGAGGTCGCCGCTTAAACCTACGTGTTTTTATACCCCTCTGACTGGTCAAGACCCGAAGTACTCAGCAGATTGGCCAAACGAGGCATAGATACCAAAAGGGTTATCAAAATTTACGCAGCCCACGAAGAAAATATAGGAAGAATAACCGGTAGGTCCATTCAAATTATACCTATTGGTTTTAAGGGGCTAACCCATAAAGACATTTTTGCCTATGGCGACCGTGGAAGTTACGACGGTCGGGACCTCGAAATGTATTTACAAAAATATTCCGGCCTTGATATAACAGGAGTTCAAATCGCGCGGGCTATGCTTCGCTTCGGTTACCAGGAGGCGCTTGGAACAAACCGGCTTGCAATGGCAGCAAGAAATGGCAATGAACCGGTGTTTGACAACCCTTTTTCATTTATCCATCACTTTGGAAGCCACAAACCGGATGTTAATACCAAAATGCATCTGGATATCTACATACCACAATCTATAGAAAGACTTTCCAAAATTATAGACCTGGAAGATCCTAGAAAACTCGCCACAGCAGAAGAGGTTGGTAGGATAAGAAAGCTCGAGCCAATATATGCGTTTGGCAAAGAAAGACTTTAGCCCAAACGTATATAATAATAAAATGGATTCAGCTCCACACGAATTATCTCCCCATGAACCGCCAATAACACCCCTAACACAAAGATATACAGAAAGTTATCCGGGCCAGTTAAGGGAAATAACAGTAGCCGCACAAAATATAGCGTTACCAAATTGGCACGAAATGTTAGCACTAACCGAGAGTGATAATGCAGAAAGAGGTTTGATTGTCTTCCAGGATCCTAAAAATAATTTTCACCAAAGTGAGGTATTTAAAGGAGAAACAACAAGTATAACTGCAGCAGACATCCCAATAGGAATAAAAAATATCCTTCGCAGATATAAAAAAGTAGTTTACATCCATACACATCCGATGAAAGCTCTTGAACACCTTTCAACAACACTACCGTCAGATCAGGACATTCAATCTTTTGCTAATTCCGGAAGTGGTGCCTTCATTATCCTAGACGCAAAAGGCGTGCACCTACTCACCCATATAAAGTTCTATAACCATATAGTTCCCCCACCTAATTTAGTAGGCGGATTGCTCAAAAAAGAAAAAGAGGGTGAAGGGCTTGCAGCAAATATACAAAGAGACCTTGCCCACGAGCTGCCAAAATACGGAATTTCATATTTTTATAAACAAGGATTACCCGCAAAAGAAGCCCGAACGGTCACATTCAACAGACTTTTTTAAATTCATGAAAGTCGCAATCATGGCGCACCCAAACGCAAAACAGCCGAGGATAGAAAAAGATTTACTTGGAACATTGCACGTTTATGTAAATGCCCCGCCATTGGGGGGCAAAGCAAACAGGGCTGTCGCAGAAGCCCTCGCCCAACATTTCAATGTAAAAAAATCACAAGTGGAACTGGTCTCCGGCGCCAAATCCAAAAACAAAACCTTCGAGATTATCCTCACTGCAAATAAACATTGAGTCTTCGTTTTAGTTTTCCTCCCCTATCTGCCCTTTTTCGTTTATCTAAAATCATCCGTCACATATTCTTTTCTTTATTGTGTAGTCAGCGTTTTTGAACTTAACGAGAGAATATGAGGGAAACGGAAACTGAACCTGAGCTCGTCGAAGGTGAATTTCCGTGGGATCCCCACTTTCGCGAGTTCTAGTTCAACAGCTGACGGAATTCTAAAGAAAAAATGTGTGACAAAAAAACATTTACACTAAACCCCATTTAGTGGTAAAAATTAATTATGCCCAAATATAAAGAATATTTTAAATTGATGATGGACGAAAACCGCAAGCTTTTCGACGAATTTGGCGAAATCCACCTCAAATACATGCAAGACACCAAAAAATATCAGGCCGAATTCAACGCCAAAGGCCAGGAAGTTTTGGATGTTATCAGGATTTACGAAAACCGCCTGTGTGGCACATCAGAAGGCGCAGGCTATGGAAAATACTCCGGGAAACTGGCCGACAAATTCCACGAAATTATAAAAATAAATTTCCCCAGAATCGACTCCATAGGTTTACAACAAGCCTAAGGACAAAATAAGCACGCTTATAAGTTGATATAATAAATCAACAATGCCCGGCAAACACCGCGTAATCTATTACATTTCACCCGCAAACCAAAACCCAGTTAAAGACTTCCTCAATTCCCTCGGGCCAAATCAGAAATCCAAAATTTTTCGGATCCTGCAGCATTTTGAAGAATTTGGCCCACAAGCAATTATTCCGCACACAAAGAAACTTACAGGAACACCGCTTTGGGAAATCAGGGTTCTAGGCAAAGATAATATCAGGATATTGTATATCGCGTGGCAGAAAGAAAATATTCTCGCGCTGCACGCATTTCTAAAGAAAAAACAAAAAACACCTACCCGCGAAATAAATATTGCCATGAATCGTTTTAAGGAAGTAAACAGTAATATTGACAACTCTTGACGACTCTTGATATCATATAAGATATCATGAAAGCCCAACAGCTCTACACACTTAACGATCATATTAAAGAAAGTCTAAAAAACCCGGCATTTAAAAAAGTCTGGGAAGAATCGGAACCGGAATACCAGCTTGCCAGGCAGCTAATCGGAAAAAGGCTCAATCAAAAAATGTCCCAAAGGGATCTTGCAAAAAAAGTGGGGACCACACAAGCCATAATTAGCCGCATCGAAACAATGCAGGCAAACCCTTCCCTATCGCTTCTTAAACGGATTGCCCAAACCCTCGACCTTAAACTCGATCTACGCTTTAGTTAAGAGAAATTAAAAAGTCAAAAAAATCCAAAACCCGCCCAGACTTAGGTAAAATAGAATATCACCAACACCAGCTAGCTGTAGGTTTTCTCGTCTCTTTTTCGGATATCCAAAACTTCCACAATTTTTTCTTTGTCGTTTACGTCAAAAAGGATTCTATGGTTTCTGACCCTGAAGCGGTATTTGGCAACAGGTGCGTCTTCCAGCTTTATCGTGCCGTTCATTCTTGGATTATTCTCAAGTTTTCGGATGGAATCTGCAATTTGTTTGGCTAGTTTTTTGTCGAGTTTTAAAAAAGACTTCTCTGCTCTTTTGGAAAATACAGCCTTGTACACTTCTAAACACCTTTTTGGGCAAAGACTTTGCTAGCCGGTACCCCTTTTCCGGCTTTTATTTCCATTTTTGCCTCAATTAGGTCCGCAATAAATGCGGGGTCGGAAAATTCTTTCATGGCTTGCTTCATCTCCATATACGATTCCATATCGGAAAGAATAGCGACAGGTTTACCCTGTTGGGTAATTACAACTTCACTCTTGTCTTTTTTTAGCTCACCAAGAAGCTTGGTTAAATTCTTGCGGAATTCGTGTGCCCCCACAAATGAACTAGGCAATATATTCAACATATTATGGATACGTTAACATATCCATTACGTATTTGTCAACATAAATCAATCGATAAAACACAAAACCCCGCGGGAGAACAATTCCCACCTCTGATATCATTACCTTGTGCAAA
>CAYTEJ010000065.1:0-6044 GCA_964436835.1 uncultured Gammaproteobacteria bacterium | reverse complement strand
GAAGAAACCCCAATAATTCCTTTATCCGAAACACTCCCGCCAACTTTTTCTTTTTCTCCTTGTATATATTCTTCCTCAGTCATTGGCAATTCAATTGTTGATCCCATAGCCGCCGTTTTACTGGCTTCCTTTTGAGGCGAAACTACACCGCTTTCCTCAACATCCGGCGGTATCACTGGGTGAGGCTGGGAAAGTCTCGCCTCTTCCCCTAGTGATTCCTGAACCTTGCGCTCAGCTTCCCGATCCTGTTGTTCGGAAGCTTCCGAAACTTCATCCAAAAGCTTCTTTTCTTCTGCCCTTTGCGGCTCAAGCTCTTTTGCTACATTCCCGGTTGGGGCATCGGCAATTACATTACTTTTGGCTTTTTGGTCGTCTGATTTAGTTGTTGGAGTGGGCATGGACAAACTTAATCTTTTCTGATGATAATTATACCTGAAGTTTCTACTTCGGGTACATTGCAAATTGCGGAGCAATTAGCGGATATATCTCATTAAGAAGCATGTGGGATATGGAAATTTACTTCTTTTTGCCTTTTTGAAGAAAAATAGAATCGTATACCAAGCCAAATAGCCCTCCCACCAAACCGCTCACGACATAAATAACAAGGTTTGCACTCTCCCGGGAAAGTATTGCCGGCCCCAAAACACGTGCGGGGTTAAAAACGGCCCCGGACACGGGCGCTGCAACAATAGTCGCCGCAACCAAATAAAACCCTAAAACTAAAGGTCCAAAACTCACCGGACCACCCCTGTCCACCATTGTCCCGAAAACCGTAAATACCAGACCTGCCGTCAAAACGGCTTCAACTATAAATGCCGTCTGTGCGGAAACTGCTAACCCAAAAGAGGGCTCACCAAAATGAAACTGGATTGCATTTTGCCCGAATAATAAAAAAAGTACCTCGGCAGCCAAAAAACTTGCTAAAATTTGCGCCACAATAAAAAAGAAGGCCTTTGGCCCGGAAAGTTTTTTTACCAACCATAGAGAAATTGTCACCGCCGGGTTCAAAAAACCGCCGGCAGCGTGTAGAGTTGCATAAACCAAAGCGGTGTACACAAACCCAATGACAATAGCCGTCTCAAAAACGCTTCCCTTGTCATAAAGAGAGCCTAAAAGCAAAACCCAGCTGGAAATCAAAACTAGGAAAAAAGTCCCCAGAAACTCGGCAACATACGATCTCCACGGGCTTACCCATTCCCGAAAAAACGACACACTAACCATGGGAAGATTAGATCACCTTTATAAGGTGGTTGTCAATGACCCCAAACTCCAATTTACTGCACAACAATCTGGCCGTTTTGGGAAGCATTTAGATGATTGTGGTACTTATAAGTTCCCGCCGATGTAAAAGTAATGCTTTTGCTCTCACCCGGATTAATTGCCCCAATATTTAAAACCGGGTACAGGTTGTGTGCCGGATGCGGCGCAGAATTAACCTGGACTACACTATTAGACGTATTGTTAAAAGTGACAGCTTCACCCACTTTAACGTTTAGGGGGCTAGGCGAAAAGCCGCTGTCCGAATAAGTTATTGCGTTTGCCAAAGCAGGCGCGCTGGAACTTTCGGTAGTAGGAACCTGGTTTGTTGCTGTCTGCTGACTTGCTGTCTTACTGCACGCAGTAAGTACCAGTGCACTTGCAACAACTGCCGAAACCATCAATAATTTTTGGGTTTTCATAAATTTCACCCCCTTTCACCTGAAGGAACACTTTAACAGAAAAAAATCAGTGTGGTCAAGATCTATAGTTTAAGCCTTACCGGCAGAACCAAAAACCTCTATCGTATTCTCAACCACTGCGCAAACGGCCAGCACAATCTCGGGAGAAAAACTGTAGACTTTATATTCTTTAGGATTTTCCCCAAGTTTCTCTACAAGAGCATCTTTGTATGCAATCCTAAGTTCAGTATTTATATTGACCTTAACAATTTTACCGACTTTAATTGCCTCTTTAACCTGACTGGCAGGTATCCCTGATCCACCATGCATAGACAAAAACGTTTCAGGCAAAGCACCGGCTATTTGTGTTAAAAGCGCCATATCCAAATCCGGCTGCGTCGGAAAAGTCCCATGAACATTGCCAAAAACGGCGGCAAAGATATCAATACCCGTTTCCTCAACAAACCTGGCCGCCCTTTTAGGGTCACTGTAGCTTTGCCTAATTATGGCTTCGTCAACTTCTTCTTCATGGACTTCACTTGACCCGCCAAGTTTATCCATTTCCCCTTCAACAATAATTCCCTTTGAATGGGCAGCCGAAACTACTTCTTTTGCACCCTTTATATTCTCCCCAATATCAAGGTGGGAACCGTCAAAATGCACTTCATCAAACCCGGGTTGGTTTATAGCAGCACGGCAGTCTTCGGGAGTCTTGCTGTGGTCAAGATTCAAAAGTATCGGTATTTGATATTCTTCTCGCGCATTAACAACAATATCTACAAGGTTTCTTAAGCCAAAATAGCCTGCTTCCCCCGGCGAAAACTCAACCATCACCGGCGAATTCTTATTTTTGGCAGCAGTTACAATTCCTTTAAAAATTTCAAGATTGTCAACATTAAAAGCACCTATCGCAAAGCCTTCTTTTTGAGCTCTCTCAAACCATTCCCTAGCAGTCATCTGACTTTTTTCTCCTTAAAATCATAATACCTCTTAAGTCCCCAATAACCATTAACTCCAGCCCAAGCCAAAAATGGCAAAAAAAATGCCGATTTAAAACTCATTACAGTCCCCCCAAGTTCCACACCTTCTCCAACAAAAACCAGCATCACCATAAACTCTGCAATCGAAATCAACGTAACCACAGCAGCCGACCGGATCGACCCGAAAAGCCATAAAAAAGCCGTTGGCCCAAACATAAAAACACCCATAACCATACCATTAAATAAAATTTTGTTTATTACGACATCCCAAAGATTAAGAAATAAAAAAATAAAAACTCAATTAGCCCTAAAATAGAATTTCTCTGGTTTCATCCCGTCTTTCCAATTCTTTAATTTTATCAAGCCGCGCAATATGTCTTCCCCCCTCAAACTCTGTTTCAAGAAATAATGTCACAGCAGCTTTAGCATCATCTGGTGTTTGGAACCTGGCCCCAAGTGAAAGGACATTCGCATTATTGTGCATTCGGGCAAGATGGACTATTTCATATGGATTAGAACTCTGTCTTCCGGTTATATCAGCTGCCTCTTTAGCTCGCACTGGACCGTAAAATAGTGCCGCTCTGATACCTTTTACCTTATTTGCAGCTATCGCCTCAGCCTGACCAGATCCACCAATCACAATTCCTAGCGAATCTTTATCATTGGCAACTTTTTGTGCACAAGGAATAATAATATCAGGGTAATTATCACCTTTGTCTAACTCAAATGCCCCGCAATCCTCCACTTCATACCCTTTAATCCCTAAATATTGGATTAATTGCTTCTTTAAATAAAACCCCGCATGATCTGCGGCAATGTATATTTTCACCTATTTAAGATTACTTTATTAGACTCTTTAAATCAAAATCCAACCTATCAATATCTCCCACATACTTTGCGACGTCTATCCTATTTTTAACAGCAATTGTAATTGGTCCAACATCAACAGGATTATTAACAACAGTCGCACCCACAATTCTTGTTACTTGTCCTGAGCCTGTCGAAGGATATTTCTTAATAAATATGCGAGTCACTTTTCCTGCTTCTGCGGATCCTCTCACAACCACATGATCGGCAAAATCCAAATCAGTCACACCAATAAAAGTGCAAGAACCGTTGTTTGGAGGCGTAAAGAAGTTAATTGAATACGAAGAAACCGTTTCAAACCTTGTTCTCTGGCCGGCTTGTCCTGAGCTTGCCGAATGGGACATTGTTTTCCCAACGGCCGATCCTTGTGTTGTCGCATTTGTCCAATTCCCTACCAAATGCCTGCGCTCAAAAACCGGGTCGTAAAATTCCGCACAATCTCCCGCCGCATAAACACCACTAATACTCGTTTCCAAATATTCATTTGTAACAATTCCACCACCTATCTCAACTCCCGATCCGCTAAGCCAGGAAAAATCGCTTTTTATCCCGATCCCAACCCCCACAACGTCCGCTTCGTACCTGTTTCCTGATTTGGTAACAACGGCAGTAAGCTTTCCGCCCTCACTTTCCAGGTGATCCGGTTCCTCCTCCGTTTTGACAGATACTCCGTTTTTCCCAAGAACACCGACAATAACCCTACTGGACACCTCATCCAGCTTTTTCGACCAGTAATATTTGCCGCGGACCAGAGTTGTTACCTCCTCTATTCCATTCATGCGAAAACAGGAGGAAAATTCCAACCCGATAAACCCTCCGCCAATAATTACAGCCCGTCTTGCACCTTTGGATTTTTCGATAATCTTCTCGCCGTCTTCAACCGTGCGCATATATAAAACCTGGTCCGAATCTGCTCCGGGAATATCAAGAGGGATTACATACCCACCCACCGTTATCAAAAGCTTCCCGTATTCAATTTCCTCATCGTTTGATAAAGTTACTATTTTCTTACTAACATCTAACCTCTGGGCTCTAACACCTCTTATCAGTTCAATCTTCTTTTCCTCATACCACTCGGGCTTTTTCAAAAACATCTGCTCACGGCTAATTTGGTGGCGGACATAATTTGGCAACAATACTCTTGAATACTGCTCATGATCCTCATCCGTCACAATCGCAACCGAAGAATCCGACAAAATTCCCCTAATAGTCTCAGCCGCCGTTGTCCCGGCTGCCGACCCACCCACAATTAAAAAATCAACTTTATTCACTTTATAATCCCCTCAATCATCTTCCCAACAAAATACGCTGCCACAGCCGCGCTGGAACCCACAAAAAGCATCTCAATTCCGCCGCGAAACCAACTAATTGTAGTAATCAAGGACCTGGAGGCACCAACTGCAAACAATGTGAGTGCGCCCACTACGGCTGATACCAAAAACTTATCACTTGTTGTTTGAATTAAATAAGGGATTAATGGGAAAAACCCGGCTATTAAAAATGCCACGAAAGTCGCTACTCCATGCAAAATTGGGTTTTCATCACCCTCGTCGACAATGTTCAACTCGTCCCTCATCATTGTATCCAACCACACCTTGCGGTCACTTGTTACGATTTCCACTGCCCTTTCTAAATCACGGCCCAAAAAACCCTTCTTTTCAAAAATTTCCCGGATCTCTTCAACCTCAATTTCCCGTAAATGGTCTATTTCCCAATCCTCTTTTTGCCTTTGGGCTTTCGCATAATCATGCTCCGAGCGTTTTCCTAAATAATTACTCGCTCCCATGGAAAACCCGTCTGCTAATAGGTTTGCAAAACCCAGAATTATGGCAACTGAAGGCACAAGTGAAGCTCCGCTTGCACCCGCAACAACCGCAAATGTAGTAATAATCCCGTCATTGGCACCATAAATAAAATCGCCAATATACTTCCCGGCTGTATGCCTATGGTAAAGATTTTCGTGTTTTCTATACTGTTCATTCTCGCTAAGGTATTTCTCCTTGCGTTTCAAAACTTCTTCTAAATATTTACCAATTTCCTTCTTACCGGTTTTTGTCATGATGTTAGATTAACAATATTAAAAATCTTTAGCAAATTCTTTTTAGAAAAAAGATATTCCGCGAAGTGCTAAGGGTATTCTTGCTTGCCAGTCTCAGCGTTCTCCAGAATAATAGCCTTCGTCGGGCATGATTCTGCCGCTAGTTTGATTGTTTCCGCATCATCGCCACCTTCATCTACAATCACAGCCTTATTCTCCTCATCCAATTCAAACGTCTTCATAGCCAGCGCCACACAGCTTGCGGCACCGATACATAAATTTCTGTCTATAGTGATTTTAAATTTTTTACCTGCCATTTATTTTGATTTTCCTAACTGTTTACCCTGAGCTTGTCGAAGGGTTTACCCTGAGACCTTGCGAAGGGCCTCAAGCGCCAAAAATGCACACTTCAATCTTGCCGGCGCAACACTGCCGCCAATTAATTTCAAAACATCTTCTCCAGTGATTTTGGAAAGTGCCGAAATTTTCTTGTTCCTGATA
>CAYTEJ010000064.1:4501-6252 GCA_964436835.1 uncultured Gammaproteobacteria bacterium | reverse complement strand
ATACCTAAAGAATTAACCTCGGGATTATCAATTTGCGCTTTTGTTACACTAACTGGCAGTTCAATATTAATATTTTGGTTGGCATCCATATTATCAATTGAAACCTTGGATAGTAATAATTCCTTGGCTTTTACTACATCAAGCATTTGTCCGTCTTGAGCCGGCAAAAATTGAGTAATTTTTCCTCCGTCAAATTTTAGTGTTGCATTAACTGTTGGTTTATTAACACTTTGCGCAATATCTAAAATAAATGCGTCGAGTTTGTCCTCGTTTAAACTTACTTCAAGTTCCGGTGGAGCCGAAGATGTTGTACTAATTGTCTGAATATCGATTTCCGACCCTAAATTAACAGATATAAGATTGTCGGAATTATAACCTTGAGGTTGAAATTGCAATATACCAAACAAGCTTTCTCCGGCCAAAGTCCATTTATCGTATCCAAAAACCAGACTTATATTCCGGTCGTTTAAACTTTTAACCTTTTCAAGGGCTTTCTGTGTCTGAGCTGATTTAATAAACGGTTCACTGCCGATTAAATTGACCTCGATAGGATTTTCCGAAAGCTGGTTTATATTTTGCTTAAGGTCGGCAATCAACAAAGATTCGTCAACAACTTGCCCGTTAACTTCGGGCACAATAGTAGGTTGCGAACTCAAAATATTAATCGTTGCATCACGAGGCGCTTTCTGGTACCTGCTAAACCCAAGGTTTATTGCTCGGTCAAATAATCCATAGTCTACAAGGTAAACAGGGCTTACATCAACATGCTTGAACGGCAAAATTAGTTTGGTGGCAAAATTTTCAATAAAGTTGCCGCTTTTGCCAAAAGACACAATTTTCTCAACGGTTTGCCATTTGTCAAAGTCAACGCCCGCCGCAGACAGCCTTAAATCTACATTCTGGCCGTTAATAACAAAACTAATGGGGCTGGCATTGTAATCGTCAATATTTTTACTCACAAACTCATACGCATCCTGCTTTGTCATTCCCATCATGCTTTTATTTGCAAAATACACGCCCGGAGATACACGATTTAGATAGTAAAGGTTGTAGGCAACAACAGCCAAAACCAGGCAAGAGAAAGCAATACCTAAAGCAAAAAAATATTTTCTTGCAAAAATTCGACCACTAAACTGTACCGGCTTCTTTTTTTGTTTAGCCATAAGTTGAAAAATGAAGAGAATATTTGAAGATAAACGGCAAAGCTGAACCCATCTTGCTTATGATATCATAGAAATGGATAAGCCAATTTCACGCTTTGGCACTAATTTGCTGTCACAAATGAAAAAATCATTTCCTAAAATCTTATTGGTATTAGTATGTTCGATTTTGTTGTCGGCATGTTCACTTTTGCCAATCAAGAAAAGTAGCGGCCCTGTTACTTTGAAAGTTTGGGGGTTGTGGGAGTCTGCAACTACCATGAATCTAGTAATTGACGACTACAAAAAAGCGCATCCGAATGTAAACGTAATTTACGAAAAAAAGAGCATTCAGCAATATAGGGAATCACTACAGGCACAAATTCAAGCAGGCAAAGGTCCGGACGTTCTTATGTTTCACAATACTTGGACACCCATGCTCAAAAACGAATTGGCTGCAGTCCCCGGAAATGTAATTTCCGCCTCAGATTTTAAAACGAACTATTTCCCAACCGTTATCAACGATCTTAGAAACACTAGCGGTAGTTTTGTTGGCGTCCCCGCAGGCATTGACGGTCTCGGGCTCTACTGGAATCAAGATATTTTTAATGC
>CAYTEJ010000064.1:0-4491 GCA_964436835.1 uncultured Gammaproteobacteria bacterium | reverse complement strand
TTTTAATGCCGCGGGTATAGTCGCTCCACCGACAACCTGGCAAGAACTAGCCCAAGACGCGGCCAAATTAACAGTCCGCGACACTTCAGGCAACATCAGGACTGCCGGAACTGCCCTCGGGACTGCCTCCAACGTGGATCAATTTTCGGACATTTTAGGACTGATGATTATGCAAAATGGTGGAGACCTCAAAAAACCAACAAGCCAGCTCACGGCAGATGCCCTGGACTACTATACCCGCTTTGCAAAAGGCCAGAACCGCGTTTGGGACGAAACAATGCCTGCTTCAACGATCGCGTTTGCCGGTGGCAATCTGGCAATGTATTTTGGTCCCAGCTGGCGCGCCGCCGAAATAAAACAGGCAAATCCCTTGTTAAATTTCAAAGTTGCTCCGGTTCCCCAGCTTGAAGGAGGCAAACTTGCCTGGGCAAGTTATTGGGCCTATGGTGTGTCCTCAAAGAGTGCAAGCCAGCAGGCAGCCTGGGACTTTATAAAATACTTGGATGATGACCAAACGCTAATCAAGCTTTATAGTGAAGATGCAAAAACTCCGGGCATGCTCTTCGGCGCACCTTACCCAAAAGTATCCCTTGCCCAAAAGTTAAGCCTTGATCCAATAGTCGGTGCATACGTTACCGATGCGCCTTATATGCGGTCATTCCCAATGGCCTCTCGTACGTTTGACAACGGTTTGAATGATCAGATAATTAAAGCCTACGAGGATGCTGTTAACAAAGTCCTCTCGGGCACATCAGCTTCATCTGCCTTATCAACTACCGCTACAAATGTTGCCAATGTCCTTAACCGTTACGGGGCGCAGTAACCAAATTTCATCTTAAAACTTGCCATAATTTACCCGCCGCTGTTATATTTGCCGCGTGAATCTCAAACAGTCAATTCTATCAACACTTGCTTATCACGATATTTTTAATTATCCGCTTACCGAATCAGAAATCTATTCTTATTTGATAGGTAGCAAATCTTCATTGGCTCATACCCAAAGCGGAATCAGAATGCTGGTCCAAGAAAAAAAAATTGGTAAAAATCGAGACTTTTACTTTTTAAACAGGCGCAAAAATTTGCCCCTGGTTCGCCTCAAACGTCAAAAATTTTCCCGTGATAAGCTTAAAAAGGCCATTTTCTTTGCAACTATTCTAAAACTTATTCCCTCAATCGAATTAGTGGCTATTTCCGGTGGACTTTCAATGGGAAACTCGACAAAAAGCGACGATATCGACCTCGTGATTATCACATCCAAAAGCACGCTCTGGCAAACAAGGTTTTTGGCAAATTTAATCCTCCTTCCATATAAAAGGTCACCAAATTCTAAAATTCAAAAAGACAAAGCCTGCCTCAATATATTTCTGGACAAAAAAGCCCTGAAAATCACAGACCAAAATCTTTACATTGCCCACGAAATCTGCCAAATGAAGCCTATCTGGGATCGCGGCAATAGTTATCAAAAGTTCATAAACGCAAATAAATGGGTAAAACAATATCTGCCTAACTGGCAGTCAAGTTATAAATCAAAAGCTACTAGATCACCAAAATATAAACTTGAAGCAATAATAGATTTTCTGTCACCACTTGAAAAACTGGCAAAAATGCTTCAACTAAAGTACATGCATTCTAAAATCACAAACGAAAGAATAGGGGACGGACAACTATTCTTCCACCCGAAAAATACACAAGAGGAAATCCTCAAGAAGTACCACAATTTGACAAAAAAGTATTTATGAACTAAAATCTCGCACCATGGCTCTGGAAAGACTAGGCTTAAAATCAATTTTGTCAAAGGGCGCAGAAATGGCGAAGCGTCTGGCAACAGAAGAAGACGGTATGCTCATTTTGGTTCGAAAAGTCCAACAAGGAATTTGGATTGAAGGCAACATATGGGTAAAAGTACTCAGCGTTGAACGTGATCGTGTCAAGCTCGGTATTACCGCACCGGGTGATGTTAAGGTTATGAGGCAAGAGTTGATTAAGTTAGATGTGGAAGGTCAAGTACTTTCCGACGCTCCAGCTAAGCCCGAAAAACATACTGGTCAGAAAAAACCTCTAAGGTAAAAATATTGACAACCAAGGCTCCTTTTTGAGATAATCCTAGCGGGCACCCCAAGTGGGTGTTTTTTTAAGGCCCGGAGTCGAATTTATTCGACGAGGACCGCAAACTTTCTTTAGAAAGTTTCTTTTTGAATACCCCCTAAATTATAAATGAACACAAAGTTTATATTCGTTTCAGGCGGCGTCATTTCCGGAATCGGGAAGGGCATAGCCACCTCCTCAATTGGCCTCATTTTAAAATCACGCGGATTCAAAGTAACTGCCATGAAGGCAGACCCTTACCTTAATATTGACGCCGGAACCTTAAACCCAATAGAGCACGGAGAAGTATTCGTTTTAGACGATGGCATGGAATGCGACCAAGACCTTGGCAATTACGAACGTTTTTTGGATCAGAATCTCAATTCAACCAACTACATGACAACCGGTCAGGTTTTCAAATCGATAATAGACCGCGAAAGGGCACTTGGCTATGAAGGAAAAACGGTTGAATTTTTCCAGGACCCGCCGAGGGAAATAATCCAACGAATCGTTAAATGTGCTAAAACCAATAAGGCCGAAATTGTTGTTTTTGAAGTGGGCGGTACGGTAGGGGAATACCAGAACCTTTTATTTTTAGAAGCAAACCGATTGCTGAAATTGGAACATCCCCGCGATGTCCTGCACGTCCATGTTACTTATCTTCCGATTCCGTCATCAGTAGGGGAGATGAAGTCAAAGCCCGCCCAAATGTCTATCCACCAGTTGGCATCGGCAGGCATTACGGCCGATTTTGTGCTTGCCCGCTCCCAATTTGCTGTAGATGAAAAGAGAAGGGAAAAAATTGCCATAGCTTGCGGGCTTGCCAAAGAAGACATTTTATCCGCACCCGACGTTGAAAGCATCTATCAGGTGCCCTTGAATTTTGAAAACCAGGGTCTTTCCGAAAAAATCCTAAAAAAGCTAAATACTAAACCTAGAAAATCCGACCTTGCAGATTGGAAGGTTATGGTTAACTCAGCCTTAATTGCCAAAAAGCATGCCAAAATTGCCATGGTCGGCAAATACTTTACAACCGGCGATTTTACCCTCTCGGACGCTTACCTTTCGGTTATTGAATCTATAAAGCATGCATCGGCCATGCATGATATCAAGCCTAAAATGACATGGATTGATTCTGCCCAAATCGAAGATGAAGGAACTGACATGCTTAAAGGCTTTGACGGTATTATCGTCCCTGGAGGTTACGGCACACGGGCAGTCGAAGGTATCGTTCAGGCGATTAGATTTGCACGCGAAAACAATGTTCCTTATTTTGGCCTGTGTTACGGCATGCAACAAGCCGCGGTCGAGTTTGCCAGAAACGTCTTGGGTTACAAAGATGCTAACACTACCGAAATCGATCAAAAAACCAAGCATCCCGTAATTCACGTGATGGAATCTCAAAAGGATTTAGTCAAATACCACAAGCTTGGTGGTACGCAGCGCTTGGGGTCATGGGAATGGAAAGCTAAAAAGGGCACAATTTTTGAGAAAGCCTACAAATCCACTACGGGTGCCGACCGCCACCGCCACCGCTACGAGTTCAATAATGACTATCGCGATAAGTTTGAAAAACAAGGAATGATTATTTCGGCTACCACCAAAGACGGTTACTTGGTCGAGGCGCTCGAGCTCGAAAATCACCCATTTTTCATCGGCACCCAGTTTCATCCTGAGTTAAAATCCCGCCCCCTTCACCCGCATCCTTTATATATGGCCTTTATGGCAGCGGTTTCCAAGACAAAAAGATAAATTTTTGGTATCATTTGCAGATTAAAGCGCTATGACGCACGAGATACCAGATCAATCAGCACAGTCTGAGGCAAGGTTTGACCTTGACGAAGCTTTAAAATCAACCGAACTCACCGAGTTCGGCCCGGCAACTTTGGCAAGCATCGCCTGCGGAACAAGAGTTACGAACGACGATCTGCTTTATGAATTCCGAGTGCGTACAAATGCCGGCCCCGATGAGGTCGAAGGTGCCAAAAAACTTCTTGAAGCCACAGGATTTACAGTAAGACGTGCTTCCTGGGAAATTACCCCAAACCATGACCAAATCATAGAAAGGACAACCCAAATCGGCGCCCATCTGGTAACTTCTCTCATGAAAAAACAAGGTTGGGATTCGGTTGACGTGTTACTGGACACATCTGCTTCTCTTCCCAAAGATATGGGTAAACTTGTTTTAGGTAAAGCAGGTCTTGACCCTAACAAAACTGTTACTAAACCATACCGCGTCGCTTGCGCCGGTGCAATTGCTGCTTTCGTGGACACGCTCGCAGACCCCCAAATGAGAGACAAAAAGGTTATCGTTTGTGCACTGGAACCATTAAGTCAACATGTCAAACCCAGTCAGTGCACTTTAGAGGATTCGGCTTTAAGCCTTCCGTCTATTTTTGGGGACGA
>CAYTEJ010000063.1:2569-6853 GCA_964436835.1 uncultured Gammaproteobacteria bacterium | reverse complement strand
AATACAAAATGGACAAAAATGCTATTAAAGAGGCCGCTAAAAAGGTAGTCGGTAGAAAAAAACCTTAACATGTCCAACCTTGCCCAAGACCTTTCACAAATTGTCAAAGGGGATGTTTTGGATGATGAAGAGACCCTTAGCCAATACAGTCATGATGCCAGTTTATTTGAGGTAAAACCCCAGGTAGTTGTTTTTCCTAAAGACGAACAAGACGTTTGCGGAGTTGTTGAGTACGTAAGTGAAAACAAGAAGAAAGATAAATCTCTTTCGATAACAGGCCGTTCAGCAGGAACGGATATGTCCGGAGGGGCAATTTGTGATTCGATAATCTTGTCATTTACAAAGTATTTCAATGGCACTCCTTTAGTAAAGGGTAATGTTGCGACAAGCCAGAGCGGAGTTTATTACCGGGACTTTGAAGCGGAAACCCTAAAACACGATTTAATATTCCCTTCTTATCCTGCTTCAAGAGAACTGTGTGCGATGGGTGGGATTTTTAATAATAATTCCGGAGGTGAAAAATCCCTTCAATACGGAAAGACAGAAAAATATGTTAAACGAGTTCGGGCAGTTTTGGCGGATGGAAAAACGTACGAGCTGAAAGCGCTAAATGAGAAGGAATTGAAAGCAAAAACTGCAAAAAAGGGGTTTGAGGGTGAAATTTATAAAAAGGTCTTTAACCTTGTTAACGACAGTTACGATATTTTAAAGGGTGCAAAGCCGGATGTTTCTAAAAATTCTTCGGGTTATAACCTGTGGGATGTTTACGACCGCGAAACTAAAATATTTGACCTGACAAAACTTTGGGTTGGAGCCCAAGGCACCTTAGGTATTTTTTTGGAAGGAGATTTGGAGCTTGTACCCGTTCACAAACACCGCGAAATGCTCATCATCTTTTTACACGACATGTCCCATTTGGGGCAGATTATTAATGAGGTTTTAGAGCTCAAGCCCGAAAGTTTCGAGTCTTACGATGACAACACCTTAAAACTTGCCTTGAGGTATTTCCCGGAATTTGCCAAACAGCTTGGGCCTTTTGGAATGATAGAAGCAGGGTTGGCATTCTTCCCTGCTTTTTTCGATTTGTTTACGGGAAGAAAGCTTCCTAAACTTGTTTTGCAGGTTGATTTTACAAGCAACGACGTTTCGGAAGTTGAAGAAAAGGTTAAAATGCTTCGCGAAAAACTCAAACCTTTCCATCCTCAAACACAGATTGCCGAAGACTCCGCAGAAAAAAGGTATTGGCTTGTCCGACGGGAAAGTTTTAACCTGCTTAGGAAAAAAATAAGGGATAAGCACACCGCCCCTTTTATTGATGATTTTGATATAAAGCCGGAGTATATTTCCGAAGTAGTTCCACAAATTACAGATATTTTAAAAAGACATCCGGAATTTATTTTTACCGTTGCCGGACACGTTGGCGACGGAAACTTTCATATTATCCCATTGGTTGATATTAAAAACCCGACTGTCAGGCAACTAATACCGCAAATTGCCGATGAGGTTTATGCAATCATCATTAAATATAAGGGTTCGATAACGGCAGAACATAATGACGGCCTTATTAGAACACCATATGTGGAAAAAATGTTTGGAGAGAAAGTTTATAAACTTTTTGAAGAGACTAAGAATATTTTTGATCCCCAAAATATTTTCAATCCCCGAAAAAAAGTCGGCGGCGATATGGATTATGCAATGAAACACATCAGGGTCTCTTGGTAAAATGGCCGATAATTTCGACAAATATCTACAGCAAAGGCATAAGCCCGAGAATGTTAATGCTAAGCATAGGACGAGTCTTGGCGTTCAAGACAGAATAGCCTTATTTTCGACCAGAATTATAGGTACAATGTATGCCGTGTATTTTTTTATTGTATTTCTGTCAGGTTGGATGTTATGGCAAACTTTTTACGCCAGTAAACCTTTCGATCCATTCCCTTTTGCTTTTTTGCTCTTTCTTGGCAATATTGTCCAGCTCCTTTTAATGCCTCTTATCATGGTTGGTCAAAATCTTTTAGGAAAACACGCGGAAATTAGGACAGAAGAGGAATATAGAACAACGATTTCAAGCTATCAGGATATTGAGCAAATACTTCTGCACTTAAGCGAACAAGATAAACTAATGGAAGAGCAGCTTGCACTGCTAGTTGGTTTATCAAAAGATTTAAAATCTAAGGTGCATTGATATGGTTGGCATGAATTTCCATCCCCTTATAGTCCATTTTCCTATTGCTCTTTTAACTGTCTATTGTTTTTTTGAAATTATTAGATTCAAGAAGGTTCTTGCAAGCCAAGTAGTTTTTTATGTTAAGGCGGTCTTTGCCATTTTGGGGGCAATTTCCCTGCTGCCGACGTATTTGAGCGGAGAGGTAATAGAGCGTGAATTTGAAGACGTGCATAGAATTGTAGAAGTCCATTCGGCATTTGCAAAATCGGCAATCGCAATTTTCGGGATGATTGCCTTTTTTTATCTAGTTGAACTTGTCGGGAAAAATCAGGGGATAATTAACAAATTAGGAAGCGGCGCAACTTTGGTTTTGAAAATTACAAAAATGGTCGATAATGTTATTTTTAGAAAACACATTATTGTTATTTTTGCCGTAATTGGCTTTTTTATAATGATGATGTTGGGAGCTCTCGGCGGGATAATTGCGCACGGGCAGGATATAGATCCTTTTACTTCAATTGTTTATAAACTATTGTTTGGAAGTTAGATTAGAAGTCGTTTAAATATTTTAAAAAGTCTCCTTTTAGCTTTTCTTTTAAGATTTCGGCATCGCATGTTAGCGCAGTTTGAATAAGTACTGCATTTGCATGATCCTGAGAGTAACCTTTGGAAATTAAGGTATTTTTCATTTTTTCGATAACTAAAACCTCAGTTGAATACTTTGCACTCAAATCTTCAAAAAGGGCATATCCGTGCTCACGGGACAAAGTGTTTGTAAACTGAGTTGCCCATTCTGTTATCCCTTCGAGAAAGCGCTGATATACCTCGATTAGATGGTTTTTGGCAATTTGATAATCACCCGGAGACGGCAAGACAATGTCAAAAGTAGTTGGGTTGATATCTTTCTTGTTTTTGAGCACGAGATCAAGGTCAAAGGTGTTCGCTATTTGGAAAAAGAGTTTATTGCCTGCAAGCTCCATTTGTAAGATAGCGAGCCTATGGATTGATTCGTGCAAAATGTCATGCAAATTATCTATCCGGGCAAGTGGTATAAAGACTTCGGCAGTTTTTGGAGAAGTTGATACTTCGGCATTTTCCTCTTCTTTTCCTTTGGTAATTAAAAACGCGTCGTCCTGCCATATCTTGGGAACAAAAACGAAAGTTTCGCTTTTTACGCCCTTGTCTATAGCGTACTCGACGACCCAATCTAGTGCGGTTTTTACCAAAAAAAGGTTTTTCCTAAGACTCTCTTCGAGGTCTTGAGCGCTCGGGTTTTGGAGATTCATATTAACAGCATATCAGTTAATATGGCTCCAGGCAAAAATTTGCTAACTTAAGAAAAAGCTAAATCGAAGAAGAAAAAATTGCCACCAGAACGAAAGCTGCGATTATCCTGTAAATGCCAAAGGATGTTAGGGTATGGTTTTTTAAATAACCCACAAACCACTTTACCGCCACAAGGGCACTTATGAAAGCTGCTATAAACCCGACGGCTAAAATGCCAATTTCGGAGGTGTTACTTAGTAAATATGGAGTCGATTTAACGAGGTCCAAACCCGAAGCGGCCAGGAGGGTTGGGCCGGCGAGGAGAAATGAATATTCAGCTGCCTCATCCCTTTTAACTTTTAGAAACATCAATCCCAGAATAACTGCTCCGGCGCGTGAAACTCCGGGAACCACTGCCAGGGCTTGGATTAAACCAATAAACACCGCTTCTTTGAAGTTTAACTCTGATGATTGTCGTGTTAACTTTGGCTTATGGAATTGTTCGAAAAAAATAAACCCTGCCCCTAACAGGGCAAAAACCATAAGTTGCAAGATAAAATTTTCAAAGAAAAAACCTTTGATGACTTTATAGAGAAGCAGGCCAATAACCGCGGTGGGAATAAATGAGCAAATGATTTTAGGAAACAGCACCGCTTTTTTTTGCCAAGACGGCAAATACAAAAAGACAACTGCCAAAATTGCCCCCGATTGGATGATCACCTCAAAAGCTTTTTGGAAATCGGTTTGTTCAAACCCTAATATTTTCGACGCCCAAATTAAATGAAAGGTTGAGGAAATTGGCAGATATTCTGTTGCCCCTTCTATTATTCCCAGAATTGTTGCCGAAGTAT
>CAYTEJ010000063.1:0-2559 GCA_964436835.1 uncultured Gammaproteobacteria bacterium | reverse complement strand
CACGACTCAGTATATTAAACCGATTTGGTGATTTCAATATTAGCTTTACTGTAAGGGTTTTACTATTTGACAAATGCAAGTTGGTTGCATATAGTAAATGCAAGTAAGTAGCATTTATGAATCCTAGACACAGTTGTTTGGAAGAACTGCATAACGTTGATCTCAAGGCGACACCCGCACGGCTTGGGGTCCTTGCCGCACTGGAAAACGCCAAATGGCCGCTGGATATTTCTTCCGTTAAAAGCTATCTGGCTGGGCATGCAATAAGAGTTGATAAAGTAACCGTTTTTAGGATCATTAATTCCCTTACCCAAAAAGGGTTGGCTGTCCCGATCCAGTTTAATGAGGGGAAGTTGCGGTATGAACATGTAAAAAAGGCCAACCATCACCACTTTGTCTGCGAAAACTGCGGCGAGGTTGAAGATATTTCTGACTGCAACATCGGAAAACTTGAAAAAGCTATTGAAAAGCAAAAGGGGCTTTTGGTTCACCGCCACAGCCTGGAATTTTTCGGGACTTGTAAAAAATGTCAACATTAGCATACATTTTAATCTTTACTTTTTTGGGTAGCATAGGTTCCTTGATCGGCGGGTTTATCCTTCTATATTATGAAAAATTTACCTTAAAAATATCCCATTTTTTGGCCTCATTTGCAGCCGGAGTTTTATTAGGAAGCGCATTTTTTGACCTGATGCCGGAGGCCTCATTGGAGGCAGAAAGGCTGCATATTAATGCTTTCGGGTGGGTGTTGTTCGGGATCATCCTGTTTTTTTTGATAGAAAGGTCAATCCATTGGTTTCACCATCACGAGGAATATCACAAGGACAAGAACGGGTCCAAGTCAACAGTTCCTTTGATAGTTATTAGCGATACTGTTCATAATTTCATTGATGGTATTGTTATCGCGGCAACGTTTATGATCAACGTTCCTTTGGGAATAATCACAACAATGGCCGTTGCTGCCCATGAAATACCCCAAGAAATAGGAGATTTTGGTCTCCTGCTTCATAAAGGTGTTTCCAAAAAACGGATTATTATTATAAATGTTGTTAGTGCGGCAGTTGCATTTTTGGGTGCACTAGTAACTTATTCTTTCGGCGGACTTTTGGAAAACTATATTGCAATTTTTCTTGCAACAACCGCCGGATTTTTTATCTACATCGCCACTTCCGACTTAATTCCGGAAATACACTATGAAAAAAGACGCGGTTTTGCGCTCATTGAAAGTTTCTTGTTAATCTTGGGAATTGTGATTATCTATGTATTAGTATCCTCACTTGACCGGTGAATCTGATCTTTTACCCGGCCAGTTTTTCGAGATACTTGGCGACTTGATCTACTTCGATATTTACCAAATCCCCTACTTTCTGCTGACCTAAATTTGTATTAGAAAGTGTGTATGGGATAAGGGATACGGCAAAGGAACTGTCGTTTGTCGATACAACCGTGAGGCTGACTCCGTTTACGGCGATTGAGCCTTTGTAAATTAGGTATTTGGTGAATTTATTACTGATTTCAAATTTAACTACTTTTGAATCTTGCTCTTTTGTAATGTTTGATACTTTTGCGGTGGTGTCTATGTGCCCGCTTACCAAATGGCCGCTAACCAAACTGTTGAGTTTCAGGGGTCTTTCAAGATTGAAACAGTGTGAGTTAGATAATTTAGAAAGTGTGGTTTTTTTTAAAGTTTCGGGCATGTAAAAAAAGCTGAAAGAGGCTCCGCTTGCTTTTTCAACTGTTGAGCAGACGCCGTCTACCGAAACGCTCTCCCCAACTTTAACCTTAAATCCTTTGGGGCTTTTGAAAAAAAGCCTAAGACCGCCTTTTTCTTTTTTGATAATGTCTGCTTTTGCAGTTTGTTCGACTATCCCGCTAAACATAGTTATATTTTAAAATATTCTTGCGCTTCCTTTTTGTCTTTTTCCATCTGCATAATCAGGTCTTTTTCCGAATTGAATTTTTGGTTATTTCTGATTTTTTTAATAAGTTTGATTGTAAGCCACTTTCCGTAAATATTGCCGATATTGGATAAAAAATAAGTTTCGGCGAGGATTTCTTTTTCACCGAATGTTTTAGCAGCTCCGATAAAGGTAAGGGATGGATAGCTTTTTGATCTTATTTTTGTATTCGAGATATAAATACCTTCCGGTGTCTTTCGATGAAGGTTGATATTTGCCGTTGGAAAGCCAAGACCTACTCCCCTGTTTTTGCCTTTTACAACTTTCCCCCTGAGAACAATTGGATTCATAAATTACTTGAGGTTTAACATTTTCCAAACCGCTAAGACAGCATCTTCTGCATAGGGTGCAAGACGGGGTTTTATTTGGCCGGGTAAAATTTCCGGACCCAAAATCCCAACCCCGATTGGTTTTTCCAGCTTAAGCTGTATATCTATGATTGCAGATATTACTGCCATTCCCATGACAAGGCCGTGTTTTGTTTTGCCCCGTTCGATTAAACCTAAAACTACTGCCCCGTCTATGTCTTTTGACTTGAGAAGTTTCAGCAGAGCAAGCGGTGTTTCCAGTGAGCCCGGGACCCAAATTTCCCGGACGACCT
>CAYTEJ010000062.1:0-7232 GCA_964436835.1 uncultured Gammaproteobacteria bacterium | reverse complement strand
GTCATTTCAATACTAAAGAAGTTATTGTATAAATCTTCAAATATAATTTTTGCGTAAGAAACATAACCTGCGTGAAGGGCAAATGGCAAAATTAAAAACTTAGCGGCTCTCAGGAAGGTAACCAAGGCAAGACCTTCATTTTTAGCTAACAGGAAAAAGTGAATATAAACTTCATGAATGGCATTTAAATATACGTCCAAAGGCTCTATCCCGCTTACAAGTTTTGAGGTGCGGAAAAAATACACGTTTGAATTAAAAGAAAAGGCATTTTGAAAAAAGTCGTTAAGAGATTTTGTAAATATCAGATATGCTAGAAAAAGCGCAAGCAATATCAATGTCACTGCTATAGAGAGTTTTACATTTTCGATATTTAATTTGAATTTGATTTTATGATTATTTCGAAATTGGAGCCAAACATGAAGTAAAACTAAAATAGGTAATGCAACTAAATGGATTGGAGAAGTGAGAAGTAAAAGAACAAAAAGTATTGTAAATAAAATTGTGCCATTTTTACCGAAAGGATAAACGTCATGTTTTAGCACCAAAAAGAAGGCGGCAGTTAAAATAAGTGCCCATATTGGCCCATCGGCGAATTGTTGTCCACCGTAAATGCTTATTCCAAATGAAGAAAGCAGAATGAAAGGCAAAATTGTGTATTTATATACACCTTCTAGATACCGAAAGAAGAAAATGAAGAAGCCGAATGTAAAAATAAACATAAGTAGCCGATATAAAAACTTTGAGTGGCCTATTAACTCTAGGGGAGCACCTATGAAAAACAAAAGTGGAAAGTGATGGCTAAAAAAGTCCCTGTATGGAACATAGCCCTTTGCCGTTAGCCAAGAAGCTACAAAATTGTCGTATTCATCACCAAAATCGAGGTTATTAAAATATAAAGAAAATATCTTAATACCAACCAATAAAGTGACAAAAAAAACGGTATAAGAAAAATATTTCGTCTTGAGTATTTTTTTAATAAAAATTAGCTGTTTTTTTATTAATCTCTTTGCGCCTAGTATATTTATCGATGTCATGTAAGCTAATAGCTATTATACGATTAGTTAAGGCAATTTCGATATCAAATTAATTCACGCTTATAAAGCTAACTTGTACAGCTATCTTTACTTTGACACGCCAAGTTGTAACAGTTAAAATCTCGATTAGTCTCCTTACAATGTGGATCCGTCAAAATAGTGTAATAAAAACGATCAGGCAGAATTGGGTAGGCATCATTTTTGTTTCCATAGCAATTATTGCACTCACATTAAGGCTTTATAGATTAGGAAATGTTCCCAACGGATTTGCAAACGATGAAGCAGCAATAGCATATCAGTCATATTCAATCCTGGAAACAGGTAAAGATACATGGGGAAATACGTTTCCCCTCCTTTCATTTAGAGATTTTGGTGAACACCTACCCCCGTTCTCTGTGTATGCGATGTTGCCATTCATAAAATTGATGGGCCTCAATGCCTTATCCGCAAGATTGCCGTTTGCTTTAACTGCTTTGATTGCATTATTCCCGCTTTACACTCTCACTAAAGAATTGTTTAACAATAAAAAAATTGCACTTGTCGCATGTTTTTTATTTGCCACCTCACCATTAAATATTGGCTGGTCACGTTTTGTATTTGAAGGCAATTTTGGCATGTTGTTCTACTTATTGGGCATCACGTTTCTGGTATTATCAAAAAGAAAAATACGGTACTTGCCATTTTCCGTTTTCTTTTTCGGGCTAACATTCACTACTTATCACATATTCTTTTTTGTCACCCCAATAACTGCCCTTGTTTTATCGGTACCCCAGCTTAATACTTTCTATAGAAAAGCCAACAAAGCAGTTGCTATTTCTATAATCATTACAATCGTATTTACTCTTTACGCGCTGGCGATTATTGGAAGTGGATCAGGTAGGGAACGCTTTAGACAAGTTTCTATATTTAATGACCAACATTTATTAATAAATGTAAATTCAAGACAATCATACTGTAGATATAGCATACCTAACGTTTTGTGCAAGCTCGTTTTTAATAAAGGCGAGTCCTATTTATACAAGTACATGTTCAATTACATAACTCATTTTTCACCAACTTTCTTGTCACTTGACGGAACATTTTTACGACAGGCCATTTTACCAAAGCACGGTTTAGTATTTCCGTTTGAGTTGATCTTCATACTAATAGCCATTTTTTATCTCGTCAGAAATTTTAATTATTCGTCATACGTTTTATTAAGTTTGCTTCTTATGTACCCTTTGGCCAATAGCTTTACCGGTGTGGGTGAAATATCTCGAATTGCCCAAGTTATGCCGATATTCCCAATCTTGAGTGCCTATGGAATTATCTCCTTCTTTAAAAAAGCAAAACGGCGGTATAAACCTATTCTTTTGTCGATAATTGTTATTTTTGCAATGTTTAATATTTCAGGATTTTTAATTAACTACTTTCTGGTTTTTCCAAAAACAAATAGTTATTTCGATTCAGATGCATATGTAAAATTATTTAGTGAAATTAAAAAAAACCCAGGCAAATACAACAATTACTATGTAACTAGAAACTACGAGGGTAATAGCCCCGAATATCAGGCGCGAATTTTTCTCCCAATTCCCCCAAAAGCATTTCAAGATAGCTCACGCAATGAATATCAAATCAAACCACCACAGAATTATGTTGACTATACTAGATTGGACAACTACTATTTCTTTAGCGATGCCTCGCAAATTAATCCATCTGCTAATGATCTGGTTGTGCTCAACCATAACCAGATGAATTTAGCAAAAAAGATCGAGTTTTCAATAAATGAGGACAATGGAGAGCCAGCATTGATAGCAGTGTCTGGCGAAAATTTAAATAAAAAATGAAGAAAAACACAATAGCGTTGATTGTATTTCTTATATTTGTAGCCCTAGTATCCAGACCGCTTCTAAAACCCGGTTTATACATGATGCACGACGATCAACAAGTTGCACGACTATTTGTTTTCGACGAGACGCTCAAATCCGGCCAGTTTCCTGTTAGATGGGTAAGTGAACTGGGATTCGGATTTGGATACCCTCTTTTTGTTTTTTACCCGCCATTAGTTTACGCAGTAGGGGAGGCTTTTCATTTGATTGGTTTTGGTTACATAAACAGCGTCAAATTAGTTTTCTTTACAGGCATTTTATTTTCAGGTATTGCAATGTATTTGCTCGTTAAAGATTTATGGGGCAAGTACGCAGGCATTATAAGCGCATTATTTTATATTATGGTACCGTACCGCGCACTAGATGTGTACGTTAGAGGGGCTATGGCCGAGTCATACGCCTTTGTTTGGCTGCCTTTGATACTATGGTCACTTTATAAGCTGTCAAAAACAAAAAACATAAATTATGCTTATTTTTCGGCAATATTTTTTGCGCTTTTAATGGTGACCCACAATCTGATTTTTTTGCCATTCATGCTTATTCTCTGCCTGTATTTTATTTTCCTTATCATTAATTCACCAAGCAGAGCTTTGCTTTTGAAGCATTTAATACTTTCAGGTGCAATTGGTGCTGCTCTTTCCGCGTTTTTTTGGATGCCGGCATTATTTGAAAAACGATATACAATTGTAGACAACTTACTCCTAGTAAATTTGGCAAACTACAAAATTCATTTTGTTTATCCGCAACAACTTTGGAACTGGCAATGGGGGTTTGGCGGATCATCAGCAGGTCTGGTAGACGGCATTTCCTTTAAAATCGGCAAATTACATATATTTATAGCTGCATTTGCGGTTATAGTCGCTCTCTCAAGAAAATACTTTGCCCATATTAAACCTAAAGTAAATAGAGAGACGGACAATCTTGTCATAGTTTTTTTCATCCTATTTATATTTTCAGCTTTTATGACAACTTTTTATTCAAAAATAATCTGGGAAGCGCTACAACCACTTGCCTATTTGCAATTTCCCTGGAGATTTTTGACTTTTACTGCCCTATTCGGCTCAATTTTAGCAGGGGCTTTTGTGTATTATTTAAAGCTACCGGTGGCAAAAATTATTCTAGGAAGCTTATTGGTTGTCCTACTTTTGATTCCAAATTTGAAATTGTTTCAGCCTCAATTTTACAGAACTGATTTCACAGATGCCCAATCTACATCAAAAGAAGTTATAAATTGGGATGTGTCATTATCTTCTTTTGAATATGTGCCCAAGGGTGTTGAACTTTACAAAAATGATTTAGGGACAAACCAAATCAAAATTGCTAAATCTCAAATTCCAACGCAACCGGTTGAGCCAATCAGCGGAAATCCGCAAATATCTTTACAAAAAACCTCCCCAACACGAGTTCAATTCCAATCGGATAGCCCAACCCCTAGCAAGATCAAAGCTAATATATTTAATTTCCCTGGATGGCGCTTACAAATTGACGGTCGGGAAGCCCCAATAGATGATAACAATGCGTTAAAGTTGATCACTTTCAATGTGCCAAAGGGCCAGCATTCGGTTAAAATAGAATTTGGCAATACCCCGGTAAGATTATTAGGCAATTATATTAGCCTGCTAGGAATTGCCTACCTAATTATTATTGCGATTAAAAAATGGAAGACCCCGAGTATTCACTAGATATCGAGTTAATAAAAAAGAAAGCAATTTCCGGCGTTGTAACATTTACTTTGCGGACTTTTTTTATACAGGCTTTCACTTTTTTTGCAACTTTTATTTTAACAATTCTTCTTGCCCCGTCTGTTTTTGGTATATTTTTTGTTGTTTCTGCTATCCTTAACTTCTTCGTATATTTCTCAGACATTGGCCTGGCTGCGGCATTAATCCAAAAAAAAGAAGAGCCAACCAGGATGGATTTAATTTCAACATTTACAATTCAACAAACAATTATTTTTACATTAGTCGCCCTTGGTTTACTTTTATCCCCTAAAATCGCGTCATTTTATAATCTTGACACCAGTGGCCTACTACTTTTAAGAGTTCTTATAATTTCCTTGATATTTTCATCCCTTAAAACTGTCCCTTCAATTTTGCTCGAAAGGCACCTAGCATTTTCAAAATTAGTGATTCCGCAAATTGCCGAAAATGTTGTTTTTTATGCTACTGCTGTAATTTTGGCGTATTATAAATTTCAAATAGCAAGCTTTACTTGGGCGGTGCTGTTGCGGGGAGTTACCGGCTTGGTTCTAATTTATGTACTCTCCCCATGGAAACCTGCCTTAGGAATTGATAAGGAAAGTGCAAAAAAGTTAACTTCATTTGGTGTGCCGTTTCAAGTAAACAGCATTCTGGCTTTATTCAAAGACGATATGTTGATAGTTTTCCTTGGCAAAATCCTTACATTCACTCAAATTGGATACATAGGTTGGGCACAAAAATGGGCCTTTATTCCCTTAAGATTTTTTATGGACAATGTAAACAAAGTAACCTTTCCAGCGTATTCAAGATTGCAGGATCATAAAGTAGAACTGACAAAAGCTATAGAAAAATCAATCTTTTTTGTCACTTTCCTCGTTTATCCATCTGTTTTTGGAATGATGGCAATAGCCCCTCAAGTAGTAAGCATTATTCCAAATTATGGGAAGTGGGAGCCTGCATTACCGCTACTGTACCTTTTCTCCATAAACGCCTTATTTTCTGCAGTATCAACTACTTTTACAAATACACTCTTCGCAATTGGTCGACCCAAAATCGTATTAAAATTTATGGCATTTTGGACAACGGCAATCTGGCTTCTCACAGTACCGCTTGTATTAAAATTTGGTTATGTTGGGGTTGCAATGGCATCTGCAATAGTTGCTGCCACCTCGCTTGCGACCGTCTACTTCGTTAAAAAAGAATTTCCAATCACAATAGCTAAGAATATTTTTGGCCCTCTCTTAGTCTCCCTAATCATGTTTTTTTTGGTAAAAGCAATACTAATGACTTTCCCTAAAAGTGTTTTAGGGATGCTGGTTGCAATAATTTTAGGGGCTGGGGCATATTTTGTTGTTTCACTGGCTATTTTTAAACGACACTTAGTAGAGGATGCGACAATAATTGTTAAATCGATTATATTAAAAGGGTAGCTATGAAAAATATCAGTGTCGTGATCTCGGCTTATAACGAGGAAGAAAAAATAGAGGACTGTTTAAAGTCGGTAAAAAATCTGGCCGATGAAATTATTTTTATTGATAATTCATCGTCAGATAAGACCTCTCAAATTGCAAAAAAATATACGGACAAAATCTTCACATTGCCGAATGACCCGGTTATGCTCAATCGCAACAAAAATTACGGTTTTGCAAAAGCAGATGGTAAATGGATTATTTCATTGGATGCGGACGAAAGAATCACAGCAGAGTTATCCTCTGAAATAAAAAAAGTGGTATCCGGAGGCGTTTATAGTGGGTTTGAAATACCAAGGAAAAATATTATTTTCGGCAAGTGGATCAGACACTCAATTTGGTGGCCCGATTATAATCTCAGGCTTTTTCAAAAAGGTGCAGGCAAATTTCCATTAAAGCATGTGCACGAAAAACTCGAACTTGTTGGAGAAGTAGGGAAATTGCAAAATCCCATGGTTCATTATAACTACCAAACCGTTTCTCAATATATAAAAAAATTGGACAATACATATACAGAATCAGAAGCACAGAATTTTATTCAAAGCGGAAAAGATATTCATTGGTTCGACGCTATCCGTTGGCCCATTAGGGATTTTGTAAAAACATATTTTTTTCAAGAAGGTTACAAAGACGGTTTGCATGGCCTAGTCCTTTCCCAACTGCAAGCTTTTTACTCGCTTGTTTTTTTTGCAAAAGTTTGGGAAAGAAAAGAAAAATTTAAAGACTTAACGCCACCCGATTTTTTAAATGAGTCTACAAAAGAGATCGCAAAAGCGTTCAAAGAAATATGGTATTGGGTGTACACGGCAAAAATGGAAACAAATCTTGCAAAAAGGCTTTACTATAAAATTAGAAGACGGTTGAGATAATTATTCAACAATAACTTTCGTCATTGTTACTGGTTGGATTGGCTTGTCATTTCCGTCCACCTCGGAATTTGCAATCGAATCTACTATATCCAAACCCGATATAACTTCACCAAAAATTGTGTAGCTGTGAGGCAATTGGTTATCTTGGTGCATAATAAAAAACTGGCTGCCATTCGTATTTGGCCCTGAGTTTGCCATTGCCAAGATTCCGCGAACATAGCCTTTTTTGTAAGAAGCTGACGCAGGGTCTAGCTCGTCCTTAAATTTATAGCCGGGATCCCCAGTACCGTTA
>CAYTEJ010000061.1:5987-7354 GCA_964436835.1 uncultured Gammaproteobacteria bacterium | reverse complement strand
AAAACCGAAAATGATGCACCCGACGAAAGCCAGGTTGAAAAACCGGCACAACATAAAGAAACCGCTGTTGCAAACGATATGGGATTTATCGAGGGTGAGGACATTTTGGAAACTGACAGCAAAGCACCCAAAGAGGAAACTAAGGGCACCAAAGATGAGCTTAAAAACGTAGAGGCGGTCGAACAATATGCCGTGGAAGGTGAACAAGAAAAGCAGCAGGAAAAAATGGAGCCGGAGAAACCGGCAACTACTGCAACAAAAAAAGGCCAAAGCCTGATAGAAAAAATTACGACTCTAGCCTGGTTGCCAAATGTTTTCAGTTTTACCAAAGGCTCAAAATCGAAAAAAACTTTAATGGTTATTTTGGCCTGTATTCTAATCTTTTTGGTAGGTGGAACTTATATTGCCTCAAGAACTCTAGCCAGCGTGCTGATTATCATTAAAGCAAATACACAAGTACAGCAGGGTAATTTTAAAGTTACTGCCCAAAGAGGTGGGACATTTGACGCTTCACAAAACTTGATTCCCGGTGAAGAAATCTCAGCTTCTGTTGATGGAAACCAAAAGGCTGTCACAACAGGCACTAAAAATACCGGTGATAAAGCAAAAGGACAAGTCAAAGTTTTTAATTGGACAACCAGCCCGAAGACATTCTCACAAGGGACAGTTTTAATTTCTTCAAATGGTGTTAAATTTACATTGGATGCCGATATTGATGTTGCATCCCGAAGCGCTTCGCTTCCGGGAGAAAAACAAACTGATGTGACCGCCCAGGATTTTGGGACGGATGGCAATATTTCCGCAGCCTCCGATCTAACTTTTCAGCAGTACGACCAGCTTTTATATTCAGCAAAAAACGACAACGCATTCACGGGTGGCGACCAGAAACAAATTACTGTGGTATCAGAAAACGACGTGGATAAACTGTCCAAATCGCTGCTTGATTCCCTGACACAGAAAGCAAAGTCAAATTTGAAAGACAATTCTCCCGGGCGGCAATTGGCAGATGACGCAATGACAGTAGCAGTTACCAAAAAGCAATTCGATAAAAAATTAGACGATGAAGCCTCGCTTCTAAACCTCAATATGACAGTTGAAGCAAAGGCGACAGTATACATTGATGACGACTTAAAAAATGTCATTGCCCAAAATGCTAACCAAAGCTCTCGCGACAATCTTGAGGCAAGACCCCAAAACATTCAAATTACAAAGATTACGTCACTGACAAAAAGCGACAAACTTATTTTAAGCGGTGAATACAATGCAGATTTAGTCCCCAAAATTTCAGACGATGATCTTAAAAGCAAAATTGCCGGCAAAACCATTAAAAGTGCAAGGACAATCATCAAACAAATCCCTCAAGTTTC
>CAYTEJ010000061.1:4046-5977 GCA_964436835.1 uncultured Gammaproteobacteria bacterium | reverse complement strand
CTTCTTTACAATTCCCGCAAACAAAGCCAAAATTACCCTTAAAATAGAGAGCGCGCAATGAGTCTTGCACTTTATATAAAGCAGAACCCCGAAACAGCGTACGCCAACAAAATAAAAAAAAAGAAAAGGGACAGGTTTTTTGCATCTGCAATTCTTCTAGTCGGCTTCTCTTCAATAATATTTGCAGCTTGGCCTCTTCTGGTCTGGAATTTCGGAATGCTTCCTAAACTGGTATCGAAAATAGAATCTGCACCAATTCCCGATGTAAAGGTACTTTCTGCAAAAGCCTCACTTATCGAAGATGTCCAGCTTGCAACCGACCCGGACGGATTTTCTTATTTCACCACAAACCTTAAGCCTCAAAAAGAGCGCCCGGAAGAATTTTCTCTTACCATTCCAAAACTCAAAATAAAAGACGCCTTGGTAAAAGTTGATACTCTTAAATTTTACGACAACCTGGCCCATTTTCCGGGCACGGCTCTGCCGGGGGAGGCGGGAAACTCTTTTATTACAGGTCATTCTGTGCTTCCGCAGTTTAATGACCCAACCAATTACAAGGAGATATTCACCGATCTTTCAAAATTGGAAATAGGGGATACGGTTTTTGCAAAAATTGAGGGCAAAACGTATCAATACGTAGTCCAATATAAAAAGGTTGTTGACCCCAGTGATACTTCCGTATTGGCACCTATAGCCCGCGGTGCAAAAACCCTAACGCTTATGACCTGTGTCCCTCCTGGTACCAGTTTTAAAAGGTTAATAGTTGTAACCAGTTTAATTTGACTTTTATTTAGCAAAAAATAACAATTAACAACAATGTATCTTGGAATAGACCTAGGTAGAAAAAAAACAGGCCTTGCAATATCCGAAGGCTCGGTTGCTTCACCTTATAAAACAATTACCCATGAGTCGCTTGCTCAAGCAGTTGAAAAAACAGTTCGTGAAATCGACGATCTCGGCGCAGGAATAATAGTCATAGGCTTTGTTGAAGGCAAGAATAAAGCGTATTTTGAAAAATTTGGCAACTTAGTAAAAAACAAAAGGCCTAATGTAAAAATTATCATGGAGGATGAAACTCTGACTACTGGACAAGCACGCCAGACTATGGTTAAACTCCAAATGCCGCAGAAAAAAAAGTCAAAAAAGGAAGACGTAATTGCAGCAAGTATAATATTACAAGGATATTTAAACGCAAATGATTAAGAAAATTTTGGCCCCCGTTCAGGCTTGGATTCTGTTACAAGGGAAGTGTGTAGGTTGCGGCAAGAACTTACAATTGGCAAGAAAATTTGAACGCCTCAATAATTCACAAAAAATTGTTTGCAGTTGTGGCCGGATTTTTATTTTTGACAAGAGAAGAGGTAAGTATAAAAGGGCCACAGCCGAGGAGGCACAAGCATGACTGCTGTCAAAAAGTTGCCGGTGGTTTTTGGTATTCTTTTTGTTCTTTTAATAATTTCACCGGTCTTGCTTTACAAATACTACAATTTGCTTCTGCAGCCTGTATCATATTCTTCTCCCGCACCCAGAAAGACATTTGTTATTACTCCGGGCCAACCGCTGGTTCAGGTCGCTGCAAATCTAGAAAAAGAACATCTAATAAAAAGCGCATTTGCTTTCAGGCTTTTAGTAGCCCAAATGGGAATTTCGCGAAATATCCAAGCAGGGGACTTTAATATCTCCCCTGATATGTCTGCCAAAGAAATCGCAAGTTTTCTGACGCACGGTGCGGTAGACGTTTGGGTTACCCTTCCCGAAGGACTCCGAATTGAGGAACAGGCAGATAGGATTGAGCAAAAATTGAAGTTTGGTGCAAACGAAGACTATAAATTCGATAAAAAACAATACATACAACTTGCAAAAGAAGGGTACATGTTCCCTGATACTTATCTTATTCCAAAAGATGCAACCGCACAGGACGTAAGTAATCG
>CAYTEJ010000061.1:0-4036 GCA_964436835.1 uncultured Gammaproteobacteria bacterium | reverse complement strand
TTAAACAAGGGGAGTCAATATGGATTATCTTCTCAAGACGTTATTATTTTAGCGTCACTCCTTGAAAAAGAAGCAAAAACCAGTGAAGAAAAACCAATAATTGCCGGAATATTTATAAATAGGTTAAACGCCGGCTTGCCGCTTCAAGTAGATGCCACGGTTGCTTACGCAAAAGGCTACGACAGTGCTCAAAACACGTGGTGGCCACAAGTTACGGTTTCAGACTACCAGGATGTTAAGTCAGCGTACAACACATACCTTCACCTGGGTTTACCTCCTGCACCAATAGCCAGTTCTGGCCTGGATTCAATGAGCGCCGCAGCAAGTCCAGCCAAGACCGATTATTACTATTATCTTCATGATGCTTCGGGCAAAATCCATTACGCCAAAACTTCCACAGAACACAACTACAACATCCAAACCTATCTCCAATAGAATCTGTATTGACAAAACAATAATCCTGGTTTATAGTACCAGTACACAACCTTTGCAAGGGGTATTTTTGCGTACCTCTTTGTTTTTTGTTGTGTAGGGGCGTTTTCCTGTGGATCATCCCAACAACTAGATTTAAGGCTGAAAAATTAGCCTGGGTCGATCCTTCACTTTACCTGCCTGCATAAAGATCACTTTATAGAAAGCTTATAAACTTGTGACCAAGCGTATATCCTGGGGCCAAATAAAAGACATCAACTTACCTGAACTGGATTTGGTAAAAATCCAGCGTGATTCTTTTGAGAAATTCTTAGAAACAGGCATTAAAGAAGTAATTGATGAAATCTCTCCGGTAGAGGATTTTACCGGTAAAAATTTCATTCTGGCCTTCGGCGATTATTCATTTGGAAAACCAAAACATACTCCAGATGAAGCGGTCAAAAAAGGCATCACCTACGACGTTCCATTAAAGATAGAAGCAACAGTAACCAACAAGCAAACCGGTGACAAAAATACCCAGGAAGTATTTTTGTGCGATCTGCCTTTAATGCTCGAAAAAGGATCGTTTATAGTAAACGGTATTGAAAGGGCGGTAGTCACCCAACTGGTAAGAGCACCTGGGGTCTATTATTCAGCGGAAATCGATCCGGCAACCGGAAAAGTGCTTTACAATTGCGAAATAAGGCCGCTTCGTGGTTCATGGTTGGAATTTGCTATCACCAAAAACGACGTTATTACCGTTAAGATAGACAGAAGAAGAAAATTCCCCGTAACAACATTTTTAAGAGCAATTGGTTTTGAGGACAATGACGCAATCATCAAACTCTTCGAGCCGGTCATAGACGAAAACACCAAACATTTTGTTTTAAACACTTTGGAAAAAGACGCAACTAGTACTCAGGACGAAGCCTTGTTGGAGATTTACCGAAGAATGCGCCCGGGCGACCACGTTATTCTGGACAACGCCAAGGCGCTAATTGAAAACATGTTTTTCAATCCCCGCAGATACTCTTTGGGACAGGTAGGTAGGTATAAAGTTGAAAAACGCCTTAAGCATATAAAGGGAAAGGTTACCAATTATAAAAATTCAGATGCCGAGAGCCAAATTTTGACATCGCACGATTTTATTGCCTCAATTGCCTATTTATTTGAACTCTTGGCCGGTAAGGGCAGGGTCGACGACATTGACCATCTAGGCAACAGGCGTTTAAGAAGAGTTGGGGAATTAGTCGCGCAAAATGCTTTTAGAATCGGCATGCTTAGGCTTGAAAGGGTCATTAAGGAGAGAATGAGCCTTACCCCTGTAGACGAACCCCTCCCTTCCCCCGCAACACTTATAAACGCAAGACCTATTATTTCCGCAATCAATGAATTTTTCAGATCATCACAACTCTCAACAATTTTGGACCAGACAAATCCACTTGCGGAACTCGATAATTTAAGGCGCCTGACCGTTATGGGTACGGGTGGAATCGCAAGAGAGAGAGCCGCTTTTTCAATACGCGACATTAACCATTCCCAATATTCCCGAATTTGTCCAATACGGTCTCCCGAAGGCCCGAATATCGGACTTGTTACATATATGGCACTTTATTGCCGTGTAAATGATTACGGTTTTCTCGAGGCACCTTACAGGAAAGTTGAAAAAGACAAAAACGGTAAAGCCGTTGTTACCAACGAAATTGTCTACCTGGCAGCAGACGATGAGGAAGATTATTACATTACCCACGCACAAATTGCCGTTGATTCAAAAGGGTATATAGCCGAAGAAAGAGTGCCTGTCCGTTATAACGGAGAATTTACTACCGCGGCCCAAAACATGGTCAATTTTATAGATGTTGTACCAAGACAGGTTGTTGGGACATCCGCATCTCTAATCCCATTTCTGGCTCACGACGAAGCAAACCGTGCCTTGATGGGTACACACATGCAATGCCAAGCGGTGCCTCTCATTAAACCGCAATCGCCTATAGTCGGTACGGGTATGGAAGAAGTTGTTGGAATAAATATGGGCAGGGCAGTCCGGGCTCCACAAGACGGTGAAATCATATATGTCGACAGTAAAAAAGTAATACTCAAAACCAAATCCGCATCAGGCAAATCTGAGGAAGTGACAATTCCAATACAGAAATTTGCCAGATCTCCACAAAGTACATGTTATTCTCAAAGACCTCGTGTAACTTCCGGTGAAAAAGTCAAAAAAGGTGACATCATAATTGACGGTTCGGCAACCGAAGACGGGGAACTTGCTCTCGGCCAAAACTTAACCATAGCCTACATGAGTTTCGATGGGTTGGGTTATGAAGATGCAATTGTTATTTCCGACAGGCTTTCAAAAGAAGACGTTCTAACTTCAATTCACATAGAAGAATATGAAACTTCAGTTGTTGAAACCAAGCTTGGTCCGGAAGAGACAACGAGGGATATCCCGAACGTCTCGGAAGAAGATTTGGCCAATTTAGATGATGAAGGCATCGTCGTCGTTGGTGCAGAGGTTGGCCCGAACGACATTCTGGTCGGCAAAATTGCCCCCAAGGGTGAAACAGAACTGACAGCCGAAGAAAGACTGCTCAGGACAATCTTTGGAGAAAAAGCCAGAGAAGTTCGTGACACGTCACTTAGAATGCCTCATGGAGAAAAAGGAACAGTAATTGACATAAAAATACTTTCACGCGACAAAGGCGACGAACTTGAACATGGCGCAGTTTCCAAGATTGTTGTTAAGGTTGCCCAAATGCGCAAAGTTGTTGTTGGCGACAAACTTGCAGGCCGTCACGGCAATAAAGGTGTCATTTCAAAAATTGTTCCCCAGGCAGACATGCCGTATATGGAAGACGGAACTCCAATCGACATAATCATCAGTCCCCTTTCGGTTCTTTCCAGAATGAACCTGGGTCAGCTTTTGGAAACGCACTTAGGGTGGGCAGCGGATAAGCTTAACTATAAAGTCGGCTTGCCTGTTTTTGAACAAATTTATGAGGAGAACATTGTAACCGAGCTAAAAAAGGCTGGCCTACCTTCAGATGGCCGCGCTACTCTCTATGACGGAAGGACAGGTCTTACATTCGACCGCCCAATTGTAGTCGGCAAAGCCTACATTATGAAACTTATCCATATGGTAGAAGACAAAACCCACGCCAGGTCTACTGGCCCCTACTCTCTTATTACCCAACAGCCTCTTGGTGGTAAAGCTCAAATGGGAGGACAAAGACTTGGAGAAATGGAAGTTTGGGCGCTTGAAGCTTACGGAGCGGCATACACACTGCAGGAAATGTTAACAATTAAATCAGATGATGTAGTCGGTAGGGCAAAGGCTTTTGAGGCAATCATAAAAGGTGAAGAAATACCGCAGGCACTTATTCCGGAATCCTTCAAAGTATTGGTAAAAGAATTAAACAGTTTGTCCCTAAACGTTCAAACAGTTGGTGCAAAAACGGTCGAGGAAGAAAAGGTAACACCTAAAATGGAAGAAGAGGCGAGAAAAGGTCTAGAGTTGGCAGTTGCTTCGGGCGAAGAGATAGTTGGGGTTGAAAGCGAAATTACCAGTAGTAAAGGGCCAATGGAACTTGAAGAGGCTGCGGAGGTTCAAAAAACACCATGAACG
>CAYTEJ010000060.1:4478-7422 GCA_964436835.1 uncultured Gammaproteobacteria bacterium | reverse complement strand
AAATTTCTTCACGGTACATGTCCATTTTCAAATAATTACCAATATCAAATATTACCAATAAGTACCAATCAATAATTTAATATTTAAATATTTTTCATTCTTTTACTGATTTGAAATTGGCCATTTGTAGTATTGGTATTTATTTTAAAAGTTTCTTTAACTTTTAGTATTCCCTCCACCAACCTATCCACATCAGATCGCACGTTGTATACATAAAAGGAAGCCCTTGCTGCCGATTTTGTACCCAAAAAATCCATGAGAGGCTGAGCGCAGTGATGTCCGGAGCGAATCGCTATTCCCTCCTCATCCAAAATAGAGGCCACGTCATGGGCATGAACCGCACCAATGTTAAACGCCACCACCCCTCCACGCTTTTTGGTATCTTTCGATCCATATATAGTCACACCATCAATCTTTGAAAGCTTTTTGATCGCATAATCCACCAGATCAACCTCATGCTTCCTAATATTTTCCATCCCGACTTTATTAAGATAATCAACCGCCCCGCCTAAACCAACAGCTCCTGCAATATCCGGTGTACCCGCTTCAAATTTCCACGGCAATTCGTTCCAGGTTGATTTTGAAAGACCCACTTTGGAAATCATTTCCCCGCCGAACATAAATGGTGGCATCGCCTCTAAAAGTTCGCGCCTGCCCCACAAAACCCCAACCCCTGTCGGCCCAAGCATTTTGTGGCCGGTAAAAACATAAAAATCACAACCAATTTTAGAAATATCGACAGTCATATGAGGAACAGCCTGTGCCCCGTCGACAACCACTATTGCTTTTGGCGCTAAACGACGAACGACTAATGACAAACGCTCAACATCATTAATGGTTCCAAGAACATTTGATACATGGAATAACGAAACCAGTTTTGTCTTTTTTGTAATCGCTTTCTTAAAAGCTTCTTCATCTAAACTTCCGTCATCAAGAATCGGTTTACCCTGAGCATAGCGAATGGGCACGATCTTCAAAACCGCTCCGTTTTCTAAAGCCAACTGCTGCCAAGGCACAAAATTACTGTGATGTTCGGCAATAGTAACCACAATCTCATCACCTTTTTCGATGTTCAGCCTTCCCCATGAATAGGCAATCAAATTTAAGGCTTCCGTTGCATTCCTAACAAAAACGATCTCTGCCACATCTTTTACCCCCACAAAATCCGTAACTTTCCTGCGTGCCCCTTCATACATTTCTGTAGCCTCAACAGACAAAGTATGGATTCCTCTGTGCACATTAGCGTTATTGTTTTTGTAATAGTTGGAAATCGCCTCAATAACCTGCCTCGGCTTTTGTGATGTCGCAGCACTGTCCAAATAGACAATTTGCCTATCATTTACCTGTCTCTGAAGAATCGGGAAATCACTTTGCAGTTTACTCAGGTCCACCAATTCCTATCTCCTTCTTCCACACGTCAATCTCACGTGCATGATTCCGATCATGATCCCCTTCAACCAGAAACCAAGCCGGGTTAACAATATGGATAACCTTCTTACCATCTTTTTCCTGTTCAAACGTGATACCTTTATCCATAAAAAGCTGGGGTTGAGTAAAACGCCTAAGCAAATTTTCTACTTTTATCGTTGATTTATAAAACGCTTCTCTTACCTCCTCAATACTTTTATCTTCCCACTTAGCAAATGCCTGCTCATTAAAAGCATCCTGGTTCTCATCGGGCCACATACTAATCGTTTCACCGGCAAAAAACCTTCCCGTTCTTTGAATCTCAAGGTCATCCCAAGCAATCCAGTGGATCAAAATTTTCTTGACAGTCATACCTGAATCATTCATTAGCCTTGTCATATCCTCATCCGTAAGCCCTTTAACAGCGCGAAACACTTCCGCCCTAGAATCGACAAATTCATTAATCAATTCATCTTTTGTTGTAATTTTTCTTCCTTCCTCAGGTGCCTTCATAACTATTCTTCAACCGAAATATCCTCGCCTCCCCCTCAAACTAAATCCAAATAAATATCCTCATCAATAACTTCCGTCTTATAGATTTTTAATTTTTCGGATGCCGGCGGTATAACAACCTCACCCGTCCTTATATCCCACTGCTCATTATGAAGAGTGCATTCAACCATATAATTATGCATCCGGTGGTTTTCATCTAAAAAACAACCATCGTATGTACAAATGTTAGAAGTTGCATAAACCTGTCCTCCAAGCTTATACAAAGCAATCGAAACACCCTTTACATCCACTTTCTTCATACCTCCTTCAGGAACTTCGTTATATTCTGCCACTTTAATGTTTGCCACGTGACCTCCTTTTAGTCGGTAGTGAAAAGTGATAAGTGGCAAGTGATAAGTCGGAATCGGTGCTTTGAATTTTATTCATTATTGGTTCAATAAACCCATGAATTAACAATTTCTCCGCTTGAACTAGGCTGATCCCCCTGCTCATCAGATAAAACAGCATTAGCTCATCGACCTTTCCAATCGTTGCCGCATGCCCTGCCTTCACATCCCGCTCCAAAATTTCCAATGCCGGCGTATCGTCCCCCATTTTCGCCTCGTCGAACAAAAGCGCATCGCTCCGTAAATATGCATCCGCACCTTTTGCCCCTTTTTCTATCTTCACATTCCCACGGAACGCAAACGTCGATTTGTTCCTCAAAACAGCCCGAACATTCACCTTAGACTTTGTCCCCGGTGCCACGTGAGTTATATAAACTTCCAAAGCTTTTTCATCAGCATTATTTCCCAAAACCAACCCCACAACCTCAACTTCCGAATTCTCACCGGCCAAAACTATATCTAAACATAAGTTTTTTCTACCCAGCACTACCGGAACTATCTTGCTTTGGTTTCTTTCAATCAGTATGTACATGCATCCTTTGCGAAACTTCTTCTAAATCCTTATCGACCTTGCCTCCGGCTTCAATGTATGAGGCCATCACATGTCCCCACGCATCCCCACTGAAAAATCCCTTCTT
>CAYTEJ010000060.1:0-4468 GCA_964436835.1 uncultured Gammaproteobacteria bacterium | reverse complement strand
TCTCCCCATGTAGCATCAATCTGCCTACCGCAGTGAGTTCTTTACCACCAACCAAAAAAGTCATATCGTGGTCCACATCTTCCGTATTGCCGAAATTAAATTCATCCCGCAACCGGTTAAAAAAGTTACGGACAACCTTATCCTCTTCAGATCCCAACTTTATCTCATCAATATCCTGCCACCAATGAATTGCGCCCCAAAGAGTCCCAATAGTCACACCATTTAAAGTCACCTTAACTGCATCTTGCGGCACTGAAACCTCTGCTTGTCTGCCTTGCAGGTCTTGTTCAGTTTGGTCCATATTTACCTCCTTTCCTTAATTCCTTTTCGTCTTTTTGTAAAATAATCCGGTTCATTCCTCAGTCTCCTTCATCCTACACTCCCTTCACTCCGAGCAGAAAAGGTACTCCTCTCAACCTCGCCAGCAAAATTATCACCAAAATCAAACCCTAGCCTTTGAATTCCACGCCTGAAATCATCAAGGGCACGAATAAGCTCTTCCCGATCGAATCTACCGACTTCAATTTGTCCTAAGATAAACCTTGGCAAAAACCCGATTGAATCAAACCTCAGCAATATTGCTCTACTATTCCTATCCCCATCCGCAACATCCGGAACATAAAATGCGTCAGTAACCCTATCCAATTGTCTTTTCTCTACTATTTGGTCATCCTTTTGGTTTCTTTCCGCCCCCATCCGGACTTCCATTAAAATATTGTGCAAGAAAGAAGATGTCTTATAGGGCAATACAACTTTATGGTATCCTTTTTGAGCCTCTTGATATAACCGCTCAGCCCCAGGAATAACCACAGATTCATCTCTCTCACCCGACATAATTACCCTACACTCCCTTCTTTTTGTAAAATAATCTGGTTCATTGATCTATCTTCTTCGGTCTAAGCCCTTCATTAATTCTTGATTATCTTTGCCACCCACCGAAACAAAAGCTTCGTTGAGTTTTCGATAACTTCCCAAAATCATTGGATAAAATTCAGAATCATGTTTAGAAACAAGATGCGGTGCTAGTCTTTGTCTAAGTTTCACTAGACCCTTAGTTTTTGGTAGTGACTGACCTAACGCATCCATTTCCCTTCTAGAAATCTCCATTTCTACTTCCGGAGCTGGCTCCGACATTGTTTTTCGATGAAACCTTGATTCCAAGGCAGAGAGTGTATCCTCATCTTTTTCTTGCACGTTAGAAACTCCAACTTTTCTCCTCCTCATTTCCTTCATTAATTCCAAGTGCAAAGTAAGTTCAACTAACACCATCCCTGGAATTTTTACTGTAAAAATTTTATCCGCGTCTGATTTAATTATCGATTCAGCTTCTGAAATCGGATCAAATTCGCTTGTCATCCTACCGACCCTTCCATGCTTAAATTAATTAGCCTATTCAATTCCACTGCATATTCCAAAGGCAATTCTTTAACAATCGGTTCGATAAAACCGTTTACGATCAAAGACGTCGCTTCAACTTCTGTCAAACCCCTGCTCATCAAATAGAAAAGCTGTTCCTCGCCAATTCGCGAAACCGAAGCCTCATGCCCAATCTGCACATTGTCTTCCGCAACTTCCATAGTCGGATAAGTGTCAGATCGAGACTCCTCATCAATTACCAGTGCATCACAGCGCACATTGCACTTCACCCTCTGGGCATTTTTAATAATTTTGACCAGTCCCCGATAAGAAGTTCTCCCTGTCCCAACACTAACGGATTTTGAAATGATTTCTCCGCTTGTATCCGGTGCCAAAAAAACTAACTTTCCACCCGCGTCCTGGTGTTGACCACTCCCGGCCAGTGCCAATGACAAAATCTCTCCCCGCGCGCCGCGCCCGACCAGATAACAGCTCGGGTATTTCATGGTGATTTTACTTCCCAAATTGCCGTCTACCCATTCCATCACACCGTCTTCTTCTACAAACGCCCGCTTGGTCACCAGGTTATAAACGTTATTGCTCCAGTTTTGGATTGTTGTATACCTGCACCTTGCGCCCTTTTTGACAAAAATCTCCACAACCGCCGCATGCAGCGAATCCGTAGAATAAACCGGCGCCGTGCAACCCTCGACATAATGTACATACGCGCCTTCGTCAACAATAATCAGTGTCCTTTCAAACTGCCCCATATTGGCAGCGTTGATCCTAAAATAGGCCTGCAGTGGAATATCGACTTTTATCCCCGGAGGCACATAAATAAAAGATCCGCCACTCCAAACCGCAGAGTTGAGAGCCGCAAATTTATTGTCCGCCGCCGGAATGCTCTTGCCAAAATAACTTTTAACAATATCCGGATATTTCCTAAGAGCCGTATCCATATCGCAAAAAATAACGCCCATATCTTCCCATTTTTTCTGGAAAGAATGGTAAACCGCCTCGCTTTCATATTGCGCCGTCACCCCTGCCAAAAGATTGCGCTCCGCCTCCGGAATGCCGATTGCATCATAAGTATCCTTGATTTCTTTGGGCAAATCCCGCCAATCTGTTTTTTGGTTGTCCGTCGGCTTTATGTAGTAGAAAATATTGTCAAAGTTAATGCTAGATAAATCAGCACCCCAACTCGGCATCTTTTTCTTCTGGAAAATCCCAAGCGCTTTAACCCGCAAATCCCGCATCCACTGCGGCTCATTTTTCATCGCGCTAATTTCTTCCACAACACCAACATCCAAACCGCGTTTGGACTTAAACACATAGTTTTCCGGCTTACTAAAGCCGTACTTATAATCTGTTGTAACTACATTAGTCACGATTTACCCCTCTCCCCACGTTTTGTTCGAACAAATCCATTGCTTCATTAAGTTGAACAGTATCAGCTTGAGTCAACATTCTTCTCGATGAAGAATCTGGTATACCTATCCATGCTCCTTTTACCTTATTTTCATCAAGATGTGTATCAAAAACGGTACTCATAAAACCTTGAAATACATAAGATCTATGAAAATCTCCGCTAGAAAAACACAAAGCAAAGTCATTCATGGAAAATCCATGCAGACCTCTTACTTGAACGAAAAAACTCGTTTCAGCCACTTGGCCATAAACTATTTTTCTTTCAACCACGGCGCTCCCTTTTCCACCAAGATGTCTATACTCACCATGACTTGCAACCATATCTTTAAGTCTATTATTAGCCTTTGATAGTTCTAAATTTTGCGTTATTCGGCCTTTGGCCTCAGTAATTATCGATGGCTCTTTTTCTTTTCCCATTTATGCCTCCTTTCTAGACAGGTTTTTATTCGTTTATCGCATATCGTTAATCGTTCATCGGGAAATTAAACCCTATGAACCATGAACTTAGGCCCGCAGCCTGCGAGAACCGCAAGCTTTGCTTATCAACCATTAACAAACTGATATCCTTTCTCCTCAATCTCACTTGCCAACTTTTGCTTTCCGGATTTTACAATTTTGCCGTCTGCCATCACATGTACAAAATCGGCCTTTATATATTTAAGAATGCGCGCATAGTGGGTAATTAGAATAATTGAGGATTGAGGATTAAGAATTGAGAATTTTTTTATCGCCGAAGCGACCAACTTCAACCCATCCACATCTAATCCGCTATCAATCTCATCTAAAATCACAAGCTTTGGCGAAAGAGCCAGCATCTGTAAAATCTCGTTTCTCTTTTTCTCCCCACCGGAAAATCCCTCGTTAAACGACCGCGATAAGTGGTCATTGGAAAGTTTCAAAGACGAAGCATGTTCTAAAAGCTGGTGGCGAAAGTTTCCCAGGTTAAGGCCAGGCCTTAGCCCAGAATCACCTTTTGCAAAGGCCTGGCCTTTTGCCTGGCCAGCCTTTCTTATCACATTAAACACACTTACTCCCGGAATCTCAATCGGATTTTGGAACCCCAAAAATATCCCCAACTTTGCGCGCTTGTCCGGACTTAATTTATTAATTATTTTATTATCAATTCTCAATTCTCCACTCTCGATTTTGTAAGCAGGATGCCCGGCAATCACCTGCGCCAACGTACTTTTTCCGCTTCCGTTCGGCCCCATCACTACGTGAACCTGGCCAGCACCAATCTCAAGGTTTACACCCTTCAAAATCTCTTTACCCTGAGTCGATTTATCGACGAATGGGTTTCCTATAGCTACTTTTAATTTATTTATCTTTAGGTTCATTTTCTTCTCTAATTTGATCTCTAGCTTCTTGTTCCACATCCCGTTTACTCAAAGCACCACTTGCCAAAGCACTTATCCCAATAAGAACAAGCAACACACCCGCGCCTGCTGCGAGTTTTGAAGTGTCCTCCCGTGCTAAATCAGAAACACGCACAGCAACACCTACTGCCCTTTCGCCAACAGCATTTGCAACCGTAATTCCCTGGTTAAAAAGTTGTTCCTTCACCTATCTCCTCTCTGTTTGACCGGATCTCTCATTTCGTCTAAATTTCGGTCTTTCACCTACCCCGTAATCTTTCCTTACCCCTTCCGGTGCAGTCACAGCAACCCTTCTTAGTACTTCCTCC
>CAYTEJ010000059.1:563-7439 GCA_964436835.1 uncultured Gammaproteobacteria bacterium | reverse complement strand
CACACCACAAAACGAAAAGGGATTGGCAGATTACTGCGTATTCTAGGTCCGGGAATCGTGACTGGAGCGGCCGACGACGACCCGTCGGGTATTGCAACATACTCTCAGGCGGGTGCCCAATTTGGCTTCCATATGCCATGGACCATGCTGTTTACCTATCCCTTGATGACAGCGGTTCAAGAAGCCTGCGCCCGCGTAGGAGCCGTGACAGGCAAAGGATTGGCTGCAGCCGTTCGCGACCATTACTCCAAAAAGGTGCTATATCCGGTGGTTGCACTAGTGGTAGCTGCCAACACATTTAATATTGGCTCCGACATTGGTGCTATGGCAGCAAGCACCCGCTTACTTCTGCCAAATGTACCATTCGGTTTATTGGCGGTTGGTTTTGCAACAGTCATCATATTACTGGAAGTTTTTGTTACCTACAAAACGTATATACGGATCCTTAAATGGTTAGCAATGGCCCTCTTTGCATACTTTATTACCGCGTTTTTAGTGCATGTACCATGGGGCGAGGTGCTAAAAGCAACATTTATACCGCACATCGAATGGAATGAAGGCTTTCTTTTCATAATCGTCGCTATCTTTGGCACAACAATATCCCCATATCTATTTTTCTGGGAAACAAGCAACATAGTAGAAGATGAGATATCTGAGCATCGGCTAGCAGAAAGTGGAGGTGTACCTAGGCTAACTAAGCCTTACTTAAAGAGGCTTCGGATTGATAACGCTGTGGGTATGCTATTTTCCAACGTATCAGCCTGGTTCATTATTGTGGTTGGCGCTGTCGTGCTAAATCAGGCCGGTGTGACAAATATAGCCAGTGCGGCAGACGCAGCCAAGGCTCTTGAACCGCTTGTGCACAGTTTTCCCAATGCTGGGTACCTTGCCAAGGTAATTTTCGCTGTTGGTGTGGTTGGAATTGGTCTTCAGAGCATACCTGTTCTTGCAGGTTCCTCATCGTATGCCGTTGCTGAAACGTTCAATTGGCGGGAGGGTCTGTTTCGTAAATTCAAACAAGCCCGGGAGTTCTATTTTGTAGTCATTATCGGAACACTGGTTGGGCTTATGTTTAACTTTGTAGGCCTCGACCCTATAAAAGCCCTGGTTTTAACTGCTGTATTTAATGGTATTGCAGCAGTTCCGCTTATATTTCTTATAGCCCGAATCTCTAGCCGGGAAGATATCATGGGTGAACATAAAAGCGGTATGTGGTCTAAATTAGGGCTTTGGATTGCGTTTGCAGTTATGGGTACTTTTGCTTTGGCACTTCTCGCTTCGTTTCTTTGAAAACGTATATTAATTAGTTAATATATCTTCTTATGACTGCAACACACTTACCCTGAATAATTACATTCTTTGCTAAAATTGGCTTCATAGCCGAATTTGCAGGCACCAGCTTTACATGGTCCTTTTCGCGATAAAAACGTTTCAGGGTTACAACACCACTGTCTACCATAGCAACAACAATGTCTCCATTGTTTGCCTGATTCGTTTCTTCGATAACTACAAAATCACCGTCCAAAATCCCGTCTTCAATCATAGATTCACCCTTGACCTGCAAAACGTATGATTTCTTATTCGGAGATACCATATTGGCGGAAATTGCAAAAGTGGCATTTGGATCCGTATAAGGTTCGATTGGGGCACCTGCAGCAATAAATCCGGAAAGAGGGAGTTCTATTCCGCTTACAATTTTACCAATCCTTTTATCTATCAACTCAATTTTTCGGATAATTCCCCCCGATTTTTTAATTAAGCCTTTTCGCTCAAGCGCTTGTAAATGCTCGTGGACGGTAGCCAAAGATTTAACACCAAGTTTCTTGGCAATCTCGACTAAAGTTGGTGCGCTTCCGTGCTTTTCTATATATTCGTTAAGGAAATCAAGAATCTCCCGTTGTCTTTTATAAAGAACCAATGTCATAATGAAAATATACCAAATAAAACCCGAATCTGTCAATAACCAGATTTAGGTTTTGTGCAATTATAAATTGGCTAAAAACCCGAAGTTGTCAATACACAAAACAGATTATAAATAGATCAAGTGTGCTTTAGAAATAATCCAAAAAAGGATATAATAACTCTTTAATGAAATTTAAACTGACATCTACGTACAAACCAACTGGCGATCAACCGCAGGCAATTGAAAAGCTTGTGGAAGGATTAAACAGTGAATTCAAAAATCAAACCCTACTCGGTGTTACAGGATCAGGTAAAACCTTTACGGTTGCAAACGTCATCGAAAAAATTCAAAAGCCAACCTTAGTCATTAGCCACAACAAAACCCTTGCAGCCCAACTTTATCAGGAGTTTCGACAGTTTTTCCCACAAAATGCGGTTTGTTATTTCGTTTCATATTATGACTATTACCAACCGGAAGCCTATATGCCTGCAACCGATACATATATAGAGAAGGAAACAGAAGTAAACGAGGAAATAGATAGGCTCAGGTTGAGCGCCACTACATCACTTTCAACCAGAAACGACGTTATAGTTGTTGCTTCAGTTTCCGCCATTTACAACTTGGGTTCACCCCAAGAATACAAGGATGCTCGCCAGGACATGGCTGTAGGGCAAATTTGGCCGCGGAATGGTCTATTAAAATCATTTGCCAAACTGCAGTACGAAAGGAATGAAACGGATTTTGCAAGAGGTACCTACAGGGTTCGCGGAGAAAATGTCGAAATCATTCCTGCATACGAAACTAATGGCCTCAGGCTAAGTTTTTCCGGAGATAGTCTCAATTCAATTGAAATAATCCACCCGATAACAGGTTCGACGGTTAAAAAGCTAACTGAAACAGCTCTTTATCCTGCAAAGCATTATGTCCTATCCGACAAGGGTCAAGACGAGGCAATAGAATCAATTAAACTGGAACTTAAAAACAGGCTTAAGGTATTAAGGTCTCAACGAAAGGATCTTGAAGCGCATCGCCTTGAACAACGTACTAAATACGACCTTGAGATGATCAAAACTTTTGGCTACTGCAAGGGTATCGAGAACTATTCAAGGCATTTCGACGGCAGGAAACCAGGCGACCCGCCCTTCTCGCTTTTGGAGCACTTCCCAAAAGATTATTTGATGGTTATAGACGAGTCTCACATAACTGTCCCGCAAATTAACGGAATGTACAACGGTGACCGTGCAAGAAAACAAATGCTTATCGACTTCGGCTTCCGTCTACCCTCAGCGTATGACAACAGGCCACTGAAATTTGAAGAGTTTTCCCGCCGCATTAACCAAGTCATCTATACATCGGCAACTCCTGCGGAGTATGAGCTCAAAATATCAGATGCTGTAGTCGAGCAGCTTGTTCGCCCAACCGGTCTGGTTGACCCCCAAATTTCAATTAGAAAGTCAAAAGGTCAAATAGAAGACCTGATTGTCGAAATTGAAAAACGTACTAAAAAAAATCAGCGCACGCTGGTAACAACATTAACCAAAAGAATGGCCGAAGAGCTGACGGATTACCTCAAGGAAAAAAACATAAAAGTACAATATTTGCACAGCGAAGTACAAACTCTTGACCGTACCGATATTTTGGATGACCTAAGGCTTGGCAAATACGACGTTTTGGTTGGAATTAACCTGCTTCGCGAAGGCTTGGATTTGCCTGAGGTTACACTTGTTGCGATATTAGACGCCGACAAAGAAGGTTTTCTAAGGTCGGAAACATCGCTGGTTCAGACAATGGGCAGGGCAGCCCGCCACGTAGAAGGTTCTGTCATTCTTTATGCCGACAACGTAACAGGATCAATGGAAAGGGCAATAAAAGAAGTAAACCGCCGTCGCAAAATACAGCAGGAATTCAACAAAAAACATCATATAGATCCTACCTCTATCCAAAAACCAATAAGGGACAAACTAGTTGAGCGGCAGGACGAGGAAGAAAAGAAACAAATCTATAAGGACGAAGTAGTGGCATCTGTAATGGAGCGGGCAAAGGAGGGATCAATCCTCCCAGAAGACAAAGAGAAGATGGCTAAATTCTTAACCAGGGAAATGAAAAACGCAGCACGTGTTTTGGATTTTGAGAAAGCGGCACTACTCCGGGACCAAATACTACACATTCTCGGGTCGCACTAGCAGGTCTTTAATGTTGCAGCTCCATTGCGTGAGGTGTTACAATTTTTAACTTACCGTATGGATAAAATAATCATAAAAGGTGCTAGGGAGCACAATCTCAAAAACCTGAACGTTGAGATCCCTAAAAACAAGCTGATTGTTTTTACAGGTATATCAGGCTCAGGCAAGTCCTCGCTTGCGTTTGACACCATTTACGCTGAAGGACAGCGCCGTTATGTAGAATCTCTCGCTTCGTATGCCAGGCAGTTCTTGGGTGTAATGGACAAGCCCGATCTGGATTCAATCGAAGGGTTGTCTCCTGCAATTTCCATAGATCAGAAAGCAAGCTCCCATAACCCAAGATCAACAGTTGGCACTGTAACAGAAATTTACGATTATTTAAGACTCCTATTTGCCCGTGTCGGCCACCCTCATTGTCCAATTTGCGGCCGGGAAATTTCGCACCAATCGCCCCAGCAAATAGTAGAAGAAATACAAAAACTCGTCAGCGTAAACGGACAAAAAACAACGCGGATTTTACTTCTTTCCCCAATCGTTAAAGACAGGAAAGGTGAATTTACACAACTTTTCAGGGATTTACTTAAAAAGGGCTACAGGCAGGCAAGAATAGACGGACACATCCGCGATGTAGACGAGGATTTTACACTGATAAAAACAAATAAGCATACAATTGATGTTGTAATTGACAGGCTATCTGTTCCTGCCGACAAATCAAGGCTTTCACAATCTGTCGAGCAAGCACTAAAGCTTTCGGAGGGAGCGGTAATTGCCTCGGAAATATTGGATAAAACATTCGACATTCCAAAATACCCTAAAGATTTACATGATCACCTATATTCTGAAAAGTTCACATGCCCTAAAGATAACATCTCACTGCCTGAAATCGAGCCGAGGTCGTTTTCCTTTAACTCACCACATGGTGCATGCCCTGTCTGTAACGGCCTCGGAGTAATCAAGAAAGTTGACCCTAAACTTGTCATAAACCCCAACCTGACAATTGCAGAAGGCGCAATTCTGCCCTGGGCAAGAATTGTAGGGTCGGAATCATGGTCATGGAGGGTACTGGAAACTGTTTGCAGGGAAAATAACATAGCAATGAATATTCCTTTTGGGAATTTACCGCAAGATTCTCAAAATATTATATTCAATGGCACGAGTGACAGGCTTTTCAGGATTAAAGGACCGAATCGGTTCGGCAAAATTGTCAGCTGGGATAGTAATTATGAAGGAGTACTTCAAAATTTGGAGCATAAATACACCCAAACCGAATCTGATTTCGTAAGGCGCGAAATAGATAAATTTATGCGGTCAGATGAATGCGAGACTTGTATTGGGACAAGGCTTAAACCCTCGTCCCTTTCAGTAACCATTGATAAAAAGTCGATAGCAGACACCGCGCTTCTCAGCATACGAGGTTTCTACGAATGGCTCGAAAAACTGGCGGAAATTAAAACAATTATCCTTTCAGAAAGGGAAAAAATAATTGCAAAACCAATATTAAAAGAGCTTCAAGCGAGAACTAAGTTTTTATTGGATGTCGGCTTGGATTACCTGACGATATCAAGGTCGGCAACAACTCTTGCAGGCGGGGAAGCTCAACGTATACGACTGGCATCGCAAATTGGATCAGGCCTGTCCGGCGTTCTCTACGTCCTGGACGAACCGTCAATAGGTCTTCACCAGAGAGACAACCAAAGGTTAATTACAACTTTAAAAAAACTTAGAGACATCCAAAATACCGTAATCGTTGTTGAACATGACAGCGAAATGATGCTCGAATCTGACCTAATTCTCGATTTCGGCCCTGGTGCAGGTGAACACGGAGGCCAATTAATTTCACAAGGAACGCCACAACACATAATGAAAGACCCTAATTCTTTAACAGGAAAATACTTGTCCGGCAAAAAACGGATTTTACTAAAAAAAGACAACCTTGCTTTAAGCGCACAAACAAATTTAAGCCTTGAACTAATTGGAGCCAGGGAACACAATCTTAAAGATATTGACGTCAGTTTTCCTCTGGGAAAACTGATTTGCGTTACAGGTGTTTCCGGGTCTGGTAAATCTACGCTAATCCATGATGTCTTATACAAAGCAATTGCCTCACAAATCTACTCTTCAAAAGAAAAGCCCGGATCGTACAAATCCATAAGAGGTATAGAGTATATTGATAAAGCAATTCTTATTGACCAATCACCAATTGGCCGAACGCCTCGTTCAAACCCTGCTACGTATACTGGAGCCTTTACACACATCCGTGAGCTTTTTTCTCAAACAACGGATGCAAGGGTGCGTGGTTACACTCCTGGCCGCTTCTCATTTAACGTGAAAGGTGGACGATGCGAAGCCTGCGAAGGGGAAGGCCAAGTAAAAATAGAGATGCAGTTTCTTCCGGATGTTTACGTGGATTGCGAAGTTTGCACCGGGAAAAGATATAACGAAGAAGCTTTAGAAGTCCATTATAAGGGTAAAAATATCTCAGAAGTTTTACAAATGACGGTCGAGTCTGCACTTGCATTCTTTGAAAATATTCCACAGGTCAAACAAAAACTGCAAACAATAAATGATGTCGGCCTTGGTTACATTCAGCTAGGCCAACCGGCCCCAACGCTCTCAGGAGGTGAAGCACAGCGCGTTAAATTGGCAACGGAGCTGTCCAAACGGGCAACCGGAAGAACAGTCTATATACTCGACGAGCCAACGACAGGGTTACATTTTGCAGACATAGAAAAGCTTTTAATAATCCTCGAGCGGCTCGTTATTTCCGGCAATACGGTGATTGTTATTGAA
>CAYTEJ010000059.1:0-553 GCA_964436835.1 uncultured Gammaproteobacteria bacterium | reverse complement strand
ACCCGTAATAGTTGGTTTTTTTTTCTTTCTCATATTTTTTCCCAAAAGCGCACATGCTCAGGGGGAATTCCAGACCGATTATCAGGTTAACTACGTTACCGACGTGAACGGAAAAACCGATGTCACGCAAAAAATCGTTTTAACAAATAAAACAGCAAATTACTATGCTGATAAATTTGAATTAAAAATCGGTTCAACCAAAGTCACCGATGTTAAGGCAAGCGACGATGTTGGGGACCTGGAAACGCGTGTCACTTTTGACAACAATATCACAATTATCTCCGTAAAATTTAATCAACGTGTTATCGGTGAGGGCAAAAAACTTGCATGGACGCTTAATTACTCATCAGGGGAACTTGCATCTAAATCAGGCCAAATATGGGAAATCTCAATTCCAAAACTGGCTTCATCACAGGACATGGGTGATTATCTGGCAACAGTTAATATACCCAGAGTATTCGGCCCGATTGCTTTTGCAATTCCAACTCCAGGCTCTACCCAGCAAAAAGCAAGTATGCAGGAATTCACCTTTACAAAAGACCAATTGCTTCAG
>CAYTEJ010000058.1:5974-7684 GCA_964436835.1 uncultured Gammaproteobacteria bacterium | reverse complement strand
AATCTTCGTTGCCTACATCGGGATTACTTTTTCCTCAATTCTTTCAGCGCCTAAGCTGGAAGTAATATCGCCACAGGTAGACGAAACAACATCTGTTCCGGTGGTCCAAATTGTCGGTAAGACCGATTCCGAAGCGACAGTGTCAATAGAAGGCCAATTTGTACCTGTCGACAGTCAGGGTAATTTTTCCAAAGAATACCCACTTTCGGAAGGTAAAAATACAATTGAAGTAATAGCGGCAAAGCGTCTCTCGCCAAAGGCAAAAGTAACAAGGACTATCAGGCTTATTCGCTAAACACCTGTCCAACCGTCATTGACAAAAATTGCAAGTTAAAGTATACCTACACTTACGCTAAACGACTTAATGCGTTTTGCATACTTGCCCATGGACGCAACACAAGCAATCATTCTCACGGTCATAATAGTTCTGACAATCTTTTTGGCGATTATTGGCTATCAACTTTTTTTCGTCCTTAAAGAGTTCAGACAAACCCTCAAAAAAACCAACCATATATTAGATGATACCCAGGATTTTGTTACACAAATCAAAAAACCGATCGAATCGGCAAACAACATTATTGCCGCAATAACTACCGGTGCAGGCATTGCACACTTCCTCAAAAAAGCCAAGGAGGAGGTAAAACATGAGCGATCAGAAAAATAACAGCCTAAATGTTTTTATAACCGGCGCTGTCCTCGGAGCACTTGCAACTTTCCTTTTTGCAACTAAAAGCGGCAGAAAAATTAAAGATGAACTAATCGAGGAGGGGATAAGAATTTTTGAGGCAGTAACGGAAGAAATTGAAGAAGCCCCCGAACAGATAAAAGAAGGCGAAAAGGAAATAAAAAAGGAGTTAGCTCAAAAAGCGCAAGAAATTGCAGAAGTAAAAGAAGCAGTTGTTGATACTACCGGAGAGGTCTTGCGCGAAGTACCCGAACAAATTGAGGCTATCCAGAAAAAAGGCCGCCATTTCTTTTTCTCCAAAAAAAGCCATCCCAAAAACGAATCCTAAACGCTAATAACAGACCGACTACGTATTTTTCAGCAAAGAAAAAGCCCGTTCTATATCTTTAGTGCCCAAAACAATTGTCAGTTCCGTGTAGGTAGAGATTGTTTCAATCATATTGATCCCCTCCCACGCCAGTACTTTTAAAATGGAATATAAAACTCCGGGAGTTTTTGTAGCCTCTTCGGGAATTCTAATTGTAAGGGATGATAAGCCACTAATGCTACAAATCGCGGTTTCATGCTTAAATATCTCCTTTATATCTTTTTCAACCATCTCACTCGAGATTACAGTAACTTGGCTTATTCCGTGGGAAACAGTTATAAAAATATCTTTTCTTCCGGCAGTCCTCTCAAGGATTTTGTTTTGCGCATCACCTAAAGTTGGGGAATTCAGAAAGGTGTAATCAACCAGGTTCGAGCGAATTGTTATATCGCCCAGATTTTTTAAAATTTCCCCACTTTTTGGAATTGTACCCCTTAACCTGCCCGAAGCCCTTTTTAGGGCCATAATGATTGCACCCTCTTTAATATCTTTAAAAAGTCGCTTTTCTATTTCTGGTTTCAGATAACGTGCAAGAGAAGAGTAATTTACTAAATCTTCTGCCATTGCCGTTTCCAAAAATGGCGCTTTCTTAATCAATTCCTCGACAACAGTAGTAGTTGAGATCATGTGATGTTAATAATTTAACAAAATATATCAA
>CAYTEJ010000058.1:0-5964 GCA_964436835.1 uncultured Gammaproteobacteria bacterium | reverse complement strand
CGGCCTACCGGGCAATATGGCAACACTTACGGCGGAGTCACTTTCGCAAGACCGCAGGTTTCACCTTCTACCATATGGTGTGTCCTCAGCAAGGCAACGAAATACGCGCCAAACATTAAGCAATGGTCAGAAAATCCACTTATTAAACTATTACCCATTCGATGCTCCACGCGGGACAATCGCTATTGACTATACGAGTCCACAAAGTGCAGAACTTAACGCTATAAATTACACCCAAAGGAGAATACCTTTTGTAATGGGTACAACAGTCGGCAATAGGGATGCCGTCGAGCAGGCAGTCAGAAATAGTGACGTGAGTGCGGTTATCGCACCAAATATGGCAATAGAAGTTGTTGAACTTCAAGATGAGCTTGCGAATCTTCGTGCCAGCTCGCCGGATCATTTCCAAGATTGGCACATGGCAATCTTGGAAAGCCACCAGTCAAGCAAAGTAGATGCTAACGGTATACCAATTGTTAGCGGAACCGCAATTGCTCTAAGAGAAACGTTTTTACAATTAGGTGCTGTTATGGATGATGAAATAGTCAGTATTCGCGACAAGGAAGAGCAAATACAAATAGGTATCCAAAATTTAGACGCACATGGCTATCATTGTGTGGATTTAACAGGCCCAAACGGAGAAACAAGGATATTCGCAACACTAATAGAAGGAAGACAGCCATATGCTGAAGGTACACTAGCTGCCGCCAGCTTTTCGGCAAAAAGGACGCAAGAGGGTTCAAGAGGAGAAGTTTATACAATGAGCGATGTAGTTAGAGACTTAAGGAGGGCAGCATGAAAGAAGCAGATCAATTTGGGAGGTTACATACGGCAATGGTAACGCCATTTGTTAATAGAAATGGGAATTTAAGTGTGGAACAGACAACAAGATTAGCTAGTCACCTTACAGATACTGGTACCGAAACGATAGTAGTTTCAGGAACAACAGGGGAGTCGCCAACTTTAACGGAGAGAGAAAGAATGCAACGCATAGATATTGTTAGAAAAACTGTTGGTGATCGTGCAAAAGTTATTTCCGGAACCGGAACCAATTCAACCGCACAAAGTATTGATCTTTCAAGACAAGCCCAAGCTGAAGGCGCTCAAGGTTTATTATTAGTTACTCCTTATTACAATAAACCAACACAGGAGGGATTATTTAGGCACTTTGCAGCAATTGCTGAAGCTGTCGATTTACCTCTGATACTTTACAACGTTCCATCGAGAACAGGGGTTAATCTTGAAGCAAGAACAGTTGAAAGGCTTGATAGGGAATATGGAAATATTGTCGGTGATAAAGAAGCCGTTGGTTTAAAAACTGAAGTGAAAAATGGAGAAGACAAAATCACTGGAGAGGTTCAAATTGCCCTCATTCTGGAAAATCGGACCGAGGGTTTTGAAATTTGGAGCGGAAATGACCAGGACACATTACCAATGATGAGGCAAGGTGCATATGGTGTTGTGTCAGTAGCAAGTCATTTAACCGGGGATTTGATTAGAAGAATGATGAATCATCAAATAGCCGGAGAAGAAGCTCAGGCACAACAGTTGCACGATCATTTGATGCCATTTTTTAATGCACTTTTCCCTAACGAACATTTTTCCAATTCAAATCCATCTGCAATTAAAGCAGCCTTAAATCTTGCAGGAATGGAGGTGGGCAGCTTGAGATTACCATTAACTGAAGTTCCTGATTCCTATAAAGCCAGGCTTCAGGTTCTTCTTGCGGAATATGATCTTGTCAATGGACCGTAGAGGTAAAATTGCAGTCAATCTAATTTTTCCAGGTTGCTTTAGGGCAACCTGTTTTTTTTACTGCTATAATTTAGAATAAATTACATGAGCAAAGCGAATATAATTAACCTCAAATGACGTCTGTTGAGCTTCGCCAGAAATATTTAAAATTTTTTCAGGATCGTGGACATAAAATAATTCCATCCGCCCCACTCATCCCGCCTCAAGAGGTCGAACTTGCCGGAACCGAAAGAGTGCTTTTTACAACAGCCGGCATGCATCCATTAATTCCATATTTATTGGGCAAAACCCACCCTGAAGGTAATCGATTGGTTAACATCCAAAAATGTTTGCGCACCGATGATATTGACGAAGTAGGCGATAGTGTTCACAACACTTTTTTCGAAATGCTCGGCAACTGGTCACTTGGAGATTATTGGAAAGAAGAGGCAATAACATGGTCTTACGAATTTTTAATAAACGAACTCAAACTGGACGCCAACCGACTTTATATTTCGGTTTTTGCAGGCGACAGTGATGCACCCTTCGACGAAGAATCTTACAACACTTGGAAAAAACTTGGGGTTCCCGAAAACCATATTTTTAAATACGGCAAAGACGATAATTGGTGGCCAACAGGCGGCGAAAAACCCGGGCCACAAGGGCCGGATACGGAAATGTTTTACGACATGGACCCAACATCAAAATCGCCAATTGATCCAGCAAATAACCCCCGCTTTGTCGAAATCTGGAACGATGTTTTTATGCAGTACGAACGTCAAAATGACGGCTCGTATAGTGAACTCAAACAAAAAAATGTTGATACAGGTATGGGCCTGGAGCGGATTTTAACGGTTTTACAAAATGTTCCCTCCATTTACGAAACTGATGTTTTCCTACCTTTGATGAAAAAAATCGAAGACTTATCAAATAGTTTTCAAATCGTATCGGCCAGAATTGTCGCCGACCATATTCGCGCTGCAGTATTTTTGATATCAGATAACGTCATTCCTTCAAATGTTGAGCGTGGTTATATCTTAAGACGTTTAATCCGCCGCGCAATCCGCCATGCGTCGCTTTTAAAAATAGAATCTGACTTTCTCGAAGGTCTTACAAAAGTAGTTATCAGCACTTACGAAAACACCTATCCAAAAATTGTTGAGCATCAAGATTTGATAGTAATGGAATTAAAAAAGGAAGAACAGAAGTTTAAACAAGCACTAGGAAACGGTATCCGCAACTTTGAAAAATTACAAGGAAATATAACTGCCCAAAACGCCTTCGACCTTTACCAGAATTTTGGTTTTCCTATTGAACTTATTGTTGAACTCGCCAAAGAAAAAAACATAAAAGTTGACTCTGGTGGTTTTGAAAAATTATTAAAAATACATCAAGAACTTTCAAAATCAGCCGGCCAAAAAACCAAAGGGGGATTGGCTGTCCAAAGTGATACTGCGGCCAAATATCACACGGCAACTCACCTGTTGCATCAAGCACTTCGTGCGGTTTTAGGTAAGCATGTCCACCAGACAGGATCGCACATTACAAACGAACGTCTACGTTTCGATTTCAATCATCACGAAAAATTGTCTGATCAACAAATAAAATCAGTCGAGGATTTGGTCAACCAAAAAATTAAAGACAACCTTCCGGTACGTCAGAAAACAATGCCAAAAGAAGCAGCAGACGAAATTGGTGCAATCGGCCTTTTCCGCGAAAAATACGGCGATTTAGTCAACATCTACTTTATTGGCCAGTCACTAGATCCAAAAGCAGCTTTTTCCAGAGAGTTCTGCGGCGGGCCGCATGCCAAGTCAACCGGCGGGTTAAACAATTTCAAGATAAAAAAAGAGGAATCAGCAGGGTCTGGAATTAGGCGAATATATGCTACAATAAACTAGTAATTTCAAATGTCAAATTTCAAATGTCAAATTTCAAATAAGTCTCTCAAACAGCCAATTATTATTGGAAATTGGAAATTAGAAATTAAAAATTCTCGACGAAGGAGAGCTTAGTGGATCCAACTGCCCAGACAAATAACCCAAACCCCCAGGGAGATTCTGCAAAAAGCCCTATTGAACCCGGCCAATTTGTTGTAGCAGGGGAAGACACTCCCCAAACTCAACCTACTGCGCAACAGCCGCAGGCTTCTGCGCAAACACCAGCCTCGCTTGGAGTTTCACCAAAACCTGGTTTTTCCCTGGCACAGGATAAAAATTTGGCGCAAAGTTATCCAACTCCACCGCCGCCACCACCTCCACCACCACCTCCACCTCCACCCCCACCAACGCCACAACAACCCGACCAACCCATGCAGCCGGACCCTACGCCATTTACCGGCCCGGGCCAAATACCAAATACTCCCCTGTCGCCCCCACCGCCAGGTTCAAAAATGAAAAAGATAAAACTTTTTGTAATCATAATTGCAGTTCTTGTATTAATCGGAATTGTCGCAGCAGTTGCATGGTTTTTTGTTTTACAAAAACCGCAAGCACCAGAAAGCGTCAAAACTCAGGATGCCCAGCAGGTTATAGAACCGACTTCTACACCGCAACTACCAACCGGCGGGTTTGGACAATTGCCCCAGGCAACAAATGGTGCGGAGGCAAGCGGGGCGGGCCAAACCCCTACATATCCTCCACCCCAAGTCCCTTAAGATTTATTAAGTCATAAGCGGCATGTTTGGCCTGATATAATGATAAACGAGAATAATGGGCATAAATATATTTTCTGCTTTTTCTAAAAAGCAACAAACTCACGAAGATACCACCTATTTAGCATTAACACTCACCCCAAACAAAACAATTGCCGCAATTTGGGTTTTAGCGGAAGAAAATGTCCAAATACTCGGTATTGCCAATAAATCATTCGAGAATATAGATGCCCTTGTCAACGAATCGGCAGTAGCCATAGATACAGCCGGAAAACAAGCCAAAAGTGATGTATCCCAAACGGTATTTGGGCTTTCCAGCTCTTATTTTGAAGGAAAAAACCTTTCCGCGGAATCCTCGGCCATTTTAAAAAGTCTAGCAGAAGAGCTTGACCTAAGTGCCCAAGCGTATGTTTCGTTGGCTTCGTCAATTAGCCATTTTTTAAAGATTCGCGAGTCCGTAACCCCGCAGGCAATTTTAATAGGCTCATTTGGTGAGTTTACAGAAGTTCACCTTATTAGAAACAACCAGGTGACAAGTACAAAAACGTCGAAATCAGAAGCTACCGTAGAAAAAATAATTCAGCTTGTGGGTCAAATTAAAACCGAAGAAGGACAGGATTTGCCGTCCAGAATAATTGTTTATGGTGCGGTAGAAGATTCACACTTCGGAAAAGAAATAACTAAAAAGGAAGAATGGAAGGACATTTTTGTTTTTTTTTTCAAGATAGATTTTTTAGATGATGATCAGGTTGCGGAAGCAATCGCTTACTCTCAGGCGGCTGATGTTCTTGGTCACGACCCAATACTTTCTCCAGTCGAACAAAAGTCCGATTTACCTAAGACAAAAAGCGAGGTAGTAGATGAAAGTGAAGCCCCAAAACTCTTGCCCCATAAGGAAACCGGCGCTGAAAATGACATGGGCTTTATTGAAGGTGAGGACGTTCTGGAATCTGAAGCGGAAGAGGTTAAAGAGCAAACCCTAGAAACTAAAGATGATCTCAAGAACGTGGAGAAAGTTGAAGAGTACGCCGTAGAGGGTAGCCCGCTAAAACAATCGGCAGTGCTGGTGTCAGAAGGACCGGCAATAGCTACAAAAAGAAAGGGGCAAAACCTTATAGAAAAAATTACGACGATAGCTTGGCTGCCAAATGTTTTCGGTTTTATCAAAGGATCAAAATCGCCAAAATCATTAGCGATTATTTTGACCGGTGTTTTAGTCTTTTTAGTAGCCGGCACTTATATTGCTTCTCAAACTCTAGCAAGCGTCCAAATCATCATAAAAGCAAATACACAAGTACAGCAGGGTAATTTCAAAGTGACTGCCCAAAGAGGCAGCGCATTGGACGTTTCACAAAATTTAATCCCTGGTGAAGAAATCACGGCTTCTGCCGATGGAAACCAAAAGGCCGTGACAACAGGTACAAAAAATACCGGCGACAAAGCAAAAGGGCAAGTAAATATTTTCAACTGGACAACAAGCCCGAAAACCTTTTCTCAAGGGACGGTTTTAATTTCATCAAATGGAGTTAAATTTATTTTAGATACCGACGTTGATGTTGCGTCCAGAAGCGCGTCGC
>CAYTEJ010000057.1:0-7789 GCA_964436835.1 uncultured Gammaproteobacteria bacterium | reverse complement strand
ATGCAGTGTCTTTTTGGATATGAAAGAATATGACATTGATAAAGTTGGAATAGCTCTAGCAAATCTTGCAAATTCTCTGATAACTAACCCACCGGAAATTAACGCACAACGCGCTTAAACTCAGGAGATTTTTTTCTTTAAAATATTTTCCAAATCGCTGACTTTTACTCTTTCCTGCTTGGCAGTATCCCGGTCGCGGATTGTAACCGAATCGTTTTCTAGAGTTTCAAAATCAACAGTAACACAATACGGCGTTCCGGCTTCGTCCTGGGCAAAATAACGCTTGCCGATATTGCCGCGGTCATCCCAAGCAATAGGCATTGCCAGTTTTGACTTTAAATCCCGGTAAATAGTTTTTGCCTTTTTGACCAGTTCAGGCTTATTGGCCAAAAGCGGAAAGACTGCTGCTTTAAAAGGGGCAAGTTTAGGGTTGAGTTTCAAAATAACACGGTCTTTTTCTTCACTATAGGCATCGGTCAGGAAAAACAATGCCGCGCGGTCAATTCCACCCGAGGTTTCTATAATCCAAGGCAGGTAGTGCTTACCTTCTTCCTGATCAAAATAGGTAAGATCGACGCCTGAATGTTTCTGGTGCTGTTTAAGGTCCCAATCACCGCGGTGGTGGATTCCTTCAAATTCTTTCCAGCCGAAAGGGGAATCGTATTCAATGTCCCAAGCATCTTTGGCATAGTGGGCACGCTCCCCTTCTTCATGCTGTCTTAGCCTCAGTTTACTCTTTTTGATTCCTAGTGCCTGATACCATTTGTACCTTTCCTCTTTCCAGTATTCATACCATTTTTTGGATTCCTGTTCTTCGGGTTTGATGTAATACTGCAGTTCCATTTGTTCAAACTCGCGGGAGCGGAATGTGAAGTTTCCGGGTGTTATTTCGTTTCGGAAAGCCTTGCCGATTTGGGCAATTCCAAAGGGAATTTTCGCGCGCGTGGAATCCAGGACATTTTTAAAGTTAACATGGACTCCCTGGGTTATTTCACCGCGAAGGTAAACTTTTTGCTTTGCATCCTCTACAACGCCAAGTTTTGCTTCGACAAGGAGGTTAAACTTTTTAGGCTCGGTCCATTCAACTTTTTTGCCTGCGTGAGAGGCTTCGTGCTTATTAATTTCGTCTTTTTGATCGGCACGCAAACGCTCATGACAAATTTTGCACTCAACTAATGGGTCGGAAAAGGCAGCTACATGGCCGGAGGCTTCCCAAACTTTAGGGTTCATGAGAATTGCAGCATCAAGACCGACTACGTCATCCCTGTCATACACCATTGATTGCCAAAATGCCTTTTTGATATTGTTTTTAAGCTCAACTCCCAATGGGCCGTAATCCCAAGTGCCTGCCAGACCGCCGTAAATTTCGGAACCGGAAAAGGTGAACCCTCTGCGTTTTGCCAGAGAAACTATTTTTTCCAAAGTAATCATTTTGGAGCAACAACAACGAGAGTAGTGAAAGTTGCGGCAGACGCATTGACTGTTTTTGCCGAAGAGTCGAACTTTGCATCCAGCTTTTGCCACGATTTATCTTTATTGTTGTAGCTGTAAAGAGCAGGATTCTGTGAATCCGAGTTGACGCTAACCGTTACGGTTGCCGGGGTTTTAAACTGCGGTGCTATAGAAAATGCCCCATAAACGGGCAGGGTTGCATCTTTAACACTGAACCCACCGCTTGCCGGAGGAACACCAACAGTATCAGCAATTACTATCCAATAATCCTGGTCGAGAGCAGGGATTGACCAGACGACTTTTGCCGAGCGGTCTTTAACTTGTGTTTTTTTGCTGCCGGCTGCAATTAAATCCCAAGGAGTTTCCGACCTGTATTCCGTTTGGCCTTTGAACAAATGGAGGGTTAACTTGCCGTCTGTGATACCTTTATCCGGACTGCGTACCCCCTTGGATGCGGTGCCAAGCAAGATTGACTTTTTATATTCGGGATCCTTTGGATTAACATCCGTCCCGGTTGCCCCTCTTTCTATTTTTTGGCCTGCTATCTGTGGATTATCCGCCTGGTAAGTCAGTTCGTATTCAATCTTGTCAAAGTCAGACATATTCTGAAGTGTAATTATGATTTCCGCGCCGTTTGACGTCGGCGTCAAAGTCACAAATGGTTTTTTGGCAATATCAAGCTCTTGGGCGCTGACAACATTGTCGGGGCTGGTGGAAACAGTTGGCCTTTTAGGGGATTTTTGAAATATAAACAAAAAGTAAACGGCCACTGCAATAAGAACCAGACTTATTCCCGCAATAATATATGTTGATTTTTTAGAATTTTCCATTTACAAACCTTGCCGTTTTAAGCTTTCTCTCGGTCAGACTTTCAATTATGCTATCAAGAAATGACAAAAGTTTCAAATAAGAATTTTCGCTGACTGTCAGTTTTTGTTTTAACCGAGCATAATCTTCTTCCTCGAAAAACTTTATAAGGTCGCGGGTTACCGAACTTTGAAAACTGCTGACAGAAAAAAATCCTAAAGCGGAAAGTAGCTTTATTTTAAAAGCTGCCGAAACAAGATTAAAATCTTCACCGCGGTCTACTTTATCCAAAAAGTTTACAAGAAGCGAAAACACTTCACTATTTTTTTGGTTGACTTCGGTCAACTCACTGACAAGTTCCAGAAGATGGAAGATATTACCGGCTTTAGTTGGAGTTGGCTCCCTGGACCCAAAGGCTTTTTTAAGCTCGGCTTCTGTTAAAAGGTCGAGGTTTTTGCCTTTGGCGATAAAAACCTTGCACCAATTGCCCGGCTGGACATGTCCGGCCTTTCTTGAGGTAGGCCTTCTGACACCCTTGGCAAGGCAAGACATTTTGCCAAAGTCTTTGGTGTATAAGGTGAGTATTCTGTCAGCCTCGTTAAAGTTTTTATGGGAAAGGACAACACAATCCGTACGGATATACATATCTTAAGTATAATTCAAAACCCGAAATTTTTCTAAATCAGATAGGAGTGGTAAATTCTTTGTCGCTATCGAGGGGGATAGATTTCGTTTTAACTCCAAAAGCATCAATCTGGTAAGAGTAGCCCGGCGTTCCCGGTTGCTTTTGGATTAACAGCTTGTATTTGCCGCTTGCTTTAATCGGTACTGTATATTCAACCTGTATCTTTGCCGTGCCTTGGGGGCGGACTGTGAAAAAGCCGGCAAAAACGGTTTTGCCCAGATCTTCGCTTGCTGAAATAGGTACTTCGGTACCTGAAGCCTTAATTAACTTGGCACCCTTAGGAACGTAAATTCTAATGTAATCCTGGTAAATTCCGGCCAGGCAAAGACCGCCTTTTCGCTCAAGGTTGCAATTATCCATAGACCTCGGATATTTATAGTCGATGGTGAGAGTGTTGTGGAGATTGCCATCTTTGTCCTTTTCCACTTTCTGGTTTACCTTTTCCTCAATATAGAGATTGGACTTTGCGCCGCCAAGGTTTGCTTCATTAATCGCCAGATAATCACCGTCGTACTGATAAAGCCTGCCGGCATAGTTAACACGTTCGACTGCCGTCTGGGAGTCCTGGTTCTTGAAATACAAGAGAACATCCTTTTGCTTTAGTGAGGCAAGCATTGTCCCGAGTATGTTGGGCCAGGTAGACTTGGGGGCAGAGAAGGTTTTGGCCATCATTTGCTGCATTAAGACGGCAATAATGTCTTTTCTGCCGCTGTTTTCGGTACCCCTAGGCTGGTCTGCAAAACTTTCCAATTCGTAAATTATCTGGGGGCAGCCGCAAGCATCAACTTTGTCTGTAGTGAACTTGGTTCCATAAGCATCAATTGGACCAAGGACTTTTATCATATCCAGTACAAACTGGGTATCAACTGCAATAATTCCATCTATATTCTTTTTCTGGGTAGAGCTGTTATAAAGGTCCTGAAACTGATTCATTGAAGCAAGGTAATCCGGGGAGAAATTGGAGTCGCGCAAATTAAAACTGGAAACGTTTAGGTACTTTGCGATAGGCGCCGGTGGCGCAACTTTCTTTAAGACGGATGCGTCCAACTGATAAATATCCTGTGAACCTTGCGATTCAATTTTGCCTTTTGAAACATTAAATACGGCGTAGGCCGTAATAAAACCTCCCGTTGGCCTTAATTCCTTGTCGTTTTGCAGTAAGACGAGATAGGTCTTTGGTGAGTCTTCTCCCATAATCTGGGGAAGGACATTGACAAGAGGCCTTGTGTCAACAATGAATGTTTCTATCTGGTCGAGGGAGTTTTTGGCCATAGCCAATTTTTCGCCGGGTTTTGCCGGCAATATGTTTGGATAACGCCAGGTTTGTATCTGGTCAATCTGAACTTTGGCTTTCTCCAAATCGGAGCCGACGGAATCCAACTTGGGGCTTACTTTAGACAGGGTCTCGATTGCACTTGAAAGGCGCTCCTGGGCAGTACCGCCCAAGAATGATCCTTTACCTTTAAGGCCGAGGACATCGGCATATGGCGCTATTGCTTCCGTTAAAGTCTCGGCCGCATTAAGGCCGGATATGGCTGCCGAAACACCCCGTTGGGCATCGGCAACATACCAGCCTAAAAGGGGAATGACACGGAGAGGTGTCAAAACTTTAAGCGAGCTTTCGGTGCTTTCAAATTGTTTTTTTGCATCGCCAAGATAAGATTTAGTTGCGTCAAGATCCTGGAGTTTTATTGCACCGACTGCCTGATTGGCAGTTTTAAGCGCCGATTTAAGAGATAAGGCTGCACGCACTGCGAAGAAACCAAAAAATAAAACAAGTAAAAGAATTATCAGGACAATTTTTTTCTTCATAGATTTAGATCGCGCCGTTCCCAGAGACCATCGCTATGGGAGTTTCAATTATAATCCAAAGGTCGTAAAGAATCGACCTCCTTTGGACATAAACGGCATCCATCTCAACACGCCTGTCGAAATTAATAAATGACCTGCCGGATACCTGCCATGGGCCGGATGCTCCGGGTCGGGCCGTTAAAATCATCTTAACAAATTTGGTGGTATGCGGATACACTTTTTGCTGATGGGAGAGTTCGTCTTCCTGGTAAGCCCGGGGACCAACCAGCGACATATCGCCAATAAAAACGTTTATAAGCTGGGGCAATTCGTCTATTGAAAAGCGTCTTAAAATTTTGCCGATTGCTGTAATTCTGGGATCGTTTTGAAGTTTAAAGCTGTTTTTCTGATATTCCTTTTTTAATTTAGGGTTAGTTTGAAGATACTCCTGGGCGTGAACTATTTTGCCATTTATTTTGTACATACGCATACTTCTAAATTTGAGCATCTTAAAAACCTTGCCGTCTTTGCCAACCCTTTCGGGTGTATAAAAAATAGGCCCTTCGGCCGTTAAAATGATGAGAATTGCAAAAACAAGGTAGATGGGCAAGAAAAGAATAATCAGCAGCGCGCTTCCGGCAATATCGATAGTCCGCTTAATAAAATCGTAAAACATTGGAAGTTATTATAAGAAGTCTTCCCTCTTTTCCTCTTTTAACTTTTCGATAACTTTTTTGACATCCTGGGTTTTGTCTTTGAGGCAAATTAAGAGTGCATCTTCTGTATCTACTACAATAAGGCCTTCAACGCCTATTGCTGCGATAATTTTTCTCTCGACTGTCGAATAGATAAGGCTGTCTTTAACGTCTATGTGGGTGACGTTGCCTTGAAGGATATTATCATCCGGTTTTGCCGCCATTTCGTCTTTAAGCTCGTTCCAAGTGCCTACATCCCTCCAGCCAAGATCTGCAGAAACAACAACCTGGTCTTCTCCGGTCAAATGCGCGTAAATGGCGTAGTCCACCGACGTTTTGGGAATTTTTGGATATTCGCGCTTGAGGACTGCCTCCTGCTCAGAAGTGCCCCAGGAGTCGCGTATTTTGACCAGGGCGCTGTAGCCTTCCTTGAAGTATTTTTCGTAAAGTTTGAGCATTCGGCCTGCCGACCAGACCGAGTAGCCAATGTGCCATAAATATTCCCAGCTTTCCGTAAATTTTTTGGCGTCAGTGTAGTTGGGTTTTTCAATTTGGGTGACATAGTCGAAAATGGCAATTCCATTTTCTCTTTTGAGCATTTTGCCGACTTTTAAATAGCCCAGGGCAATACTTTGAAATGTCGGGCGGACACCGATTTTGACAAACTTGCCCATTTCCCCGGCAGTTTTGGCGGCAAGTTCGATTGGGGCAATAAATTCTTTTTCATTCCTGACTACATGGTCACTCCAAAGGCTAACAACCAGAGGGTTATTGAACTTTTTGTCCAGGATTGCCGCCGCGAGACCGACTGCTGCTGCGGTATCCCTAATCTCCGGTTCAATAATGATATTTTCCAGCGGAATTTCCGGTGCAAGTTTCACAATCCACTGGACGTTATCGCGGGTCGTGACCGGAAAGATGTTGTGCATCGGGAACTTGGACGAAAGGCGTTTGATCATCATTTCAAACGTTGACTGGTTTTCTATTAAAGGCTGGAACTGCTTTGGAAGGGCTTTTCTTGACATCGGCCACATGCGTGTTCCGCTGCCACCGCAAAAAAGGGCAATTTTTAGATTATTGTCTGCCTCTGGCATATATTCTTGCTGACTTTGTGATTGATTTTACAAAAACGGCCTTCGAAAACTTTAAGCTATTTGCTCTTTGTGCCGCGCTTTCCCATTTTAACCTACCTTGTGCTGCAATTGCATCTTTTAGGCTTTCTTTCGTTTGTTTTTTGAAAAAGACGCCTGTTTTGCCAGAAATAACAACCTCTGCTGCTCCACCTTTTTCATAGGCTATAACCGGCCTACCGCAACTTTGTGCTTCCACAGCTGCGATGCCAAAGTCCTCCTCCTGGGTTACTATAAGCGCCTTAGAATTTTGGTAATATTCCCGTAGCCGGTCACGGGTTACTTTGCCAACAAAAGTTATTTTGTTGCCAGTTGCCAGTTGCCAGTTGCCAGTTGCTAACTGCTTCAGTCTTCCCTTATCCGGCCCGTCGCCTATAATGATTAAGTTGGCACCCAAATCTTTCACCGCCTCTATCGCAATATCTATTCTTTTCCACTTAACAAGACGGCTGACAATAAGATAATAATTTTGGCTTTTAAGCTTCCAGTTGTGGATTTTGGCCGGTGTAAAAAAGTCGGCATTGGCGTAAGGATAGATAACTTCCGAATCCCTACCGTAGGCATCCTTAATTTTGGCTTTAATATTTTTTGAATTGGCGATATAGAAATCGACACGCGATGCTGCAACTCTGTCCCACCTTTTAAGCCAGCTTAAATAAGGTTTTGCAAGATATGCCAGTAGTGGATTTATATATTCTTTCTTTGTTTCTTCGCTCCACAAAAAACGCGGCGTGCTGTTGACGTAGGCAATGTGGACAGTTTTTGGTTTGGTAATTATGCTTTTTGCAAAACGGGTAGTTGAGGAAATGACCACATCGTATTTGTCAAAATTAAAGCTTTCAAATGCCAAGGGGTAAAGCGGTAAAAGAATTTTAAAAAAACTGCTTGCAAAGGGGATTTTTTGCATGAAAGATGTATGTATTCGATTTTTTTCTATCGACGGGGGAAGTTTGCGCCAATTGACCAGGGAGGTGTAAATTGGTGCGTTTGGATAGATTGCTGCGATTGTCGCAAACAAGCTCTCCGCCCCACCGCTTTGCGAAAAATCATCATGAACTAAAGCAATTCTCATATGTGAATTATACTTTATCGAAAATTTTGCGATGGTAATGTTTTATTGAGGAGATTATAAATGTGATTTCAGAATATTTTAACTGGCTTTTCTTGCCCTAATACCTATGGATTCTGCAATTTCGGGCCTATCACAAAACGAACGCCTAATGTCTCTT
>CAYTEJ010000056.1:0-7830 GCA_964436835.1 uncultured Gammaproteobacteria bacterium | reverse complement strand
GTTCGTGCTCTCAGGGCAAGCTGTGTAAACTCATTTTAAAAATTTAGTTTGTTTTTCTTTCTTTGCTTGCATATTTCTTCTTCTTTTGCGTAGTTAAACTTTATTTTCATTCTTTGCTCGTCCAAAGAATGAAAAAGAGAGCTTATTTCTCAATAAATTCTAAATTAAGAAAAGACGCCCTAGTGCTCTTTTGCTACAAAACTTATCTCTCATAAGGGCGGAAATCCTTCGGGTATTTACCTCAGGTGTGAGGGGCAGTACCCGCTTTCCTTCCCTTATTCAAGATGTTTTGTTTTACGCAAAAGGGCAGATAGAGGTAAAAAGATAAATTTAACGCTCGCTTGTAATGGGGATATCAGTAAAATTAGGTCGATTTTTGATTATTTATGCAGCTTGTTCGATTTTGTTAATTCTCTCTTGCAGGCTACCTATGTCTTTGTCGAGTTCTTCATGCTGACCGGAGTGAGCTGATTGTTCTTGTCTAAAGTCTTTAAGTTCTCCGTAGACCTTGTCAACTTTGCTTAAAACATCATTGTATTGTGCTTTTGTAGCGACTTTTTCCCTTAGCGATTCTAAATCTTGTTTTGTCGCTAAAACTTCCAGTAATTTTTTGATGTCATCTTTGGAGAGCATGATGGTTACTATACTTTGCAAATATCCATTCATCAAGATATCAAAATTGACACTTCGATTATCTCAGCGTAAACTCTTTTTTAAAATTTAGTCGATTTTTTGGGGTTTAGGTTTTATCGTCAAGTTCAGCGGCTACATGTACGATTTGTCCTATGTGGCTCCAGGCGTCTGCTTCTTGGCGGTGGCCTATTTCATCTGAACTGTTTGGACGTGACTGACCGCTTTTTATGATTGCTTCTTTGAGCTTCCGTTTGGCCACTTCTGCCAAAGTTTTCATCGTAGTTTCTTTGTAGAGTTTTCGCTCCAGGTCATCCGGTGAATAAGCGACAACTTCCTGCTTTGTGGCTTCGAATTGATCCTTAAACTCTCTGGCTATGGCCTTCATGCTTTTGTAGGATTTGCCGCTAAAAAAATCCCTCATGATCTTTGCCTGGAATTCTCTGTGTGTTGACGCAAACAAAGCGTCCTCCCGCGGAGCCGGGAGTTCGGGCTGTCTTAAGGCAAGAGCGCCTTTCAATCCATATATTTCGACACAATTAAAAAAATCGCCGAGATCGAAATCGTCGAGCGGATGTTGTTCTATCATGGTATTTGATTAAAGGAATTTTAATCCGTTCACGCTCTTTGGACAAGTCCTTTCAGGCGATTCAGGATAAATACTTTTTTGAAATTTATGCTTTTTTAGCTTTATCTTTTACGACTTTAAGAATGGCCCAGGCAATGACGCCGTAATCTGTATCACAACCGATTAAACTTTGCATCGCCTCAAGGTCTTCTGCGACATCACTTTCGGGAATTTTTAATTCCAGGGAAACCTCTTCTCTGGTTAGGCCGATGGCGCGCTGGGTTAAAATCAAACGCTCCCTTTTTGTAAGATTCCGGTCCAGATTATCGGGAAATGGCATTGGGTCTATCCAGCCTTTTAAGGCTGCCAGGGCGACAGCTTTGGCATTGCGGTCTGTCCCTCTGCCCCAGTCGATTTTATCCCTTATCCTCTTGCCGTAGCCAGAAGCACTTTCTTCTGTAATACCGAGATAGGCAGCGACATCTCGCGGTTTACAGGGACCGTAAGCCCATGCTTCTATTACCCGTTTTTCCGGTTCGATAAAGATGTCTTTTTGTTGATAATTCCAACGTGGTCCGATATCTACTCTTCCCATAAGTGAAATAATATACCATATTATAGGCTTTTTTGCAACTAAGAAGTGTGGATTAACCTTCGGTTAAAAGTTCGCAGTTTGCTGCGGAGAGAAGTTGAGAAAGCCTTAAAAGAGTTTGAGTGTCTTGGTGTATGTTTTTGATGCCTAGTTGGAATTCTATAGCACCGTTTGTTCTGTGAGAGCGAATTGCGCCGATGTTAATACCCGCATCGGCAAAGGGTATTAAAACATTGATTAAGGCCCCCACTTCATCCCTTGCTATTCTGACCGTTACAGATTCTGCTGCAAGGTTTGCCAATTCTTCGAGAATGGCCGTAGTTTCTTTCAGTTTTGCTTTGCGTTTTTCACCAGTTGGGTCAAGTGTTTCCACCGTTTCCCGAAATCGATCTGCCAGCTCGGCTGGATTAGCGGTTTGGGAAATTTCCGTCATAAGCCGGATTGCCGTCCGGGCAAATTCTCCCCTCCTGGGGTTGTCTGTTTTAAACCTTACGATTTGTGCCGAAGTTTCCGGTTTTTGAACAGCAGTCCTCCACATTGCAAGATCCGAAAGAGTTGAATTGGCCGTTGAAATTTCGTCCAAAATATTCAAATCTATCCCATACCGGGCGGCAAGTTCGATTCTGGCTTCCGCGTTGGTTCTGTTGAATAAATGCGTCAGATATTGATTGAAATCCATATAAATGTCATGGTCTTCTATCCTCAGATAAAAAGGAATCATACCTGCTTCCTGATGTACTTCCAGGGCCACTTTTGTTGCCGGTTGCCAGTTTTGGCCTACTTTCATAATCATTATTTTTTGATTTTCGAGCGGCTGGGTGGGCAAACAATTGGGATGGGTTGAGCAGATGCTTGCGCCTGCCTCGTCTAGCTGTGTGTACGGGGCAATAAGCATATCTTTTTCGCCGGCGTGGTCGATTACCTTTTTACCTCTGAAAATGGCGGGCCCTGCAGCTTTTATGATTTGTGGAATTTCGTCCGGAGCGACGTCTAGTTGGACAATACCGGCCGCGTTTATAGCGTCTATTGCCAAAGGCGAGTTGGGATTTCTAAGGTCCGAGCCGATTCTATTTTTAAAACCGGCATTTTCGTAAAGTTCATCGGCTTTTTGGCCCCAATCACCTTGCGCGCCGATTATGGCAACTGTTTCTCTTCGTGTTTCCGGTGTCATTGGTGTGAGATTATAGCCTATTGTGCAAATTGAGGGCAAATTACGTTGGGATTATTTCTTTCTTTCTACAGTTAGGGTACATTCCGTAAGGAGCGCGGCGATTGCGCCGACTGCTGCCAGGACGGGGGCAATTAGGGCACCAACTACACCGATTGTTAGCGGGAATTCGGCAATGATTTTGCCCTTTTTGTCTTTGATTATAATTTTCCGGACATTACCTTCCTCAACCAGGTTTTTGACGGTTTCTAAAAGTTTTTCGCCTTTAATTTCGAAGGTTTCGGTTGTGGATTTTCGCGACTTCATGTTTTTGCCCGCTAGATTATATCAGATTGTGCAGCTTGTGGAGCAGCTGATTGTGCAAGCTGCGGACGCCATCTTGCAGCCCATACGTCAAGCGTATTTCCGGGCATTCTCAGTGAGTCCGCAAGATTAGACCTTGGTGACTGCGGCGTTGCTTGGGCAATAAGTGCATTTATTGCAAGCTCAATTGTACGCACGCGCATTCTTGAGTTCGGATCCTGGTAATTTTTATCGATAAAATCGGCAATTTGAATATCAAAAAGGTCAAGAATTGCCCTTTTTTCTCTATCAAGGTTGTCTATGGCCCTTATTTGACTGCTGCCGGATTTAAATCTGCTTTGCATGACTGCTTGTGCACTTTTTAGAATAGATGAAGTGTCGTAAATGCTGGTCCTAATGAGCCTTTGGGCCAGCAGCGTTAGTGCCAGCTTTCGGTCTTTTTCGTCGTCGAGGCCAAGCCTTTGGGTTACTCCCCAGGAACCTGCCAATTGCCCGGCTCTGGCAATAAAACCTGAAGCTCTGCTTTTTAGGTCTTTATCCAATATTTCAGTGTTTGGTACCGAATCGAATTCTGCCCTGTCCCTCATAGATTGTTGAGGGATTTTAGTACAAATTGCTGCTTTCGGCAAGCTAGATTCTTACTTTGGCGCGAAGTTCGGTCACTAGGCGTGTGGAAATTGCCTTACGGCCAACTTCTACTTCTTCTGCTGTCGGTGTGCCGGAGGGCTTTTGGTAAGAAAGTCTTAAGGTCACAGATTTTTTGCCTTCGCCTATTTTTTCGTTTTCAAATATATCCTTGATTTCAACTTTTTTGATGAGTTCGGAGGCGTTTTTGACTTCCTGTACGATTAATGAAACAGGTGTATTAAGGCTAAAAATTGCAGAAATATCTTCTACGACGGGTGGATATTTTGGAAGAGGATGGAATGAGAGAATTTTAGACGTTAAGTTATAGACTACAGATAGATTGAGTTCCAGAGCCGAAAGGGGCATTTCCAATTGGAAATGGTTAAGAAAATTGGAGTTTAGCGTGCCGAGTTTGCCGACTACGGTTTCCCCTATTTTTATTATTGCCGATTGGTTTTGGTCAAAAAGGGTGTCTTCCGTTTGCATTTTTTGGAATTTGGCATTTTGTAAGAGGCTTTCAAGAATATTTTCGGCTAGGCCTTTAATTTTGAAAAAGTCGCTTTCGGTTATTACTGCTGCAAGGTACAGATCCTGCTTGGGGAGGTTGTTTTTTTGGGGGATATAAGTTTTGGCAATTTCGAAAAGCCTTAGGTTTGGTTTTAGGTTTTGGCCTTGCCTGCCGGCAGGCAGGTTTTTGGCAACGGCATCGGTTAGAGACGGGATAAGCGAAGGCCGCATGAATTGCCATTCTTCCGTTAGAGGGTTTGCAAGTTCAACTGCATTTTTTGGACTAACACCTGAGGATTCGAGTAAATCCTTTGAAATAATGGAGTAAGAGATTGCCTCGGTTAAGCCCAGCATCTTAAGGGCGTTTTTGAGACCGATCACATCCTTGAGGTTGCTGTCACCTCTTTTGGGGACTTCTCCCTGGGGCAATTTTGAAGGCAGGTTGTGGTAGCCGTAGACTCGGGCAATTTCCTCGATCAAGTCAACATCTGCGGTTATGTCCTGCGCCCGCCAGGAAGGCGCAAGAGCGCTGATTTGTGTCCCCTGCGTGACGACCTTGAAGCCCAAAAGCGTGAGAATTTTGGCAGCATCCGTGGAATTTATTTCTACCCCCAGGTATTTATTAAGTTTCGTAAGTTGAAGGTTCACTTTTTGGGCTGTTTGTTTTTTGGGATAAATGTCTATAAGCTCCGAAGCAATCTTGGCACCGGCGTTTTTTTTGGCCAGGTATACGGCACGGGAAAGGACAGGCAGGATGTTTTCGAGATCTACACCCTTTTCAAAACGGGCTGCTGCTTCGGTTCTGGTTGCCAAGATTTGGGTAGTCTTGCGGATTGTCAAAGGATCGTAGCTTTGTGCAAAAAGAAGGACATTTTTTGTGCGTCTGGTGATTTGGGAATTTTCTCCGCCCATAATACCGCAGAGATCGATTATGCGGCTTGCGTCTTCTATTATTATTGAGCCTTTAGGCAGATTGTAGGGTTTACCGTCAAGGGTAGTAAGTTTTTCTCCTTCACGGGAAGCGCGGAGAGTCATTTTAGCCCCTTTTATTTTGTCGTAATCGAAAGCGTGCATCGGTTGGCCGGTTTCCAGCATGACGTAATTGGTGATATCGACGATGTTATTGATTGGCCTGATGCCGCAAGCGGTGAGGCGGTTTCTAACTTGAGCCGGAGAGGGATCGATTTTGACGTTTGAAACAATAATCGCCGTAAATCTGGGACAAAGCGTTTGGTTTGTGACGGCAACATCCAAATTTAGTTTTTCTTTTGTGTCGGGGTCGAGGTTTAGGTTAATTCCCTCGGGGTTTTGGAGTTTTGATTTTTGCTTATTGTAATTTAGGATTGCATTTGCCTCGCGGGCGATACCGAAGACGGAAAAAGCATCGGGACGGTTGGTGGTTACTTCAATATCGAAAATGTAATCGTCTCCCTGTTTTTCTGTGCGCTCGACGGAAGGGCCGGAAAGCGACAGGTCTCGGGCGATGGTTTTGGCGGCGGCATCGGTTTTTAAATAGTCACGAAGCCAGGAAACGGGAATTTTTATGTTCATATATTGGTTGTATCAAAAGTAACAAAAGTATCATGGGTATCAAAGGTACACAGAGACTTTCGATACATTTGACCCGTTTGATACGTTTGATGCTTTTTCATTTCTAGAATTGCTCCAGGAACCTGATGTCGTTTTGATAAAGCAGGCGAATGTCGGGAAGTTCGGTTTTCATGGCAATTGTTCGTTCTATTCCCCAACCGAAGGCAAAACCGCTGTAAATTTTAGGATCGATTTTGCCGTTTTCCAAAACTTTTGGGTGGACCATGCCGGCACCGCCAAGTTCCAGCCAACCGTCCTTGCAAAGCCTGCAACCCCTGCCATTGCAGATGCCACATGTAACATCTACTTCAAACGAGGGTTCGGTAAAACGGAAGTGGTGTGGTCTCAATCTGGTAACGCGGTTTGGGCCGAAAAACGCGGTGGTAAAGAAGTCGAAAGTGCCGCGGAGTTCGGCAATAGAAACATTTTTGTCGATTAAAAGGCCTTCAAACTGGTGAAACATCGGTGTGTGCGAAACGTCTATTTGGCGGCGGTAACAACGGGAAATGTTGATCATTCTAATGGGGGCCTGCCTGCCGGCAGGCAGGGTTTTTTTGACTTCCTCCATTTCGCGGACCTGGCCATTTGATGTATGCGGGGTTAAAACCTGACGGCCGTATTTGGAGCTTGTTTCGGCTTTAACGAAAAAAGTTTCCCAATCGTCTCTTGCCGGATGATTTTTAGGCATGTTTAAGGATTCGAAAGCATACCAATCCCAATCTACTTCCGGATAACTCTGGAGCGAAAAACCCAGCCGCGTGAAGATTTCGACTATTTCTTCAATTGCCTGCGAGACGAGATGGAGATGGCCGATTGCCTGTTTTTTGCCAGGGGCAGAAACGTCAATGTATGTTGCTGAAGGCTTGTGGACTAAAGCGGAATGTTTGGACTCATAAAAACTTTCGAGTTCTTTTTTGATAACGTTTATTGCAAGGCCTGCTTTTGGTCGGTCGGCCTGGGGCAAAGACGGGATTTTTTTAGTGAGGTCAACGAGGGGCGAGCTTTTGCCAAAAAGATCAACATAGATAGTGTTTAAATCTTTTAGGCTTTTTGCATTTTCGATTTTAGCTTTTGATTCTCCCAGAATCTTTTTTATCTTTTCTTCCATGCTTGGATTATACAGAAATGCGAGATGTAAAGGCCAGTTTTGGTTTGTTCCACAAAAATGCCTCTCGTTAGAAGAAAAAGCTCTTGAAACGAGAGGCAACGGGAAATATAACAAGTGGAAAAATTAAAGTCAACGGGTTGACAAACTGCTTAAATTACTTTTTTTACAAGTTCGTCGAATGCAGCCGGATCTTCGAGGGCAATTTGGGAGAGTACTTTCCTGTCCAATTGGACATTTTTGGTTTTTAGTTTATTTATGAACTGGTTGTAGGAAATCTGGTGATCGGTTAAGGCGGCGTTGATTCTTATAATCCAGAGGCTACGATTGGAGCGTTTTTTCTCGCGCCTGCCGCGGTATGCATCTGCTCCGGCATGGATAACCGCAGTTCTTGCTTCTTTGTAGAGTTTTGATCTTCCGCCCCGAAAACCTTTAGCAGCAGTTAAAATTTTCTTGTGGCGGGCTTTAACCGTCACTCCCCTTTTAACCCTCATACGGCATGAGCCTTTCTATATTTCTTTTTTCAACTTTGGCGACGTAGGCCATAGTCTTATATCTGTTTTTAGCGCTTTTGCTTTTGGCCGCTTTTAAGTGGCCTGCCATTTGGCGGCCTCTTAGGATTTTACCGGTTCCGGTAATCTTAAACCTCTTTGATGCTGCTTTTTTAGTTTTCTGTTTCATTTTGAGTTTCCAGTTTCCAGTTTCCAGAGACGTGGTTAGGCGGTTTCTTTCTCCTGTTT
>CAYTEJ010000055.1:5551-7867 GCA_964436835.1 uncultured Gammaproteobacteria bacterium | reverse complement strand
GCCAAAAGCTCTTTGGGATTCAGACGTCTGTGTAGAAGTCCTAAGGTTCACAATATTTCTGGATGCAACAGAAAGCCCCACGGCCAACGCAACAACCACAATAAGTAAGACCAGTATCAATATCTGACCAGATTTCATCTCTTATCTTATTGTCGATTCTAATCCTTCTATTGTCAAATCCCGCAACAGCCCCTCACTTATCACTTATCACTAACTAGTACGTCCTCAATGAAATCGTAGTCTGAAAAGGCGCTGAAGCCGCATAATCCTGTCTGTATGGCGCATCGAGTCCCTGATTAGCAGTAAATGAAACAGCTACAACCGCAGGTACTGTAGCACCTTGCGAAACAGAAGCTGAGACAATGTTAAACTTACAACCTGTAATATTAACACCGATTACTGTGTTATCGTTGCTAATACTGACATAACTTGGCGTACCTGTTGCAGAAACAGCTGTTGCAATTCGATTATTCTTTACACCGGATGCGCCATCAGTAAAGCATTTGATATATAATGGGTCATCATTTGGTCTAGTCAGCACAATAGCTGTATAGTCAACGGGTCCGCCCTCAACACCGACAACGCCAACAGCTCCCCGAATTTGCTTGTCAAGTGAATCCAAAACCGCCTGCCCGTTCTGCTTAACTTCCTGCGTAATATTTGTCTGGTTCGCACCCCTCAAAACCGAATTCAAAAATAGTACCGTTGAGGTAACCACAAAACCTAAAATCCCCAAAACCACAATAAACTCAATAAGCGTAAAACCGCCCTTAAATTTCCAATTTGCAATTTCCAATTTGCAATTTCCAAAAAATGATTTGAAATCGGTACTTATTTGAAATTGGTACTTATTCGCAGAAAAGCTTTGCTTATTCGCAGAAAAGCTTTGCTTATTCGAAATTCCTTTACGGAAGGGCATTAATTAAACTATATCATAGGAGTATCTAGGGTGCTGACCACAGCGAAAGGATCGTCTGGCTTGTTACAGTTTGGGTACCCCCCGAATCAAGCCATGAAACCACTGCGGTTATAAGCTTCTTGTTAACGTCTGCAGGGCTCGTGTCAGCAATTATAAAATTCCTCGAAAAACTCACATTGTCAAGATTTATCACTTCCGGACAACCCAAAGTTACCAAACCCCATGCAGCTGGATCTGAACTAGCTGTATTAAGCACAAAACAATTCCCGTTTCCAGCAGTCGAAAGGGCGCTAAACCCCTGCCTATCACGAAACACCCTAATTTGTTCTATTGCCTGCTCGGCAAGCTTTGTGGCTTGGGTATTAGTTCTGGCCGAGCGGGCAGTTTTATTGGAAATTAACCCTGCAGAAATTAAGGCAATTGCCAAAATCACGGCAATCCCAACACTAACAATAACCTCAACAAGCGACTGGCCTAACTCACATCGGTGTTTCATACACCTCCCCCGAAGACCTGATAACCACATTATAAGTAACACCCGACCCAAAAAGAACTATTGTGACATCACTTTGGGGAATTGTCCCAATCAGGTTGATAAGTTCTCCAGTAGAATTACTAAAAGAACGTAAGTTATTATGAAAAGTTGCACCTTGATTTAAAGTGCGAAAATAAACAATAAGAGGACTTTGCTGTGTACCACCATATTTTATATCCTGTATCGTTACACTAGCTGGCAACTTAATTACTTTTATCGAATTAAGAATATCCAATAAGTTCAACGGTTTACATATAACGCTATAAAACACCTGATTAGGATTACTTAAATCAAACCATATCTCCCAACCAGTAAAGGAACCTGATGAGCAAGTAGTCACACCAGATGTTGCATTATTCTGAACAGCCCGGATCTGGTTTTTCACTATTAAAGCTGCTTCTTTTACCCGCTGTCTGTTTTCAAAACTAAGGTAAGCCGCCGACACACTTGCTGCAACAATCGCCATTAAGGAAATAACAATCAGAAGTTCAATAAACGTAAAACCATTTTTAAAATGACCAAACTCCAAACTCCAAACTCCAAAAATATTTTTGAATTTTGCTTTTCTGAAAGAAACGTTTTCTTTTTGAATTTTGGATTTTGGACAGGTCATTACCTTCAATATAACACTTGTAAGTACCAGTTAACGATCTGCCCAGCCCAAAATAATGCCAATAAAAACCCTCCGGTCAAAAACGGCGCAAAAGGGACTGTTTGTCCAAACTTGCGCTTTCTAAAAAGTATTAAAGCAATAGAAACCAACGCACCCATCAAAAATGCCAAAAACACGGAAACCGCAGCCCCGTGAACCCCCAAAACAATGCCCATTAAAAATGCCAGGACCACATCTCCTTGACCCATA
>CAYTEJ010000055.1:0-5541 GCA_964436835.1 uncultured Gammaproteobacteria bacterium | reverse complement strand
AAACAGTGCTGCCCCAAAAGCAGCTGTAATGTGGTCTAAAAATAGGGGAGAGGAAAGAACAAAATAATTATAAAAAAGGGAAACAATAGAGGCTGCAAAAACAAATGTGGTTGGAATCAGAGAGAACTTCCAATCTACGGCAGCAACCACTTCGACAACACAAATCAAAAACAAATAATATATTAGCGTCGACAAACCTAAAGTACCGTTTCCTGCCAAATACCAAAATGTAAACGCAAAAAGTACGGCAGTAACAGTTTCAACAATTGGATACTGCCAAGAAAGCGGTTGTTTGCAAAAACGGCATTTGGCTCCAAGACCAAAAAAACTTATTATCGGAACCAGATCAAACGTTCCAAGTTTAGCCTTACAATGGTCACAGTATGACCTTCCCAAAATTGTCTCTCCTCTGGTTGTCCTATCTATAACAACATTCAAAAAACTACCGATAGCAGAACCCAGCACAAAAAATACAAAAATATAAAGAATCATTTCTTTAGGATAGCCCGTAAGGGACAATAATGACAAGCTTCAAGACAACACACAAACCACTTTTTTGTTAAACTTGCTAAATAGTTATGCAATTTATACAAAAACATTGGCCAATTTTAGCAATAACCGTCGTTATCTTCGTCTTTTTTTCTAAATTGTTTTTTCCGCCATCATTATTTGTCACGCCGGACTATGGCCGAAGCGACATTTTGCATTTCAATATTCCGGTCAAAGAAATCCTCTCCGAATCCCTCAAAAAAGGCCGGTTACCCTTATGGGAACCAAGAATCGGCCAAGGTTTCCCATTATTTGACGAAGGGCAAATAGGCGCACTGTTTTTGCCAAACATTATCTTATTTGCTTTGTTGCCATTTTGGCTTGCGTTCAATTTAGGCTATATCGTAACATTTACGACAGCAGCGTTCGGCACTTTCCTTCTTGCAAAATCCTTTAAACTCAATAGCACTGCGGCCTACATTGCGGCAATAACTTTCTCTTTTTCTTCGCTATTTACTCTCCATATACAACATTACAATTTAATACAAACAGCCTCTCTTATGCCTTGGCTCTTTTGGCTTACTAACGAATTTTTTAATAAAAAGAGGTTTTCATATTTGGCATTCCTGCCACTTATAATCTCGCAGCAAATATTCACCGGATTTCCCCAAATTACTTTTTATTCGCTGATAGGCTTGATTATTTTCGTTATATATAAACTGTCCCAGTTAAAAACCAGAAACAGCAAAAAAATCCGCATTTTGGCAATAATAGACGGCTTCATACTTTTAGGTTTTTTAATAGCCGCTATACAACTTAACTCAACCTATAATTTAACAAAAAGCTCAAAGCGGATTGAACACAATAATCCCGGAAAAATACTCACGGATTTCCCCCTAAAGCCAAAAAATTTGCTCACAATACTTGATCCATACATCCTGGGAAACCCAAAAAACGCCACATACTTCCGCTGGGACCCGGGCAAATGGAGCGTTTTCTGGGAAAGTAACCTTTATTTCGGCATTATTCAACTGGGTCTATCCTTAATTGCAATCCTTCTGGTCATAATTAGAAGACAATGGGAACAAAAATCATCTGTCATATTTTGGCTGGTCTTTGGAACCTTAGGCCTCATGCTGGCACTCGGGACCTCAGCACCCTTATATCCAATATTTTCTTTTCCGGTTTTTTCATACTTCAGGGTACCCGCTAGATTTCTGCTCTTTACATTCCTCGCAGCTGCCATGCTCAGTGCATACGCCGTAGATTCGCTCGTGGGCAAAATAAAACACTCCATCTTAAAATTACTGGTCTTCTTACTGATCATTTTTGCTTCTTTGGACATTTTCAGAGTTTGGTCCAATTACCATATGGTTGGAAAAAAGGATGATTGGCTATCTGCTTCCAAGTTTCAGGATTTAGTTGGCCAGGGACGCATCCACGCCATAGGGCCGTTTCTTTCCTGGAACCGCATATTTTTGAACAGAGGTTGGAACAGTGAAGAGGATAAAAAACAATACAACTTTTTATTAAACTTCCTTGGTCAAAATTCTAATATAACAAATAACAATAATCAGCTTCTGGCCTATGCAGGCATAAGCCCAAACCGGCAGATCATGTTAGAAGGCTTGTTAAATTCCAAAATTAGTCAAAAAAACAGCCAGATTGAAATAGGCAAACTAAGCTCCAACATCCTCAACTTCACAAGTACGGATTTCATAACCGCCCCCTTCCCCGTAAATTCATCTGACTTCAAACTGGAATCTAACCTTAACTACAATAATCAGGATATTTGGCTTTACAAAAACCTCAAAAGTTTCCCGCGTGTCTATCCTGTAGGGGATTACAAAATAGCAACTACTGTCCAAGATATTCAATCAATTCTCTCAGACGAGAACTTTGATCCCCAAAAAACAGTAATTCTTGAAAAAACTCCAAAAGAAAAAATTTCGACAAATGATAAGGACACTGCTCAAATCACCACATATAACAACACCGACGTTACAATCAGGGCAAACTTATCCTCTACTTCTATAATTGTTCTTTCGGACAGTTACTACCCCGGCTGGATCGCTAAAATCGACAAAATACCAACAGAAATTTTTGCGGCAAACATTAATTCGAGGGCAATAGTAGTACCCAAGGGAAACCACACAATCAAATATGAATACCTGCCGCAAAATTTCAAGAAAAGTACTATCATAAGCCTTGCGGCTCTAATATTAGCAATCTATTTAGGAGTCAGGTTAAAAAACAAGGCAATCAAAATATAGTCTCACGTGTTGAATTACTTTTGACAACTTTTGCTTTTAATTCATAATCTTGCGCTAAAGATTCATCATGCTTACATTTTCTGGCCCAATCCGCCAATGAATTTAGAGTCGGAACATTTTGGCTATTCACCTCGTTAGATTTTAAAAGAAAAACACCGGCACTTGAACAATCACCCATATTTAAATACACTTTTCCCTTACCGTAATAAGATCTTGCGCTCTGGGGGTTCAATGCCAATGCAAGATTGTAATTATCCAGTGCTAACACATTCAAATTTAAATCGGCCATTTGATCACCCGTATCATTAAAAGAAACATTATATGATCGCTTTATGTCCTGTTCTATAAAATTTGTGTAACCCTCATTAGCTTCATTTATCTCTAGTTTAAAATTGTTAAGTGCTCTTCTGTTTAAATAAGCTATATCTTCGTTGTCCTTGTTATTCACATCTACTAACTTTGACATAAAGCCAATTTTAACCCAAGCATGGTTTTTGACCTCCGGCAAATAACCAATTGCGTAAATCGGGGAACGGTCAATATTCGCCGAAACTAAATCCGCCATAAATTTACCGCTTTCATTTTGGGAATCATCAAAAAAACCATTAGGGAAGATTAAATCCGGATACCACCTGGCAAGTTGGTTCCTGTAATATAAGTGTCTCAATAAGCCGCCCAAAACGATTTTTCTATCCCCAAACTCACTAAAATCACTGTAATACACATATTGGCTATTAAATGCCAGCGTGTCACTAAACAAAAATACCATCGAATTAGCCTCTGAAGAAACTAGGATATCGTGCCCCAACCAATCGCCAAGTTTAAACTTTGACATATCACTTTTGTGCCAGTTTGCGGCAATCATATAAAGCGGTAAAAGGAAAATAGAAAATTTAACAATTGTAAGCAATTGTTTTTTCCCAGGAAGAAAAAAGGCTATTTTCTCGGGTAAATATTTTTGGGCACCAACTGTAAAAAATTGCAAACCGTAACCCAAAAAGATCGATGCGAAAAAGTAGCTAAGTAAGAGAAATCTTTCCCAGATCCCAAAGAAAAAATCGGAAGAAAGTGAAAAACTCGAATAAAATAAAAAGAAAGGGCCGCACAAAATCAAGGATATTGCTACAAAAATTGATATTATCTTATCCTTTTTATACAAGCCAATACTAAAGATAAAGCCAAAAATAACCAGCAATAAACCAACCGGCGTAAAATCATTTTTTATAAAAGCAAAAAAGGATAAAACCTGGGAAATCCTCTCAATTAAAGTTGATCCGATAAAGCTCTGGGACGCAGCAAACGTCCCATAGTCTGCACGTGTGATTAACACAATTAAATTTTTGACATTAACTGCATTATCCCAATTGACAGGCGTCGCCCTACCAGCTGCAAAAGGGACATATAAATAGGGTATTATTCCAAGGGAAAAAGCGCCTAAAAGTTTAAAGAGATTCTTTCCCGATAATATCGCTTGCTTTTCCGTCTTATAAATTAAAAATACAAAACCAGGCAAAACCAATATGGATGTATGATGATGAAAAGTTGCCAGACCTAGAAATAAAACTGCCAATAATAAAAACTTTTGGGCACTACTTTCTGCTTTTCGCCTTCTTAAAATTACTTTGCTTCTCCAATAAATAAGTAAGTATACACTAACAGAAACAAGCAAAAGATTGAGTTGAAAAACTTCAACAACATGGGCATATAACCAAAAAAGTGGGGAAAACGCCAAAGTCAGGGCAGTGGCAAGTGCAATTAATGGGTCTTTTAAAAGTTTTTCTAAAGTTAAAAATAAAAAAACAATTGTTCCGGCCGAAAATACTGCCATCATTATGCCGGCCTTAAAGGCTATACTGGCAGCTATAGGCAGGTGGGTAAAAAGGAAACCGAAAATGGAATTTAGGGGATAACCGGGAGGGTGGGCAACACCGCCAAAATATGCAGCCAATATTATATCTCCCGAATCACCACCATATACCGATCTGGATATGCCCGGCAAGAAAACTGCAAATACAAGCATAAACAAAAGGAACAAATATAATTTTCTTATGTCAAGCATACATTAATATTTTACACAAAATTAACCTAAAAAAAGCACAGCAACCCATACGTCGTTACTGTGCTTTTTATTAAAACTACTTAAAACTTATAGCGTACACTCACCTGCTGCAACTTCTGTAGCAGCACCGCTCGTTGATCTCCAGCACCATAGAGCACCAGCTCCAGACGTCGGATCCTCAAGTGTTGCATATACAGATGCCTCAGTCGTACCTGTATTTAGATCCATACAATACTCTTCTGCTGCACCTGCAATACCAGGTCCAGCCGGAATTTGCTTTAAGTCACCCTGAGACGTTAACGTTACAAATCCGCTCGCAGCTCCACATCCTGCAGGGCCAGGGTACGCACCTTGACCGGGAGTAGTGTAATAAGCCTGAAGGGCCGTTGCAATTTGTCCAACATCGCTCTTTCGGGTGGCATCCTTTGCCTGTTTTGTTCTCTTACCGGGATTAGCTGCAACCAAAACTGCTGCTGCCAAAATACCAAGAATTGCAATAACTATAAGAAGTTCGATTAAGGTAAAACCTCGAAGAAATTTCTTTTGGGCAGTAAAAATCACTAAATTAAATTCACCTCCTCTCGAAATACATTCATTTCGTATCCTACTTTAAGTATCAGTAACTTTTGCTCCTTTGTCAAGCAATATTTTTCCTATAATTAAAACTGGCTCGTCAACTTTAGGCCCGCAACGAAGTGAGGACCGCAACCTTACTCCCTT
>CAYTEJ010000054.1:0-7922 GCA_964436835.1 uncultured Gammaproteobacteria bacterium | reverse complement strand
GGATAACGCACACATAATATTTGGCAAAACATCAGATGACACCTTCGGTATAAAGGTATTACCATTCCTTGGTAACTTGGATAGTATTATAAAATCAGATTTCGCAAATGGTTTTCCACCTTATGACTGGTTAGGTAAAACAACAACTATAATTTCCAAAGAAACCAGGCAAGTTGGGGGTTCTAGTGCATTGTTAATTACGGCTAATTACAAAAATTCAACTGATTTGCCTTTTTCAGCCTTATTTCTTGTAGCTAAACAGCATGGGTTCATATTTAATTTCTCTCAAAATTTTTCTAATGAAGAAATAAATCAAATTCTTTCCACATTCAGGTTCATATAATTCACTGCAAGTAAATTCACCAATTAATTAGCAGGTTCAAAGGCTTCTAAACATCTGCCTGATGCGTTATACTTTGTGGCGCTTCTATGATTCCAGTTGTTGATAATCTCTTAGGCTACTTTTCTTCAGACTTAGGCGTTGACTTGGGCACTGCAAACACTCTGATTTATGTTTCCGGAAAAGGAATTGTGGTGCGCGAACCTTCAATTGTTGCCCTTCATAAAAAGACAAGAAATGTTATTGCCATAGGCGCGGATGCAAGGAAAATGATTGGCAGGACGCCTGCAAACCTTGTGACTGTGAGGCCAATGAAAGACGGGGTTATTTCGGATTACGACACAACTTTGGCGATGCTTTCTTATTTTGTTAAAAAAATCCACTCTACCCCGAATAAAAAATTCTCGATCCCAAGACCCAGGATAATTTTGGGTGTGCCGTCGCAGGTAACGGAAGTTGAAAGAAGGGCGCTTCTGGATGTTGCCAAAGCCTCCGGTGCCAGGGAGGCATATTTGGTGGAGGAGCCGATGGCGGCTGCGATTGGGGCCGGAGTGGCTGCCAATGAGCCTATTGGTTCCATGATTGTAGATATTGGAGGCGGGACGAGTGATATGGCCATTATTTCTTTAGGCGGGATTGTGACGGGTAAATCTTTAAAGATGGCCGGAGATACTATGGAGCGGGACATCATAAATTATGTCCGGTTCCGGTTTGGGCTGGCACTGGGGGAAAAGACAGCCGAAGAAGTTAAGATGCTTTTGGGAAGCGCTGTCCCGATGCCTGTTGAAAAGCAATTGGTTGTCCGCGGGCGCGACTTGGAGCGCGGTTTGCCTAAATCGGTTAAGCTGACTTCAACACAAATCCGTGAGGCATTGGCGCCGACTGTAAACACGATTGTTGAAGCGATTCGGGATACTATTGAAGATGCTCCTCCGGAGTTGGCTGCCGATATTTCGGAGCGGGGCATTGTCCTTTGCGGAGGCGGCGCGCTTCTCTACGGTTTGCCAAAGTTTATTTCTTCGGAAACAAAAATGCCGGTTGTAGTTGCCAATGAGCCGCTTTCCTGTGTAGTCCTGGGGTGTGCCAGGCTTTTAGGGGACAAAGTGCTTCTTGAAAAAGTAAAAATTGCAAAGAGCAGTTAATGTGAAAGGCCCAAAACTTAAACTACACGGATTGGAACATTCGATTTCCAGGGAACGCAAAAGACACTGGAAATTCCGTGATCCGGAGGCGATTTTTGGTTTAAGAGGGCATGATGGCAGCATCCCGTTTTTCCGTTTTTACCCCTTTTTGGCGGCAGTTTTTTTGATACTTCTGGTGTTTTTGGCAAGGCTTTTTTCATTGACTATTGTCCATGGTGCCCAAAATCGTGACCTTTCCGACAACAACCGTGTACATCTCGTCCAGTCCGAAGCGCCAAGAGGCAAGATATTTGATAGAAACGGCAATTTATTGGCCCAGTCGCAGGCATCTTTTGTTTTGACACAAGACAACAAAAACACTCCAATTACAAACGATCAGGCAAATGAGCTTGAAAAGCAGGGTTTGGCGGGCGAAAATTTCAAGGGCGATTTGGGACAGATAAAACAAGTGATTAAGCGTATTTATACACTGGGTGAGGATACAGCGCACGCGATAGGTTATACGAGTACGGTTTCCGAAGCAGATATAAAAGACAATCCCCAACTTTCCAAAATAAATTCTATCGGCAGGCTTGGTGTTGAGCAGGCATATGACAATTTCCTACAGGGCAGGCCAGGTAAAAAACTTATAGAGGTAGATGCCTTGGGTAAAAACGTTTCTATTTTAGGGACCGATCCTCCGGTTGCCGGACGGGACATTCACTTGACTATTGATTCGGGTCTGCAGAAAATTGCCTACGATGCACTAAAGAAACAGGCGGAAAAGATTGGATCTAAAAAGGGTGCGGTTGTAATCCAAAACCCGCAAACGGGTGAGGTCTTAGCCCTTGCTTCCGTTCCTTCTTTTAATCCTCTTGATATTGGAAAGGCGGTTGGGGATGGTAACCAGCCATTTTTTAACAGGGCTATCCAGGGTGTTTATCCTCCCGGCTCGGTTTTTAAGCTGGCTGTAGCGCTGGCCGGGCTTAATAGCGGAAAGATTACTCAGGATACCGAAGTAGAAGATGTAGGCCAGTTTGAGGTTTCAGGGACAAAATTTTCCAACTGGTACTTTACCCAATACGGCAGAACTGACGGTATTATTAAAATTGACCGTGCGATTGCCCGCTCTAACGACATATTTTTCTACAAAGTTGCCGAAAAAATGGGAATTTCCGATTTACACAAAATTGCCGTTAAGTTGGGCTTTGGGCAGGTAACTGGAATTGACTTACCCGGTGAAGCTTTTGGACTGGTTCCGGATGAGGTTTGGAAAAAGTCGACTTTGGGTGAAGACTGGTATTTAGGTGACACAATGCATCTTGGAATTGGTCAGGGGTTTTTGTTGGCAACGCCTGTCCAAATAAACCAGATGACCTCTTATGTTGCCAGCGGTAAACTGACAAAGCCCTATGTCGTTTGGCGAATAGATGCGGGTTTGTCCGGCGGCGAAGTTGACTTTAAAAGTAGCGTTAAAGCAGGCAACTTAGTTGATAGTAAGTTTCTTGATGTGGTACGCTCGGGTATGCAACAGGCCTGCCAGAACGGTGGAACGGGTGTGCCATTTTTTAATGCGCCTTATAAAATCGGTTGCAAAACCGGTACTGCCGAGAAAACCTTAGGGGATCCACATGCCTGGTTTACGGCTTTTGCACCCTTTGATAAGCCTGCCGTTACCATTACAGTGCTTATTGAAAATGGTGGTGAAGGCTCGGTAGTTGCCGGACCCGTTGCACGCGAAATTTTGGATTGGTGGTTCCAAAATCGAAAATGAAATTTCGATTTTGGAATAAATACCAATAATACCAATGCCAAATACTACAAATGAATATTGAAATATTTAATTATTGATTGGTATTTATTTGAAATTTGAAATTGGTAATTATTTACAATGGATTTACCAAACGACCTTAAAATAAACCTTAAACAACTTAAAAGTTTGCGCTACGGGGAAAATCCCCACCAGAAAAGCGCATTTTACGTTGAGGACGACAAAAAATCCGGTTTTGAACAGCTTTGGGGGATAGAACTTTCCCATAACAATATCGGTGACGCAAACCATGCATGGAAGCTTGTTTATGAATTCAAAAAGCCGACACTTGCGATAATCAAGCACGCAAACCCAAGCGGGATAACTTCCAGGGATAACCTGACCGAGGCATTTAATATGGCCTACGCTGCGGATAGCATAAGTGCGTTCGGCGGAATTGTTGCTATAAACCGCGAGCCGACCTTAGATATGATTGAGGCCATGCGCGGCAAGTTTTTCGAACTGATGGTCGCGCCAAAATATTCGCCAAAAATTTTAGAAAGGTTGAAAAAACGAAGTGCCAAGATGCGTGTAGTAAAGGCAGACAAGCCGGCAAAACTTTTGGAATTTACACGGGCTTTCGGCGGGTATCTGGTACAGACGACGGACGAGATTGACGAGTCGACTTCCAAATGGAAAGTCGTGTGCGGGGAAAGCCCATCTGCAAAAACTTGGCAAGACCTTGAATTTGTCTGGAAAGTTGTCAAACACGTTAAAAGCAATGCGATTGTTATTGCAAAAGACGAAAATATGCTTGGGATGGGGACAGGTCAGCCGAATAGAGTGAATTCCACAATGCTTGCTTTAAGGCAGGCACAGGGCGGTTTGCCGGACGAGCAAAAGTGGGCAATAACGATGCACAAAAATACCATTGGGGCAGTAATGGCTTCCGATGCGTTTTTTCCGTTTGCAGACAATGTTGAGCTTGCTGCAAAAGCGGGGATTGCCGTAATTGTCCAGCCGGGCGGTTCAATAAACGATGCGGAAGTAATTGCTGCTGCCAAAAAACACGGTATAACGATGGTCTTTACAGGAATAAGGCACTTTAAACATTAAAGAAAAAGTATCATAAGTATCAAATGAGTCAAAAGTATCAAACGTCCTATGTACTAACCAAACTTTTGATGCCTGTGATACTTTTGTGACTTTTGATACATTTGTTAATTATGGATTTAATCGAAGTAAATAACGTTTTTGTAGCTGTTTTTGAAAAGAAGATTCTCGACGGTTTGTTGGGTGTTTTAGATACACAAAGGACAAAGTTTTGGGGAACGGGCGGGACTGTGGATTATGTCAAATCAAAAGGGTTTAATGCGCAATCTGTTATCCGCGGGTTTGACTACGACGGCCGGGTAAAAAGTCTGGATCGTGCTAACTTTGTGAGGATTTTGGCAGACCGAAAAAATGCGGAGCATACGGCTTATTTAAAGGCAGAAGGTTTGGAACCAATAGACTTGGTGGTTGTAGATTTGTATGCGCCGGATCCCTCGATTTTTCCGGAAAGCATGGACATAGGCGGGCAGTCTTTAATCCGCTCCGCAATCAAGAACTTCAAAAGTGTGGCATTGGCCTTTGACGAGGAAAGTATCGAAAAACTTGTATTGGAGCTTAACAAAAATGCCCTGATGACGTCTTTAACATTCCGCAAACAGCAGGCAAAAGCTGCTGCCAAATTTATTGCCGGGCGCACAAAACTCGAGGCGGAAATGTTTGAAAAAGTTTCATAAAAGAGTTATTATTTTGCAAATCTAATGACAGAAGTGTATAGACAGTTTGGTATTTTACCCTCGCTAGCCAGTGCATGGAATAAGCATGGCCTTTGTGATGCTATTCCTGTTGATGCCCTGCCGGAGGCAATTTCCAAAAAGCAGGCAGAACTTAGCGAGCAAATTGGTCGTGATGCATCCGAAATTACTGCCGTTGCCGCCCTTTTGTCCGGTTTTGGAATGGCTCCCGAAGACAGACGTGAATTTATTGGCAATTGTTATGGTGTCCTGTTTCCTTCGAATTTGGTTTAAGGCTCTGAATTACTTTTTAGGTTCTCCTGTTGCCATAATAAAAGTTTTTAATATAAAATCACAAAAAATTTCCTGGCTTTTCTTGTTGCAATATGGCAACTACCAAATAACAATTCTAAAGACATTCAAGAGCACCTGCTACACACGTTTGACAAGATGTAGTAATGGGGTTTAAACTTTAAGAAGTTAAGCAGGCAAGCAGCCCACAAGGGCTGTTTTTTTGTGGCAAAAACTGCTTGTTGCAAACTTTTTTCTGAATTTCAGAAAATGTATGTAATAACTTGCCATGATAGTTTTAAGTCTGCGTGGAGTTTACGAAGGAACTTGCCTTGGAACAGTTTTGGTTTCTAAGCTTTAACATATGAAAATTATTTGTTTATCAGTTTTTTTTGAAGCTTTTTTATTAGTATTCATTTTGTGGCCAAGTGTAGATTCAAATGCAAAATTTAGTTTATTTAGTTTAGTAATGGTAGAGTCATTTGTGTTATTTATTAGAAGATGAACAAAGAGTTGGCGTATTGGGTGGCGACGAGTGTGATTTTGGGCGCATGATTACAAGTAAATTAGCTCCAGCCTTGCCCAAGTCCGGGTCTTGACTTCGCTTGTAAATTAGTTTTTTATTGGTTTATGCCGTATCGGGATCCAATATTTTATTCTGGTGGTTACTATCATGTTTATTCAAGAGGTTCCGAAAAAAGGATAATTTTTTTAGATAAAGCTGATAAGAAAAGATTTTTAGAGAGACTTGGAGAATATAAAGATTTACACAATGTCAAAATTGTCGCTTATTGCTTGATGCCTAATCATTATCATCTATTGCTACAACAAAACTCTGACGAGCCTATTTCTAAATTTATTAGTAGATTAAATTTGGCTTATGCAATGTATTTTAACAAGAGATATGAGAGAGTAGGACCATTATTTCAGGGTAGGTTCAAAGCAAAGCATGTTGAAACGGATGAATACTTGCTTCATTTATCCCGATATATTCATTTAAACCCTTTATCACACTTGGGTGAGCGAGGTTTGAGAAGCTACCATTGGTCTTCTTTGAAGAATTACTTAAGTAATGCTGAAGATGAACTTGTAGCAACAGAAAGTATCGCTGGTTACTTTAATAGTAAAAATTGGAAAGCAGATTACAAAAAATTTATCAAAGCAGAAGCAGACGAGAGAATGAAACAAGAGCTAGATGAAATGATGTTTGAAGCTAGCCCTGTTCAAGTCCGGGTCTTGGGAAGGGCTGCAGGTGAATAAAGAACTTGCGTATTGGGTGGCGACATCAGCGATCCCCGGAGTTGGGTCGCAGACTTTTTCGTATATTTTTAAAAAATTCAAATCCCTGAAAAAATTTTGGGAAGCGACGGATGCAGAAGTTAATTCGCTAAGGATTGACGCAAAAACTAAGGTATCGATTATAGATTTCCGAAATAAAGTAGATCCGAAAATTTATCTTGAGAAAGTTTATGCGATGGGGATTAAAGTTGTTGCCAAAATAGACCGCGATTATCCTGCGAATTTAAGGCATCTGGAAGCGTGCCCTGCGGTTTTGTATTTCCGCGGGAATTTAATGCCTCAGGACGATCTGGCGGTTGCGGTTGTGGGATCCCGTAACGCGACGATTTACGGACGGCAGATAACGGAAAAGTTGGTGTTTGATCTGTCTAAAAATGGATTAACGATAGTTTCGGGTCTTGCGCGGGGGATAGATTCCGTAGCGCATAGAATGGCACTCGACGCAGGTGGAAGGACAATTGCGGTTTTGGGTTCTGGGCTGGACAATATTTATCCGCCGGAGAATAGAAAACTGGCAGAGGAAGTTGTAAAAAACGGAGCTCTGGTCAGCGAGTTTCCCCTTGGGTTTCCGGCACTTCCCAATAATTTTACGGCCAGAAACAGGATAATCAGCGGTCTATCGCTGGGTGTTTTGGTGACAGAGGCAGCGGTTGACAGCGGATCTTTGATAACTGCTGGCTATGCGGCAGAGCAGGGGCGGGAAGTCTTTGCTGTTCCCGGACCTGTGACTTCTAAAACTTCCGAAGGGACAAATAATCTCATAAAGGACGGTGTGCATGTGGCGACTGCGGTTGAGGATATTTTGCAGGTGCTGGACATCAGCAGAAAAAGAGACCAGTTACCAGAGACCAGGAACCAGAAACCAAAAGACAAAGACCAGGCAAGGATATTGGCGATTTTAGATGGGGGAACGAAGCATGTGGATGCTATTGCCAAAGAAACTAAATTGCCGATAGAGCAGGTGACGGCCGCTCTTTCTATGATGGAGCTTTCGGGGATGGTGCGCAGTTACGGTGCAGGTGTTTGGGGAGTTTAAGGGAAAGTATCGAAGGTATCAAAAGTATCAAACGTATCAAAAGCAATTTTGATGTCCTATAGTTTGACACTGCAGATTGGGTTTGGTATAATTTTCCGATAAATATGCCAAAAGAAAATGAACCGCAAAGCGGTTCTGATTTTTTAGGAAAGCATAAGAAACTTATTCGTGCCGGGGCGACATCTGTTGTTCTTGCTTCTTCCGCTTTTTTTTCGGCTTGTGAGGCGTTCTTTTGCACTCCCAAATCTTCATAATAGTCTCGCTTGGTGCTCATAGTTACAGCGACTTTTGTTTAATCTTG
>CAYTEJ010000053.1:0-7980 GCA_964436835.1 uncultured Gammaproteobacteria bacterium | reverse complement strand
AAGTTTTTTTTAATTTGTGTTTGCGAAATTAAAAAAGAGCCGGAACTTCTAAGCAAACCGCTTTTGGTGACTGGGTCGTATACCAGAACAGTATTATTTTTTATAATCAAAACGCAAATTAACATTGGAAGTAAAAATACGATAAAACTTGTAGAAAGACTTGTTGCTATAAGTCTCGTATTGCCTCGGCATTCACGAAATAGTTTCCTGAGGTAAAGAATAATTAATGCAGGCACGTAAAATAAAAAAGCCGGGTAAAACATACTGGCTAATATTACAAGCATCCACAAAAGCGCTTGTTGAATATAAGGCCATACTTCTTTTTTAAAACTGAGAGTAACAAGTAGTAGCAAGCATATTGGAAACATTTGTAAGTCTGTGCCAAAAGTTGTTTGCGATGTGTTGAAGTAAAGAATTGTGGGAGATAAACCGATGATAACAAGCGGTAGCCATCCAAAGCGTTTTCCAAGAAAAATGCTCATCAGTTTTGCTAGGGAGAAAAGCGATATTATTTGCAAAAATAAGCGAAAATATTTAGCAGAGAACAAGGAATACCCAAAAAATTTGTAGAAAAGCAATAGTGCAGCATGCCACCCAATATTGCTTGATGAACCATCATAAACAAATCTGTGTTGCAGCCAAAAGACATTGCGTACTGACTCGGCCAATTCCTCATAGCGAATTTGGTTCATTGATCTTAGAGTAAAAATGATTTGGGGAATGAGAAGAATTACAGGAAGAGCCCAATAGAGATAAGAGACAAGTTTTTTCATTATTCAACTAATTTTTACCACACTTGATTGTGAGGTTAAAATCGACATTTGTAAATGGCCTTTTGTGGGATTCTAATTATTTAGTTTGTCTTGGGGCTTAGGGTTTGGAGAATTTTATCCAGGTTGCCGTCCATGACTCCTGCAATATTGCCCCAGGATTTGCCAATTCTGTGGTCTGTAACGCGGTCTTGCGTCCTCCATAATTTACTTTTCGCCTTTTCACTATTATTCATAGACGGCTCAAAGAGCATTATTGGAGGACTCCGAGTCGCGTAAGGCTTTAACTATCTTATCCAGATTTCCTTCCATGATACTTTCTAGGTCATGCCATGATTTATTAATGCGATGGTCTGTTACGCGACTCTGCGGGAAGTTGTAAGTGCGGATTTTTTCGCTGCGGTCGCCGGTTCCAAGTTGTGACGATCTTGAAGTTGAAAGTTCAAGGTGTGCCCGTTCCTCTTCCAGTGCGAACAACCGGGCACGCAAAATTTCCATTGCAATTTCGCGGTTTTGAGCCTGTGACCTTTCGGTTTGTGCTTTAACAACTATTCCTGTTGGGACGTGTTTAATCCGTACAGCAGTTGAGACCTTATTAACGTTTTGGCCGCCGTGTCCTCCTGAGCGGAATGCTTCGAACTGGATGTCGGCGGGGTTTATGGCAACTTGGGTGGCTTCCACTTCGGGCAAGACGGCAACCGTTGCAGTTGATGTGTGGATCCGGCCGGACGATTCCGTTTTGGGAACGCGTTGGACGCGGTGGACACCGGACTCGTATTTGAATTTATCCCAAACGCTTTTACCCATTACTTTGTAAGTGATTTCTTTAATGTTGCCAATGCCACCTTCGTTTTTGTCCAATTCCTCGACGCGCCAGTTTTGGGTTGCGGCGTACTTAGTGTACATTCGGGCTAAATCTCCTGCAAAGAGTCCCGCTTCGTCTCCGCCTGCTGCGGCACGAATTTCAAGGATGACAGCGGAGCCGTCTAGGTTTGTAGCTTGTGGTTCATGGTTCATAGTCTTTTCAAAAGACGCTTTTTGTTTTTCGAGTTCTGCGATTTCCTCCTGAGCCAGTTCGGCCATAGAGGGGTCGGAAGCAGCTAAATCTTGTGCGTCTTTAATTTTCCTGTCTAGGTCTTCGATTTGTTGTTTTAAGTAATCACTCATATGTCTAAGGTATCAAAAGTATCGAACGTATCAAAGGTATCAAATGTGAATTAGTAGCTAAGAGGCGGCTTGCTTTTTGGCAAGGTCAAGCATTTCTTTGAGGGATTCGGGTCTTCGACCTTGCTCTTTTTCTTCAACCTTCTTTGTTTTTTGGGCAATGTGAGTTTTGGCTTGTTCCTGGCGTTTTTGAAATTTTTCCACACGACCAAGCGTGTCCACGTATTTCATTTCGCCTGTGAAGAAAGGATGACACTTGTTACAGACTTCAACCCTAATTTCCGGTACCGTTGCACCTGTTGTAAATGTATTGCCGCAAATACAGACGATTTTGGCATCGTCAAAGTATTGCGGATGGATATCAGATTTCATGTTTGGATATTTTATCAAATATAGCTTCCAACTTCAATTTATATGTTTTTGTGCAGTATATGGTTTTTACGATGATGTTCTGCTAAATAAACACCAATGACGATTAAAATAGCGCCGACGGTAAATGAAGTTGTGACTTTTTCTCCCAGAAGGAGCATTGATACTATAATGCCTGAAATGGGGTCGATATAGAAAAATAATGCTGCTTCTCCTGCAGGTATGAGCGAGAGTCCTTTTTGCCAAAAATATGAAGCTAAGGCAGACGCGAAGACGATTCCATATAAGAGCCCTAATATGCCTGACAAACTTATATGTGATGGCCACGTGGGGTTGCTTGCAAGTTCCAATATAAAGTTTGGAAGGAAAATAATTGTGGCTATAACAAACATATAAAACGTGAGTTTTGCAGCCGAGTATTTTCTTAATAATTTTTTGGCGATAATTTCATAAGCAACAAAACTGACAGTAGCGGCCATTAAAAAAACGTTCCCTAGAACCGATTTAAAATCTGAGGCAAAAATCGGTGTGCCGATTATTACGAGTGCGCCCAAAAGTGCGGTTATTGAAGACACAACGAGTTTGGGAGTTAGTTTTTCCTTAAGGTAAAGATGAGCTGCAAGAAGGGTAAAAATCGGGACTGCCGAAACAAGTATCGAGGCGTTTATGGCATGTGTTAACTTTAGTCCGCTGAAAAAGAAAAACAGGTTTATGTTTGTACCTAAAAGCGTAGCTATAATTAAAGGTTTTATATCGGCCCTTTCTATTTTTAGGTCCTTGGCGACAAATGGGAAAAATATGATGGCGGCTGCCAGCTGGCGTATAAAGCCGAGCGAAAAAATAGGAACTTCGGTTAGGGTAAGTTTCATGATTGGGGCTGTCGCACCCCAAATTATTGTTGCCGTAATGATTAAAATAAATGCGGGGCTAGGTTTTCGCATTTATTAAAGGAGATCGACAATTCTATCTAGCCCAAAAGAAAAGCCTACTGCCGGTATTTGGCGACCTGCCCCTCCTTTGTCGGGGTAAACAAACATGCCGATTAGGTTGTCGTAACGGCCACCGGAGCCAATTGTCAATGCGGATGGATTGCTAGACGGTTTAAGTTCAAAAATAGCCCCTGTGTAGTAATCGAGACCGCGGGCAAGCGTTGGGTCGAATACAATTTCTTTTCCGATATCCAGACTATATTTTTCGGAAACTTGCGAAAATATTTTTTCCAAGTTTTCTGTTGGCTTTGCATTTTTAATTTTAAAAAGATGATTTTCAATATCGTCCAAGGCCAACCCCTGCTCAAGGAGCTCTGATTTTATTCCTTCTTCGCCGATTTTATGAAGTTTGTCGATTGCTCTAACAACTTCTATTGGAGTTTCTTCAAAATTTTTGCGGTCGTTTATTAAAAGTACAGCCTGGCCAAGCCCGATTTTTTTTATTGCTTTTATGGCAGTTGCGATTATTCTTGCATCTTCTTCGTGACCGGAAGGGCCAACTGTGTCGAAATCGAACTGGGTGAATTCACGGTATCTGCCTGCTTGCGGGTTTTCTCCCCGGAAAACCTGGCCGGTTTGGTATCTGGAAAAAGTGGGTCTTAACAAATTTTGGTTATTGGCGACGAAGCGGGCGAGGGGAATTGTCAGGTCGTAGCGCAGTGCCAGTTCGCGATTTCCACGGTCTTTAAATTTGTAAATAAGTCTTTCTTCCTCGCCGTACTTGCCACTTAGGGTTTCGGCAAACTCGATAGTCGGTGTTTCAAGTGGTTGGAAGCCTTCTTTTTCCAAAACGTCAGCGATAGTATTTATAGCCTTTTTTCTTTTGGCGGCTTTTTCCGGCAGTATGTCGCGGAAGCCTTTGGGTGTTGGCGGTGCTTTTTGCATTATGTAACTTATGATACCAAAAGACGCGGTGTTTAGGGGAGTAAGTATACCAAGTCTGCAACGTCGTTTGCTTTTGCGTCTTCGTGGAATATGACAATTGCCGATTTGTCTTTTGTAATTATTTTTGCATCCGATTCTTTATCCTGGTCGATATAACCAGTATCTGTATTTGTTATGATTTTTACTATGTTGCTTTGTCCATTTTGCTGGGCGGAGAAAGTATTTCTTGAAAGACCGCTTAAAATTTTGACTATTGCAAAGTGGGTTTCGTTTTGAGGTTTGTTGTCACGCAGGATATTTATACTTTTGGCTTCCATCTGGCCGTTGGTAGCTGATTTTCCAAGAGCAATCATGTAATCACCGACTCTGACATCTTGGTCCTGCGGCTGAGTTTCTAAGCCTGGCAATTTTGGGATATTAACCTGTGTTGAGCTACTTTTCTTGATAGGCATCTCGCCGCCTTGGGTAGTTAAGGTGATTGTATTTTCGAATATGCTTTTGACCAGACCTGCGTAGACGGCGGTATTTGTCGTGTCGGCCGAGTCTTGATAATAGGTCAGGTTTTTGGCGGCAATTTCCTTGTAGTCTGGACCTAAAACGGAAATTGAAATTAAGTTTAGGCCGCTTACAAGATCGACGTTATTAGTAAAGCTGCCTGCCTGGTCTGATTTTACAATTGCGTTTGCCGCAACCGAGTATATGATAACCAGTGAATTGGGCGGTACTTGTCCTTGAAGTTGAAGTTTTTTCTGTTGGAGCACCTTTCCGTCTTCAATTGCGACTTTTATTGCTTGGACAGCTGAGTTAGTAGCGCTTTGGTTTTGTGATGCGGGTGTAAGGAGTTCCTGTGTTAGCGTCATCCCTTTTGGCTGTCTTTGCCAAAGCCAATAGATAATTGCGGGAATTGCAATAACAAGCGCGATTATTGTGATTAATGTCTTTAGGGGAAGCCCGGTTTTTGGCATTTTTTCGTATTTTAGCTTAGCATATTTAGCTTGAAGGCCGCAAATTGTAGATGCATGCAATTTAATTTTGTGATAATATCGATTGCACGGCGCTTATGCTATTATGTTAAAACTTCTTGGAGTAATTTATGGTTGATATTTGGTTTCATGGGCAAGCTTGCGTAAGGATAAAAGGCAAAGGAGCCATTCTTGTTTTTGACCCATTTGACGGTAATTTTACCGGTTTAAAGCCATTGAAACTTGAAGCCGACATTGTTTGTGTTACTCACGGCCACGAGGATCACAATGGTGTGGCAAGTGTAAAGGGCACTGGTGAAAAATCACCGTTTGTTATCTCGGGACCGGGCGAATATGAAATTTCAGGTGTAAATGTTGTCGGTGTCGACAGTTTCCACGACGACAGCGAGGGTGGGGAACGGGGTCGTAACACTATTTATCAGGCTAATATTGATGAAATTAACATCGTGCACCTCGGCGATTTGGGGCAAAAAAAGCTGACGCAGGCGCAAATTGAAGATTTGTCCGGGTGCGACGTACTTTTTATTCCGGTTGGTGGTGTTTGGACAATAGAAGCCAAAGATGCACCGGACATTATTGCTCAACTTGAGCCGCGAATTGTGGTGCCTATACACTATAAACTTCCCGGCCTTAAGTTTGACCTTGCTGATGTTGGAGACTTCCTGAAGGTTATGGGCAAAGAAAATATTGAACCTGCTGCGAAGCTTTCGGTTTCGCGCGATAAGCTGCCTGAAGAATTGGAAGTTACGGTTCTGGCGGCCCAACAATAACAAAAACAAGTTTGAATTTATGCAGAAAGTTAATGTCGGACGTGTCCCTCCGCAAGATTTAGATGCCGAAAGATCTATTTTAGGTGCAATCCTTTTGGATTCTGATGCATTAGTTTCGATTGTCCAAATCATAAAACCCATACATTTTTATAAAGAAGCCCACGGCGATATTCTGTCTGCTATCTTTGATCTTTTTGAAAAACGTGAACCGATTGACTTAATTACTTTGACGGCCGAGTTGAAAAAGAAAGGTAAGCTCGATAAGGTTGGGGGAGCTGCATACCTTTCAGAATTAGCATCGCTTGTGCCGACATCTGCCAACGTTGCCCAATATGCACAAATTGTAAGGGACCATTCGGTAAAGCGACAGCTAATTGCCGCCAGCACTAAAATTTCCCAATTAGCATTTGATGATACCGGAGATGTCAGGACACTTCTTGACGAAACCGAGCAAGCGATATTTGCCCTTTCCCAGGAACAGCTGCGGCAAAATTTTATGCCGCTTAGGGATGCTTTGGCCGAAAGTTTTGACAGGCTAGATGAACTTCATAAAAAAGCAGGAGGTTTGCGCGGTGTGCCTACAGGATTTTGGGATTTGGACTCAAAACTTGCAGGTCTCCAGGATTCGAATTTAATAATTTTGGCTTCCCGTCCGGGTCAGGGAAAAACCTCGCTAACTTTGAATATTGCTGCAAACGTTGCAGTCCGGGAAGGGTTGCCGGTTGGTATGTTTTCTTTGGAAATGAGCAAAGAAGAACTTGTCGACAGGCTTTTGGTGGCCGAAAGTGAAGTGGATGCATGGAAATTGAAAACAGGAAGGCTAGACGACAATGATTTCGACAGGCTTCAGGAGGCAATGGGTGTCTTGGCGGACGCGCCGCTTTTCATAGACGATACGCCGGCTATTAATATTATGGAAATGAGGACTAAGGCAAGGCGGTTGCAGGTTGAGCATGGCCTCTCACTTTTGATTGTCGACTATTTGCAGCTTATCCATGGCCGAAATTTGGAAAACAGGGTCCAGGAAGTTAGTGAAATTTCCCAGTCTCTGAAGAACCTCGCTAGGGAACTTAAAATTCCGGTTCTTGCCTGCTCGCAGCTTTCGCGTGCAGTCGAACAACGGGGTAGCAGGAAACCACAGCTTGCGGATCTTAGGGAGTCGGGAGCGATAGAGCAGGACGCAGACGTTGTTATGTTTATTTGGAGGCCGGATGCAGATAACATTGAACAGGTAAAATTAGATATCCAAAAGCACAGGAATGGTCCGACAGGGGAAATAGATATGACGTTTAAGGCGGAAAGGGTTAAGTTTTATGGTACGGAGAAGCAAAGAATTGTAAAAGGGCCCAAGAAAGCGGAGACCAGTGAAGTTGAGACAGCTTCTCTTATCGAATAATTTTCTTTTTAATTTTGGATCGTGATGTTTCTGGGTGCCGAAAAGGAAGCATTACCCGCCTCGTCATAAGCTTTGGCCACAAGTACATGGCTGCCATTTGAAAATTTTGTGGTGTCTAGGGAAAATGGCAAGGTAAAATCTGTTTTTTCGCCCACGGTTTTGTCGTCTAACAAAAAGTCGACTTTGACCACTTTGCCCGCTTGTGATGCGTCACCGAAAATTACGGCAAGTGTTGCGCTTTTTATGGCAAACTCGTTGCCTGAGGCTGTGAATTCAAATGTATTGTCTCCGGGTTTCAATTTGGAAACATCAACGTTATACGTTTGTTTTTGGGTGTCTGTTTCTTGCGTGTTATAACTTGGGCCGCAGTTTTCTTTGGTTGTGCCGGTTAATCCAACCTGGCAATGATTCTTATCTGCAACTCCGGTTGTTTCATACAGAAGTTGAGCAGAGGTTGCCTTTTTAAGATCGTCGGGAACGTTTATTGTAACATTTTGTGATTGTGTTGGTGTGACTTTTGAATCGGCTATTGAACTTTTGTATGCTTTCTGTTGAATTGTGCTGTCCGCAATATAAACTACAACATTGCCTTGGCCCTTTAAGGTGTCGCCATTTTGTGGCTGGGAGATTGAAATTTGCGGATTTTCAACGTCG
>CAYTEJ010000052.1:0-8016 GCA_964436835.1 uncultured Gammaproteobacteria bacterium | reverse complement strand
TAATAGGTCTTTTAGTATCTGTTTAAGTTCGGATTTTATAAAAACTTCAACCCCATATTTAATCGCATTTTCTAAATATTTATCCTTATCAGTATTAAGCTTGGAAAAAGTAAAATCGTTACTTAAGTTGTACCAACGCCTTTTAACTCTGAGTTGAAGACCTTGGGAATATCTTTCTATCACTCTCCCTTTTAGTGATTCCCGATCGATAAACCTCACATTGTTTTTAACCAAAACTATTTTTTCATTCATGCTTAAATTATGGACAATTAGTATATAGTTAATTTTTTCTTTGCCCATTTCCTTAAATAACTTGATAAGTTTTACTGCATGGGCAGCAGGTAAGACAAAAATTACCTGTCTTTTAGAATTTTTATAATTTTCCCTGACATTTAAAAAAAAGTTTGATAGAATATGGGATTTTTCCATCATTATTGGGATAATGGGGGAGGGCATATCACCCGCAGAATCGGAAATTAATCTTATTTTAAATCTTGGTTGGTTCCTAGCCCAAATATAAAAAACTAAAGAATAAAAAGTCGAATTTGATAGGGGACTATGCTTCGAAAAAACATTTTTTTTAAATAAAATCAAGTTTATATTACCATATGTTTTTTTCATTTTCTCAACATATAAATAACCTAAAATCATTTGCATCAAATACAAATAAAGCCTATTTGAGACAATTTTCAGAAGATTTACACCATCAGCAGTGAATATTTTGGCAGTGGTTGGATTATTTAGAAGAGCATCTAGTAGGATTGCAACATGATTTTGGGTAGCCTTTAATACCTTTTTGTTCAATAGAGTATCCAGTTCATTAAATGAGAAATGTGATTTCTCTAATGCTTTTATAGCTTCTAAATTTGTGGCTAATACTTTCAAGTTTTTGATGAACCTTTTATCTAATTGTTTAAGTTCAAAAACATCAGTTGAGCTCGAAACTACAGCAATATTTTGAATTTTTTGCATTATTTTTTAATTGTCCGATTGGAGGCATTAAGCCTGTCCAGTTCAAAGGGAGATTTCAATCCCAAATAACTAATGCCAAACGAGAATTTCCCTTTAAAAACAGGGAAACCCGTTTCATCTGATTCGGCAATCGAAGGCTGTACACGTGCGAATAATCCTTGCTGCGTCTTTTCAAAATGTACAATGGGGCAACTGGCAAGCTCTCCTTTGTCCCAAGTCAGCGCCAATGCCTTATGCTTATCTCCTATTGCCAACCAGCCTTCCGTTGTGCCGAGGCAGCCGCGACTCGAGATTCTAAAAGAAACAATTTCGTCATGGGCTATTAAAGCATTGCTGAGGCGGTAAACCTCTTCCGATTTCCCACCATTGACTGTTGCGTACCAAAAACTACTATGAGAAAAGTTAAGAGGGTCTAAAGTAACATTTCCAATTCTGGCCGATTTAAGTCCAGTCTTTTTTAAATTAAATTCATATTTTAAGTCAACTCTGGGCAAATCCCGGTAAATCTTATATATTTTTCTGATTTCACCTATAGGGGTGTTAATTTTGCAAAAAAGATTAATATCACCTTTGCGGTTTTTGTTTACATATATTTTAGTCGGGGACAGATCGGTATACTTGCCGTTGTCGGTTTCAAACAAGCAGTGCCCTGAAAACCAATCGGAAGAAAGTCGTTGGTCCTGGAAATAGCCATGGATTGCTAAGCCAACCATTTTTTTGGGAAAAATCTTTGGAAACACCAACTCCGTTATGCATGCGCCTTTTCGTTGATCTAAAGTCAGCCTCACGTTCTCAGTCACCCAACTCTCTTCTGTGGTTATTTGGTAATTATTCCTAGAATTCGTGGAATCTATAATTTGTAAAACATAGTTATCAGTATATTTCTTGATAGTTTTTTGTGTTTTTGCCAAAATGCTAGAATATTCATTGTTTTTATCCTCAGTCGTGTTCGTGCGGTAATCGCTGCCCCAAAGTACTATTAAATTTCTCTCTAAACACTCTATGATAGACGTACCGGCGATGCCTTGATCTTTTAAAGTTTTGATTGATCGATAAAGTTTAAAACAATCAGTATTCCTAAAGATTGTATTTTTGCCGGCCAGTGCCCATCTTGAAACATTATATTTTTCTTGCTTTTTTGAACTGATAGGACTAGATGGATCCACGAACCTTACTGTTGGATTTATAAGATTATTGGCAAGTACTTTACTCGGAAGAACAAAATTAATTTGTTTTTCCTTAAGAAACCTGTCAAAAATTTGTTGCATTTTCATATAATCATTTTTAAAATTGCGTTTAATTCCCTTTGGTGAATAACCGAATATTTCCCAATCACCGGTATATAAAGGGAAATATCGGTTTTCTCTACTGTTTAAATGATTAAATAAATATTGCCGATAATCTTCAAAAGAGATCTCATCAAACACATAGCGTTGAAACTTCTGAAAAGCGATTGAACCGCCCCAAATGGCATTTAACGTACTTCCTTGTTTGCTAACTAACTTAACGGATCTGTACAACAATAGTTTTTTGAACCTTATTTCTTCCGGTGCACTATCAAAATCAACAACAATATTTTTTATTCCTGCTGCTTTATAAACACTGATCAGACCATCTGAAAAAGTCTGTTCGTTGACGTAAAAAATCTTGGGAATCGAACCCAGAATATTTTTATAAATTTGTATTCCCAATTCAATATTTTTTAAATTTACTTCATAGGGAATTAAAGGAAAGATTGCTTGCGTATATCCAGAGCCTATAAATTCAAGCCTGCCATCTTCTATTAATTTTTTTATTTTTATAATTAAACCAGGGTCAATTCTCTTAATTTCCAAAAGTGTCAGGGCGCTAAATTCTATTCCTAGTTTTAATTTTTCATTATTTTCTACAAGTTTTATTAATGGCCAGTAACAATTATCAATTACGGTTTTATAGTCATTCCGGGGGATAGATGAAAACTGTAAATTACCGTGGAAAATAGAATAGAGGCTTAACATATATTAGTTGTCTAAACAGTTATCGGAATCACGGTTTGGTATATCAACTCTGCTCTTTTTAGAGCCTCTTCGCGAGTTTCACCAATAGTGATAAAAAATCCAAATCTGTCTGCGTGTGATGTCGGTTTTTTAATATAGTCGCCAATTTTATAATTAAACTGCATCTTTTTAAGCCACGGATATCTTTTAGACTCCATAAGCCCGGTAATTTTCATAAGCCTTCCCGGATGTGGAAAAAAATATCTTACGCTTACCCCAATCGGATTATGTTTTTGGCGAAGATCCAGTAAATTTGGTTTATTCCCGACTGCTATATCAATTACTGTGGCTACTATGTTAACCCCAATACTAATTGGAATAAAACCATCCGAAAAATTCCCCCCGGAAAGCCTTACTGCCATCTCGATCATTTTAGGCCCATTCTTGGTTAATACTACATCACCTTTTGCAACTCCTCTTTGTACACCCAACGATCTTGCCGCTCTTTCCACTAAATTGCAAACCCTTTTTTGTTCTTCCCTCGATAAAATGGAGGGCGTATCCCCACTATTTTCCATAATTTGAGGTGAATAACGTGCATTCATGTTGTAATTGCGGTCTACAAAACCAGGGGTAGCCGCAAAGTTATCATAGATTATTGATTCTGTGCTAATTTGCGGTCCGCTCAAGTATTCTTCCGCCATAACAGTTTTTGAATAAGATACATCTTGGCTGAGCCTAAAATATTTTTCAAGGTCATGGTGCTTTTCCAAGAGAAACACACCTCTTGCACCGGATCTGTCGGTGGGCTTAATTATTAACGGGAAACCTACCTTTTTTGCAAACTGTCTAACCTCACTTGCGGATTTAACAATTTTAAAGTTTGGTATAGGCACGCCGTCTTTTTGCCACCTTTCTTTCATCGCAAGTTTATTTGATCCCAAAAAGGCCGTTTCTTTGCTGATCCATGGGTTGCCAAGCATTTGTGCCAATTCAGAGACAATATACGGAATGTCGCTGCCCATTGTCATTACACCGTCGATTTTGATTTTTTTAGAATAAGCCTTTATATACGTTTTTAACGAGGCAATGTCTCTTGTTGAGATATTTGCGTAGTCGTCGGCTATCTTAAAGCAGAGAGATTTGGGGTTTTGGTCAACAGCAATAGTACGAATGCCTTTTTCTTTAGCAGTAATGTAAGCGTATTCTTGGTCATGCGATGCACCCAATATTAAAATTGTTTTACTCATCCTAAATACATTCCGCCATTTACATTAATAGTTTGACCCGTAATATATGAAGCGTCATCGCTTGCAAGGAATTTTACCGCGTTTGCAACGTCTTCAACGTTACCTACTCTCCCGATTGGTATTAGTTTCTTAATACCAGCTTTATAAGCTGGGGATTTAAAAATTTTACTGGTCATATCTGTCGCGATATGTCCCGGGGCAATTGCATTAACTCTGACTCCCACAGGAGCATATAAATTAGACAATGATCGAGTTAGGCTTATTATGCCAGCCTTTGCAGCGGCGTAATGTGGAGCTCTAGTTCCTCCGGTTTGGCCACCTATGGAAGAAATATTAATAATACAGCCTTTTGTTTTTGCTAGATGTGGAATAACTTTTTGGCTTAAGAAAAAAACACCTTTTAAATCTGTGTCAAGCGTTTTGTCAAAATCATCAGCCGAAATATTTTCAAAAGGTTTTTGCTGCAGGACTCCTGCATTATTAACTAAAACATCAATTCTTCTTAATTCCAAAACTATTTGTCTAACTTTTTGATTAAAACTTGAAACGTTTTGGTAGTCCAATTGGAATGGGTGGCATTTTTGTCCAATGGCTTTAATTTGTTGCACCACTTCTTCTGCAGCTTGACGGTTGTTATGATAAGTGATTGCAATATCAAAACCATTTTCGGCAAGTTTAATGGCAATTGCACGGCCGATTCCCCTTGAACCGCCGGTGACCAGCGCAACCTTAGGTGATTTATTAATTTCAATAAATTTGTTTTTCATTACGAATTCTTTTTCAGCTCAGGCCACCTGTCGAACATTTTAACTAATATATTTTCTGCGTCTGTTCCTGCTTCCTGGGAGCACTCGTCTTTGTTGCCGGCAGAAATAAAAGTGTCGCTAATGCCGGATCTCAAGAGAGAGGAAGACAAGGCATTGTCAGAGATAAATTCGCTTATCGAAGACCCAAATCCTCCCTGAAGTGTGCCTTCCTCCATGGTTAATATTCTTCTACTCTTTTTTATTGTAGAAATGAGCAGATCTTTGGGGAGCGGTTTAATCGAAGTAACACAAATTAACCCAAAAGAAATAGAATAGCGATTTTGAAGTTCGATTCTTATTTTGTGTGCATTATTAAGTGTATTCCCCAGGCAAAGTATCAGCCCATCCTTACCGTTTGAGAAAACTGTAGCCCCGCCTAAACGTTTACCAACCTTTGGCTCCGGCTTTGAAATGGGTTCATAGGGATGTAATATAACCATTGGTCCTTGAGGATTCGCGAGTCTGTTTTTAATTGTCATCCTCATATCCGCGCTGTCTGACGGATACACAATTTTTAAGTTTGGAATTGCCCTTAAATATGAAAGATCAAAAATCCCATGATGTGTTGGACCATCATATCCTGCAAAACCAGATCTTACACCAAGAATTGTGATTGGCAAATCCGTAAAAGCGACGTCGTGGAGCAGTTGATCAAATGCCCTCTGCATGAAAGTAGTCTGGAAACAAACAACCGGTTTCAATCCGCCTAAAGCCATTCCTGCAGCCATAGATAATGCATGTTGTTCTGCCATTCCGACATCAATTATTCTCTTGGGGTATTTTGCAATCAGACTATCCAGATTTGAAGCATATGGAGTAGCAGGTGTGATAATCATAACCTTCTTATCTATATGCATGATCCTATTCAGCTCATCGGCTGCAATAATCGCATATGTATTACCCAAAATAGTAGGAGATGCCCCTAACCCAGTTTTTGGATCAAAAGGCATGGAAAAGTGCATTTTATAAGGGTGGTTTTTAGCAATTGGTAACCCTCTGCCCTTTTCTGTTTTTACATGAACGACTATTGGACCACTACTCTTTTTAGCTTTTTTAAGCACTTTTATGAGATCACCAATATTATGGCCATGCTGAACACTCAAATATTTATAGCCTAAACCTTGAAAATAATCCGCCGATCTTTTTTGCCAGCCCTTACCTTGGGTTAAATTCTTTATACCACCAACATTTTTAGCAATTGCCATTTCATTGTCGTTTATTACAATGACAATGGGCAGTTTAGTTCCGGCAATATAATTGAGGCCCTCGAATGCTAAACCCTCAACCAGGGAGCCGTCACCGATTACTGCCACTACTCTGTTTTTTGCATTACTGGCAAGACCTGCAGCCGTTGAAAGTGAAGTGCCTGCGTGTGTTGCATCTATAAGATCGTAAGGGCTTTCACTTCTGGTCAAAAAACGGCTCAAACCTTTATATCGGTTTATTGTTGGAAACAAGCTTGCCCTACCTGTTAATATTTTATGCGTGTACCCCTGGTGGCCGGTATCGAATATAAGTGTTTCTTTTGGTGTGTTGAAAACGTAATGAAGAGCAATTGTCAGCTCAATTGTTGCTAGGTTTGCTCCAATATGGCCACCTGTTTTTGATATAGAGCTGATCAGGAATTCTCTAATGTCTTTTGCTAACTCTCGTAATTCCGGCAAGCGCAATTTTCTTATTTGTTTTGGCTCTTTAATATCAACCATCGTGATGTTGAATTCTATCCTATAGAGGAAATAATTTCAAAGTTTTTCCGATTGCGTTCTTATCTTTATCTTCTCTTCTGCTTTCCTGAAAACATGTTTAAGTTGTGCGGGTGTGTTAGAAGAAGCAATAATTAACCCGAATATATCACTATTGTTCTTGTAAAACCGAACTTTGTCGCCGGCCTGTTTCCTTACAAAAATTTTCTCAACGCCCTTTACCTGCTCAGCTTCTTTAATCCCTTTTATTGACATTACAACTCCTGGTTTACACATAATTAATTTAAATCCGCTAAACAGGCTTATTTTAGGAATTAGCAAAGAACGGTCAATCTTACCTGTCAAAAGTAGTTGAAAATAAGCTTTTACAGGATTAATTCCTGTAGAAACAGGCGTAGTCCATGAAGTGGTAACATCACCGTGAAACCGTGGTGCAACCTCAAGAACTTTTGGTCCATTTTTGGTCAAAATAAGATCAGACTTGAAAGGTCCATGTTTAATTCCAAAGGCTTTTCCGGCATCTTCAGTAATCTTATATAACTTTTCTTGACTTCGACTATTCAGGGTTGACGGATCAATCGTGCCAACCGGGTAGGTTTGGGGTTCAATGTTAGGTAATCTATCAAGTATACCCGCCTTAAAGAAGTTATTTTTAAAAAATATTCCGTTTACGTCGTGCATAGTACCCTCTAAATACTCCTCCATAACTATTAAGGATTTTGAATATTTCTTTGCCTCCCCAAAAGCACTCTTTAAATTTTTCGGATTTTTTACAATTGTCACACCCTGCGAGCCGGAAGCCGATGGCGGTTTTAGCACAAGCGGAAACCCTATCTTCCTGCTTTTTACAATCGCCTCACCAAAAGTCTTTGCTGTTGTGTATTTTGCAGTTGGTATATTGTTTTGAACCAGTATTTTTTTCATTTTAATTTTATTCTCTATAGCTGTTGCTGTTTTTAAAGATAAGACAGGAAGATTTAAAAACTTTCCTACAATTGAAACGGTTTTTGCTAACTCGAGGCCAGTATAGATACCAATTATGGAATATTCTCTTTTAAGCTTTGTTAATTCTCTTTTAAGCTTTGTTATATCGTTTCCGTCAACATTCAGTGGAACATCTGCAATTTTCATGCTTTGGGCATTTTTATTCCGATTAGTGACTATTGTGATTAAACCAAGCTCCTTTGCCCAGTTGATTATATTAAGACTTAAATCTCCCATAGCGATCAAAACAATAGCTTTTTTAAAAGTTAGACCCCTCATTTCTTATATAGTTTAACAATTTCAATCCCTTGTTTTTGGAACTTCT
>CAYTEJ010000051.1:1438-8062 GCA_964436835.1 uncultured Gammaproteobacteria bacterium | reverse complement strand
GTACGGCGGCGAGAAATTATCAGACGATATTGAATCGATAATTGCAGCCGAGGTAAACGTCAAGCAGGTTATATTTAAAAAAGGTGCAGATTTAAAACTCGACACTAAAATCACTCCCCGGCTCAAAGCGGAAGGTGAAGCCCGCGAGATAATCCGCCAAATCCAACAAGCCAGAAAAGAAGCGGGCTGCGACCTTTCTGAATTTGTTACTGTCAAACTCCCCGACTGGCCAAAGGAATTCGAGCAGGAAATAAAAAAACAAACATTATCGAAGAAACTTGAAAAATCAGACAAACTCGAAATCGTCAGAAATTAAATGAGACCACGCTGGGATTGGCTGCTTTTTGTCCAAATTTTAGCAATTGGAACAATTTCGCTTCTTATAATCTCCTCAATCACCAAAAGCCTTGCGGCAAACCAGTTGGTGTTTTGGGTAATAGGGATTGTAATTCTTTACATATCCTCGCAGTTTGACTACGAAAATTGGAAAAACCTGTCAGTTCCGATTTATGTTATTTCCTTGGTATTTTTATTGGCGCTTTTAGTAATTGGTAATCCAATACGTGGTTCTGTCCGTTGGATAGACCTTGGCATTTTCCGCATCCAGCCCTCGGAACTTGCCAAAGCGGCAAGTATATTTCTGCTGGCCACGTTTTATCACGACAAATCGGCCGAGCAGATTAAAAACCTTTTTGTAAGTTTTTTAATTATTCTCCCCGCAATTACGCTGGTATTGATTCAGCCCGACCTTGGTAACACTCTTGCCTTTTTTGCCATATGGGTGGGTATATCAATGGCTGCCGGATTTAAGCCAAAACACATAGCAATCCTTTTTATAGTAGCAGCAGTTGTTGGCTTTTCCCTTTTTGAAATGCTGGCCCCGTACCAAAAGCAAAGAATTACCAGTTTTATTAACCCTGCAGCAGATCCCCTTGGGACCGGTTACAATATGATCCAATCAAAAATTGCGGTAGGTTCCGGTGGCTTCCTCGGGAAAGGTTTTAGCCGCGGTTCACAATCCCAGCTAAACTTTTTGCCGGAAGCAGAAAGTGATTTCATTTTCGCATCCATTGCCGAGCAGCTTGGATTTCTGGGGGCAGGACTTTTAATTGTCCTATTTGCTTGGATGATAACCAGAATAATTGGTATTGCCAAAGCAAAAGACAAGTTTGCACAGCTTGTTGTAGTTGGTGTTGCTTCATTTTTAATACTCCAATTTTTAATAAGTGTTGGCATGAATATGGGCATCCTTCCGGTAACCGGAATAACATTTCCGCTGGTTTCATACGGGGGATCGTCCCTTCTAACTACTCTATTTCTTTTAGGTGTTGTATTTTCTGTTGCCCGAAAGGGTACTTATTAGTTGAAAGGCAAGCTCACAAAATGTTAGAATCTTGCCCATGGACACTTGGGCGGTAATAAGAACCGGCGGTAAACAATATAAAGTTGCAGTAGGCCAGAAAGTTGACCTCGAAAAGATAAAGGACAAAGCGGAAGGGCCGGTAACATTTACCGAGGTTCTTGCGGTTAAATCCGAAAAAGGTGTTCAGTTTGGCAAACCTCTCGTTGAGAAAGCTAAAGTTACAGGCAAAATTCTTGAAGAATTCAAGGATAAAAAAGTGAGGGTAGTCAAATTTAAGTCTAAATCAAGGTATCTTAAGACAACCGGCCACAGACACCAAAAAACCAAAGTCCTCATCGAAAAAATCGAAAGCTAAAAATCTGCCCCTAAAATGTCAGAATTAGAACCCAAAGGAAGACCTATCGAAACAGATAGCGGGAAGCTCATTGTTTACATCATTTCGCGTGATTCAGGCGTGTACGTTGAATGCCCTGCTCTTGGGTATAATTTGGGAATACCGCACTCTTCGTATCAGGAAGAATCGGTCAGGCGTTCATTTGAGACTGTCATAAGAAGTGTATCGACGGATATAGTCAGAAGGGCAGGAAACGGAGAATCTCTCCCGGAAAAAAGAGTTGGATATGCCCAAATGTGCGCAAACGGAACGCCAAAGTTGCCACTTGCCTATATTCAAGAAACCGACGGCCACCATGGCGGATACCATTAAAGTCAAAAATAAAATACCTATTTCTATATCAATCCATAACTTACTAGTTTATTGACACTTCGTGAAAAGCAAGTTAAAATTCATGCATTAGTCTTTAGTCTTTAAACTTTCGACGATTTACAAAAATGGCACATAAAAAAGGCGGAGGAGCTACAAGTAAAAATAGAGATTCAGCAGGAAAACGTTTAGGTGTTAAAGTTTATGGCGGCCAAATCGCCAAGCCCGGAAATATTATTGTCAGGCAACGGGGTACCAAATTTTACCCCGGGAACGGTACAATGCTTGGCCGTGACCATACAATTTTTGCAATCAAGGAAGGTTTAGTAAAATTCAGGCAGAAACTTGGGAAAAAGTTAATAGACATAATATAACGTGGAAGAAAGCCAAATTTTTGAAATAGATATAGACATGTTGCAGCCAAACCCGCTGCAGCCCAGAGGTTTAATTACCCCAGATTCTTTAACCGAAATTATTGATTCTATCCGTGAACATGGCGTTCTTGAACCGCTTGTAGTTGCCAAAACTCCGGCAGGATACCAGATTATCGCGGGTGAGCGCAGATGGCGCGCATCCAAAATAGCAGGCCTTGCTAAAGTGCCGGTAATAATAAAAGAGACGACACCCCAAGGAATGCTTGAAATGGCCATTATTGAAAATGTCCAGAGGGTAGACTTAAACGCCCTGGAGAGGGCGCAGGCTTTTAAAAGACTATTGGATGAATTCGGCCTCTCAACAGGCGAGATTGCGGTTAAAGTGGGTAAGAGTGCCCCATATGTTTCTAATACCCTTCGTCTTTTAACCGTACCTGACGTTTTAAAGGACGCTCTTGCATCTGGTGCCACTACCGAAGGCCACGTCAGGGCTCTTGCTTCTCTTGAAGATCCGCACTTGGTTGTTGAAGCATACAAGGAAATTCTTGCTAAAAATCTTTCTGTCCGCGGGGCGGAGGAGCTTTCCAGAAAACTAAAGTCCAGGGAAAATATTAGCCCTAAACAGCAAAAGCCCGTTTTAAGGCTGCAAAATGACCAGTTGGACGACTACCAGGAAGAGCTTTCCAAGAAACTAACCTCAGACAAAGTTAAGACTAAAGTTAAAATCAGCCAATCAAGGGTTGAAAGCAAAATGCACATAGTAGTCCGCGGCAAAGTTGAAGATACATCGGAGATTATCAAAAAAATTCGGGATTTAATAATTGGGTCTTGAAACAAACCTCATCCCGGCGGAAATTTTCCCACCAAAAAGCGGCCAATAAACAAAAATTACCCGTCCTTGAACTTTGTCGGTAGCAATAGGCCCGAACACCCTTGAGTCTGAAGATGCCGGCCTGTTGTCTCCCATCACAAAATATTCACCAGGCCCGAGAGTCCTGACTTCATCTCCGGGTGTTTCTGCTTTTAAATAGCTTTCTTCCAGTCTTTTACCGTTTATAAAAACGGATCCTTCTTGAACTGAAACGGTTTCACCAGGTAGCCCGATTATTCTTTTTATAAAATCAATGTTATGCCCAACTGGTGCCTCAAAAACAATGACATCTCCTCTTTGGGGTTTTGAAAATCGGTAAGAGACCTTTTCTGTCAGAAGTAATTCCCCATCGTTATAAGTAGGGAACATCGATTCGCCCTTCACCCTATGCGGTTGTACCAGAAATATGTAAACAAAAAGAAAAATTCCAAACGAAATCAAAAGTGTCTGGGCGATTTCCTTTATTGTTGAGGCTAATCCTTCTTTCACGCTTGTCCCTCAATTTTATGTTAAAATTGGCCAAATCGTACAGAGGCAACTTGAGTCCATAGCCAGAGCAGCAGAGTAGTCCCCGCAAATAGGGAGTTGTAGCTCAGTTGGCAGAGCGTTCCGTTCACATCGGAAAGGTCACAGGTTCAAATCCTGTCAACTCCACTATAATGGTGCTTGGAAGGTTGATGGTTCACTTTGCATTAGGCAAACGTTCCATCTATCTGGACTCACAATTTGAATAAAACGTCAGTTGCAGTTTTAAAAAATAATGCTTGTAAATTTGCTTCTTCTAACATCACTTGTGACACTTTTAACGGGTCAGCTTGTGAGACTACCTTTTACCCAATCGGGTGCAATAACATTAACTGATGTATTTGTAGCAAGTACGGTTACAATATTTATTATAGATGCCCTTCTTGTTAAAAAATCGTTAAAAATTCCAAAAACCGTTTTTACACCATTTGTTTTGTTTACGCTTTCGGCAATTGCCTCAACTGTCGCGGCTTTAAATTTTTTCTCGCCCGGCCAAATAGCTGTATCGGCATTATTCTTATTACGTTTTATTATTTACTTTCTCCTGTCCGTCGTGGCTTATAACATAATTAGTAAAAGTTCTACAGAAAAATGGATAAACGCACTTCTTACAATAGGCATTATTTTTGCACTTCTTGGATTTTTGCAGCTAATCTTTTTCTCAAACCTATCATCTCTTCAGGCATTTGGGTGGGACCCCCACCAAATGAGAATTGTCTCAACGCTGCTTGACCCAAATTTTTCAGGTTGCATATTTGCAATTCTCTCTGCCCTCTCTATTTCGTTTTATTTGTTTAAAAACCGCAAAATTTACCTTTTTGCTTTGGCAATTTTTATCCTCGCAATTATCTTTACATTTTCCAGAAGCTCATATTTGGCCATCGCGACTGTTGTTGCTACAGTTGGATTTGTTAAAGCGCCCCGGGTCCTGTTGATATCGCTTGCCGTTTTTATACTTGCCTTCACAACCATAGGACAAGTTAAAAGCAGAATTATTGGCGCGCTAACAATAGACGAAACAGCAACTGCAAGGATAGAAAGCTGGCAGAGGGCAATCACAATCTTCGAAGGGAGCGAAATCCTGGGGGTTGGATTTAATACATACAGATATGCACAGGCCAGTTACGGTTTTTTTTCATTTGACAACCCACTCGGTGGACATTCGGGAGCCGGTTCGGATTCAAGCATTCTTCTTGTCGCTGCAACGACAGGCATAACTGGCCTCAGTCTTTATCTTTACCTTTTAATAAATATATTTAGGGTTTTTAAAAGTAATGCAACAAGAAACCCGCTTCACCTCGGGGCTCTTGCAGCATTCCTTGGTTTGATCGTTGATTCGCAATTTGTAAATTCCTTATTTTTCCCGCAAGTAATGCTGTTATTTTATTTTATTTTGGGCCTTGCTCTTAAAAATGATAGTTAGGTTATTTGTATTTTGGCGACTTGGCCTTCTTCTTGTAACTTTTTTGGGAAGCAGGATATTTCCGCTGGTTGCCAACGAGTCGCCGGGCGCCATTGGTTCCACCACCGGGAAGGTTTTTGACTATTGGCTCTCCTGGGCCCAGTGGGACGGAGGCAACTATCTTTCAATTGCCGCACTCGGCTATCAAAGTTTGCAGTACTTTGCATTTGCTCCGCTTTTCCCTTTACTGGCAAAAATTTTAAGGTTTGTTTTCTTAGGAAATATTTTAGTAGCAGGTCTTGTAATTTCAAACATATCTTTTATTGCCTTCCTCCTGCTATTTCACAGCTTTCTTAAACAAAATTATTCAAAAAGTATTGCAAACTCAACTGTTGTAACATTTTTGACATTCCCAACAGCTTTTTTTACTGTTGCTTACTATTCTGAATCTTTGTTCATGCTATTTTCAATAATCTTTTTCATTTTTCTAACCAAACAAAATTTCATTAAATCGGCAATTATAGTCATCCTAGCGTCACTGACCCGTTTTATCGGCATATTCTTAATTATTTCCTTATTCTATGCATATTTGGTACGTATTAAATTTAAACCAAGCAAAATTAACAAAACATTTGTCGGTTTGTTTATCTCATTTTTGGGAGTGGTTATATTCTCAATCATGACAAAAATGGCGGGGGGGCACTTTCTGCAATTTTTGCTTTCTCAGTCATTTTGGCAACGCCAGCCGCAAGATCCCATTTCAACTCTATTTTCTTATATATGGTCATTTGTAACTTTACAGCATAGGCCGCCAAATGATTATTTTGATTTTGCCATAAGCGTGGCATTTATCGGTCTTTTAATATGGGGCATACGCAAAATCCCGTCTTCCTTGTGGATATTTTCTGCGCTTGCTATCTTAATACCGGCATCAAGCGGCACCCTCAGCAGTGTTCCAAGGTACGCGCTTGCTTCACTTGGCACTTTTGTAATTATGGGGAAAACTCTGGAACAGCATCCAAAATTAAAAGTTCCATTTTGGACCGCCTCTTTGTTTTTACAAGCTGTTTTGGCTATTTTATTTATAAACGGTTATTGGGTTGCCTAAGGATGGAAGCTGACTTTCACTTTTACCACAGTAGTGTTACCGGCGTTATCTATAGCTTTTACCTCAATAGTATTATCCCCTTCCGAAAGGACTATCGTAACTTCATATTTGCCGTCACTGCCGACTTTTGCCAAGAAACCGTTTGCTAAAACTTCGTCATTTAGACCAGAAGTGCCCTCGACTACAATTTTGCTAACGCCCGAAAAGCTTTGGCCATCAGACGGGTTATCAACAGTCAGCTTTGGGGCAGTTGTGTCGAGTGTAACTTTTGAAACTAC
>CAYTEJ010000051.1:1010-1428 GCA_964436835.1 uncultured Gammaproteobacteria bacterium | reverse complement strand
AGAATCACTTTCTTTACCGGAAGTGCTTAAAGATTTTGCGCTTATTTCATTTTCTCCGCTTGCAAGATTTACACTTTGGTAATTAAACTTACCGGCGGCAACATCGGCTTCACCAACCTTACTGGCGCCAAGAAAAATTTCAACCTTATTTCCTTCGCTTGCAAATCCCGAAACGGCAAGAGTGGCACTATTAGTGGCACTTGGTAAACTTTCCAGAATTGGGGCAGAGGGGACTGTTAATTGCGAACTATCAGTGGAACTTTTATTGCCCAATATCCTTCCCAACAAATCTGCAAAGCCCCCCAACAGTGGAACGCCTATTGTGAAAATTAAAATTATGATGACGACACTTAGAATAGAAAGCAATACGATCCTTTTTATAATATCGCCTTCTTCTTTCCTTGCCAGTCTTTGTACT
>CAYTEJ010000051.1:0-1000 GCA_964436835.1 uncultured Gammaproteobacteria bacterium | reverse complement strand
CCGACAGTGAGAAATATCGTTTTTGCTTATGCAAAAAGCGAACTCCGACGACTGTTTATTTTAACTGAGCCACCTCCGAGAGTCGAACTCGGGACCTTTGCTTTACGAAAGCACTGCTCTACCAACTGAGCTAAGGTGGCATCTATCATCATGTCTTGCTCTGCTTCACCCCGACCCTAGAGGGGCACTGAGCTACGTCGGCTGGTGGCTATCGGCATAGCTACTGTCCCTATTTTAACTTTTTGTGAATTCTTGTTCAAATTAGGACTGATTTTTAAATAACAATGAGCGGGATACGAGAATCGAACTCGCGTCTCTTGCTTGGGAAGCAAGTATACTACCATTGTATTAATCCCGCAGTAAAACCACAGAAATTATACAGCAGATTTTTCTGTTTTGTATCATTTAAAGTAAAGCCTATCTAGGTATAACTATAGTATTTCCCGCAAAAATCAACGGATTGCCATTTGGCAATCTACCAACATGATTAGCCTGGTCAAGCACCATCCATTTAGAACCGTCCCCATACATTTTCTCGGCGATTGTAAATAAAGTATCACCTGCTTGGATTTGATACGTAGTTTGCGTCATTTGAGTTTTTATCTCCTGCGCCTTTTCTTTTGCCGGGATTTCAAGATTAGTGTCTGCATATATCAGGCTAGGATTGGCAATGTTGTTAACTCTTGCCAATACGGGCCACATATCACCACTGCCGTATAATTTTTCGGAAATTTTAGAAAGGGAATCACCGCTTACTACTTTATATTGCGTGGAATTTTCCGCTTGCTGTTCCTGCGCTTGGCCGGTATTAACCCCATTTCCAATTTCCTGATTGCGCTTTGAAAAGAAATTTGCAACCAAAAGGCCTAGAATTACAACAATAATTGCGCCAAGTATAAGACCCGCATAATTATCCTGCCAAGTTGTTTTAGCTTGCTTTTTTCTTTGAGGCATAAGACCCTCCTTCCTGGGCAAAGTTAAATCATTTGGGCAGAATTTA
>CAYTEJ010000050.1:5336-8248 GCA_964436835.1 uncultured Gammaproteobacteria bacterium | reverse complement strand
CCTCCTTTAAACCCAAGTTATCTACATAGTTACAGATATTTTGATCTGTCAGTATGCTCATATAATCCGGCCTGTAGAAACCCTGGCCAGGTTTCCAGGGAACCTCAACACCAATTGGCGTAGTCGTATCAAATTCCTTGTTATCTAGAATGCTGTAATCCATAGAAACGGGTGCCGCCGCGTCTTGATTTCCATGAAATTTACTGGCCTCCTCAAGTGCACTTAAAGTCCCATTTTGGATGTTGTCTACATGGGTTCTTATATCGGCAAGTGTAGAAACAACACCCGTTATGCTTGAATCAAGGTTTACACCGTCTGTCGTCGGAAAATATCTGAGCACCAAAACCGGCATATTGTATTGTGCACTCTTATCCGGCACACTTGTCGAGGCTGCTTTTACCTCAGGCTTTGGTTTTTGATAATTTAAGTGCTTGAAAATAAAAAGGGCAGCGGCAACTGCCATAACCAAACAGGGGATAAAGACAGCTGTTTTGTAAAATTTTCTTAGGTTACCTAAGGCTAACATCAATATAATTTAAGTATATCAATTTATCTCAATTATTTGTTACCGGAATGAAACGCCTTGTGGACATCCTTAAGCTGCGCATTAGTAACATGCGTATAAATCTGGGTAGTCGCCACATTTTTATGCCCCAATAGTTCCTGCACGGACCTTAAATCCGCACCGTTCATCAGAAGGTCCGTTGCAAAAGAATGCCGCAGTACATGCGGAGAAGCTTTAACAGGCAAACGCGCCTTTCTGACATATTTGTCAACAGCTCTTTCAACAGACCTTGGCGTCAACCTCATTTTCTCTCCATTTATTGTCGGCTCCTGATTTCCCGCATAACGGATAAAAAGTGGCCCAAAGGAATCCGCTCTTTTTACAAGATACTTTTCAAGCCAAATAGTAGCCCTGTCCGAAAGGAATACAACCCGCGCCCGGCCACCCTTGCCGATTACTCCAAATTCGCCTCTCTGCAAATTTACCTGCTCGCGGTTTAGCCTACAAAGTTCCGAGACCCTAAGCCCGGTCGAAAACAGCATCTCAAGAAGTGCTTTATCCCGTAAACCGCGCTCGGTAGAAATATCCGGTTGCCCCAAGAGCCTGTCCAGCTGATCGCGGTCCAAAAATTTCAAAGACCTCGATTCGGTTTTGGGCAATTCGATTTTGTCAGGAGTAACCACCTTCAAATCTTTCCTTACCAGATACCGTAAGAACGACCTCAAGGCAATAACGTAATAATTTTGGGTTACTTTTTTAAGTGGTAAATTACCGTTTGGGCTATTGAAATGGGCTAAATAAACACGATATTTGCGGACAATATCAAGAGTCAAATCCCCAGGTTTCGAAATAGGGGAGTTGGCCTTTGACCAGTTACAAAAAAAATTTAAATAATGTCGGTAATCGCGAATTGTAAGAGGGGAAAGGTTCCGTTCAATCTCACAATACTCCAAAAATTCCTCGACAAGGGCAGGGAGGTCCATAACAATATTCTACGACGCTTCAACATTCAAAATCAACCAAGAGGGAAGCAAACATCAAAATTGTGCGACGTAAAACCGGTCGACAAATCATATCAAAAACTGTTAAAATATACATTAATGGCTTCAGGCAAATCTAAAACTCTCCGGTGAAATGTTTCTAGGCACAAGACAATACGGAATAGACCCCGAATTTACAATTTGGCTAGCAAAGGAAATCATAAAAGCCCAAAAAGACGGTGCCCAGATTGCAGCAGTTGTCGGTGGAGGCAACATTTTCCGCGGCACTTCAGCAGAAGAAAACGGCCTTGAGCGAACGGTCGGTGATTATATAGGCATGCTGGCAACCATCATGAACTCACTTGCCCTTCAAGCTGCTCTCGAAAAAGAGGGCCAACCGGCAAGGGTTCTTTCTGCAATAGACATCAAAGACGTCTGCGAACCCTACATCCGCCGCCGCGCCATTAGGCATCTGGAAAAAGGCAGAGTAGTTATATTCGCCGGCGGAACCGGAAATCCTTATTTTACAACCGATACCACAGCAGCCTTAAGGGCTCTTGAAACAAAATGCGACGTAATCCTAAAAGCCACAAAAGTTGATGGCGTCTACGAAAAAGATCCTACAAAGCACGTTGGTGCCAAAAAATTCGAGCATCTGACTTTTGCCCAAGCCCTCACAAGCGACGATATACAGGTTTTAGACAACAGCGCGCTTTCCCTTTGCAAAGACCACAAAATTCCAATTATTGTTTTTAACCTAAACCAAGAGGGCAACATCGAAAAAGCCGTTTCCGGCGAGCAAATAGGTACAATCATCTCCTAACCTACCCCATAGTAAATAATCCGTAAATAGTATATAATGCCAATAATGGAAAACGAGCTAGATACAATTGAAACTGAAACACAACCGGAATTACAAACGCCAATAAGTCCAGCATGGCTACGTGACGTCATAAAACCAAAATGGGAAAAGAGCGAAACCAAACCCGGTTTTGACACCAAAACCCGTATTGGAAAAACTGTACAGGAACGTCTAAACACAAGGATTCAACAAGCCCTAGAAGAAGGCCACATTGTAATCTTCGCTCACCGAGATCTCCATATATTAGATCCCAAAACTGAAAGATACATTAGGGTGACAAATTTGTCTCAAACCCTGAAAACGGGTCTGGCTGAAGTTCATACAGGCAAGCCCCAAGCAGATATTTCATTTCAAGACGAATTGCCGTTTTCGTCTTTCAGGATTGATTGCGGGTCCAAATCTTTCGTCGTAGACTTCACTACATCTGAGCAGCCAGAACTTGCAATTATAAAATTCGACGGCAGCAAAAAGCCAACCGGCTTAAAATTGATAGCCAAAAGCAAATACGGTGCTGGTATCAGAGTTGCAAAAGCAGCCTAAAACTGCTTTTTTACTCCCATTTTAG
>CAYTEJ010000050.1:4682-5326 GCA_964436835.1 uncultured Gammaproteobacteria bacterium | reverse complement strand
TTAAACGGCTTTTATGAGGCCAAGCTAATTAGTAGGCCATATTCTATTAATCATTTCGTAACAAAAAGACATTAAAAATATCTAATTGTTATAAACGGGGGATAAGTGGAGCAAAATAGACAAAACACTAAAAAGAAGAAAAGCGGCAGATAAGCAAAAAATAACAAAAACCAAAAAAAGAAAAGTGACAAGATTCAACAAAGCTAACCAGTCATATCACCCTCTCTCAGGTTCGATACGCGTCGCAAAAGTATCATTGTGCGACGCGTAAGCAAATAGGAAATTGGCCCTCTACCCGGGGAATATAGGAGGACAAAAGTTAAATTAAAATCTATATAACAGTTACTGTTAATTTATGTCTTTTTAACCTTAAATTACCCCTTCCCCGAAAAGGGCTGAAAACAGCTTTTTGGGGCAAATTAGCAGTTTAAAGTTTTACATGCCAAAAGTTATCAACAACCGCTTTTCCCGAAGAGAGCAACCTTATAGTCCTCCACATAAACCTTGATCCACAATTAATTACTTACAAATTCCGGTTATGTTAGCTAAAGATATTATTTTCACGCCATTCACTTGCCTTTTCACAAATTACTATAACTGTATCATACTATATCACCCCTTTCACTTCCCCGCCTCCTCTATCC
>CAYTEJ010000050.1:0-4672 GCA_964436835.1 uncultured Gammaproteobacteria bacterium | reverse complement strand
AAAATTTACTGAAGCTAAATTGTGCTTATCCAATTGTCAATTAACACTGCCAAAATACCAATTCAAGCCCTCCTCTAATAATAACTATAGGTCGTGTACGTTGCTAATTACTGGTGACTGTTAGCTAGTCGCTAAATCCTATCCGCCCCAACGTGAAGAAATCATTATAATAACAGCCACTACTAAAGCAACTGACAAATGTTCTACAACTACTCTTGGCTTCATTTTTTTATGTAAATCAAACTGGCCAAGCCCTAAAAGCACATACATTACTGTAACAACCACCAAAGCTGCATTAATCGGAGCAATCGGCCAGAAGGAAAAAACAGCTGCAATTTGCACTGTTACAAGCGTAAACACAAGCGTATGCTGAAAAACTTTCCGCGTTATATATTCCTCCAGGTCAAATGACCACAAACCAACGAGATAAATTGGGCCGCATATTGCAATTACCCCTAAAGTCGTAAGATAAATCGAAATATGAAGGGAGAACAATACATTTATCAAAAAGAAGGCAGCAACCAGTGAAAATAGATGGCCGACTGCGTGAGCTGCCCGAAGTAGCGCAATCGTTCTGATAGCCGCCACATTATAAATATTTGAAGTCAGCATCAGAAGATATACGGAAATGCCAAATGCCAGTGCAAAGGGCACTCGCGTTATCCACCTTACAGGAAGCAAAAAATAAAAAAGCGTCGCCCCTGTCACAAAGTAGACAGGCAAAAGAAGAAGCAGAAAATACTTTATCCCCGAAAGCTCACCCCACAAGGAAAAAATAGCCAAAAAAGCCGTAGCAAATGCTAAAAAAGCCATTACCTGGTAACGAAGTGACTCGGAAACAGTTTGGGCCCCCAAAAGAATTGCGGTTAAAAAAAATGACATCATAACGAACCGTTGCCGTTTTGTTATCTCGTACGAAGTAATTTTCGAAAAAAGTTTTATTGACACTTCCCTACACCTTATATAATTGCTAAAAGCTAAACGTCAAACGACTAACGCTTATCAACGATTCTTCTTTTAGCTTTTGGATTTAATTTTACTACCTTAGTCTTTGGTCTTTTAGCTTTGGTCTTCTTTAAATCATTCTGCTCTTTTGATACTGATATGCCCTTTGTGACGTTTGATACATTTGTAACTTTTATATAGTGGCAAATCGCCACTGCCAATGCATCTGCCGCATCATCTATATAACCGTTCGCGGGTTTTGCCAGTTTCCTTTTACCCAAATACCTCATCACATACTTTTGAATTTCCTTTTTGTCCGCTTTCCCCGACCCTGTTATTGTATGCTTTACATGAAGCCCTTGGTATTCAAATATAGGTATCCTATAGGATGCAACAGTGGAAAGCACAACTCCTCTAGCCTGCCCCACTGTCATAGCCGTCCGGGAGTTAACCCCAAAGAACAATTGCTCAATAGAGACGCAATCAGGTTTATATTGCTTCAACAGCTTATGCATGTCTTTTTGAATACTATATAACCTCATAGGCATTTCTTGTTCCTTGGGTGTTACTATACATCCGTATTCAATTAACTGGAATTGTTTTTTAGAGGTTTCAACAAGGGTTTCGATAACCCCATAGCCTGTTGTAGCAGTTCCTGGATCTATTCCTAAAATTATCATAAATTTAAAACTTCCTTAAATCAAATAAATAAAGTTTTGGATTCCACTTACTCTCTCGGTCTTGGTCCGTCGTACTCTATTTCCGACTCATCTAAACGTCTTACCGGCTTTTCGCGTAACGCTTCTTCAACAACATGCGCAACTATTCCGGGAGTTCTCGCTATTATAAAAATACCCTTCCCTACTTTAGGGTTAAACCCCATCTCCAGTAAGAGTGCCCCAAAAATACCGTCAATGTTGAGAGGCAGTTTTTTGGCTTGCCCTGAGCTTGTCGAATGTGCGCCTTTAGAAACTTCCGCTTCCACTTGCAGCGCAAACTTTACATATTTACCATGAAAACCGAGTTTCTCGGCAATCTCCAAAAGTTTCTGGGTCCTTGGGTCTACAGTATAAAGCCTATGGCCAAAACCACTAACACGCTCTCCCCGCTTAGCAAAATCGGCAACCATCTCGGCAGCACTCTCACTCTGCCACTTTTTAAAATTCTCCATTGTCTGCTCGATTGCCCCACCATGGAACTCCCCAAACGCCAATACCCCCGCAGCAACTGCCGCCTGTACCGGTGATCCCGCCGAATAAACATTCCTGGCAGCAACTACGGAAGAAGGCTCAACTCCATGGTCTATAGCAATCGTAAAAATCGCATCCAGCATCCGCTCGGCATTTTTGTCCGGCATTTTACCCATCAAAATCAAATAAATTGTCCTGGTAAATGAAGGGCTTTCGGCAAGTTTTGTAAGGTCGTACCCGTAAACATACGGCTTGCCGTTGTGGTGGGTTGAAATAGATGTTTTATACGCTTTTGGCATATGTTAAGTTTAATTATACCTGATCGCCAAGGACATCAACTACTTTATCATGTTCTTAACAAGTTTCGGTATGTCTTCAAAATTTTCGGCCAATATAGCCCCGGAATTTTTTAGGATTTTAAACTTTTCCTCCATTGTAGCTTCCAACCCCACTATTGCCCCTGCATGTCCCAAAGCCGTATCTTTCGGCAGCTTTTCCGCGAAACTTCCGGCCAGAAATACAATAAAAGGTTTTGTGAATTTTTTATCGAGCAGCAATTTTGCCGCTTCAACCTCTGCATTTCCCCCAACTTCCCCGAAGGCTACAACCACTTTTGTTTGAGAATCTTCTTGAAACATCAACAGGGCATCGACAAATGTCGTTCCGACTAAAAGATCGCCACCGATTCCAACAACCGTAGATTGGCCAAGTCCGGCATTTGTAATCATTGCCCCAAGTTCCGAGCACATCCCGCCAGATTTGGAAATCACCCCAACCGGCCCTTTTGAGAAAGTAATTTTGGCATTCGGTCCGCCGATCGAACCTATCTTCCCTTCTCCAGGGGAAATTGCCCCGACTGAATTTGGCCCCAAAACCCGCACTCTTTTTTCTTTGGCGCGAAATAAAATTCTGCTAGTATCCAAAACAGGCACCCGTTCGGCAAAAATATGAACGAGTGGAATTCCCGCATCAATTGCTTCCATGGCAGCATCCAATGTCAGCATCGGCGGAACATTTACCATTGCGCAGTCAACCGGACCAAGGGCACTAACCAATTCCTTAACCGAATTAAAAACCGGCAACCCCATTGCTTCCTGACCGCCCTTCCCAGGCGTAACTCCGCCGACAACTTTCATTCCGTAATCCAAAAGATCGGCGCATGCAGACAAACCAGATTTTCCAGTGATTCCTTGTATCAAAACCTTGGTTTCACTATTTACCAGTATAGCCATATAAGTCTCCTTCGCGCTAAGGTCAGGCCTTAGCAATTGTTCCACCCGGCCTAAAGGCCTGACCTTTCACCAGGTGAATTCTCACCTTCTAACTTTTCTCTTTTGAATTCTTTCGAAAGTTCCACCATCTTCTGGCATGCAACCGATATCGGCGTCTCCGGCCCGAACAAATGAATATCAAAACCTTCTTTTTTGGCAAAAACCTCAAGCATTTCATATGCCTCCTTTTGTCTTGGCCCACCCCGACGAACCACAATTGGATAATTTGGTTTTGGTTTTACCTGGGAAAGTCCGTCAGCAAATCCGGCTAAAGTTTCGTAAATGTCCGTAAAATTGGCAACTGCTCCGCATACCAGACATCCTGCTAAACCTTCTTTTGATAAAGTAATTTTGGTCAATTTCTCCACTTTTTCCCGCGGCGGGTTTCCAGAATATTCCGTGTAGTTGGAAGGCTTTGCACCGTTAGCTACAAGTGCGTCCATAACCAAAAGCGAAGCACCCCCGCCGGATGCCAAAACCGCAATATCACCATCAAACTCTATAAACGTCGATCCGGCACTCCCGCGGTAATCTTCCTCATCTATTTTTTTAGCAGCCAGCTCTCTTTGTGTTGGAACTACTCCTGCTGCACCTTTTGGCAAAACATCAATATCGCGGTGTCTTGAAAGTGCAGCATCATCAAGGATAATCTTGGCATCTACCGCCACATATTCTTCCCTTGTTTGGGTGGCGATAGTGGAAGGGTTCCCAACAGCGCGCAGATTAACATCTGGTTTTCCACCACCTTTCGATTTCAATTTCAATCGAGCACTGGCGGGAGGGAAACTGTCGACAGGACCCAAAATCTTTGCAATTGGATTTACCTCCACCAACCGGCAGTCATATCTTACAAACGCGTCCCATAGGCGCAAAACAAAATCCGCAAGGTTTTCATCTCTTCCTAGAACTTTTGCTAAATCTTTTTTGTTTGGCCCCAAAAACGGATTAATATCTACCCTCACAATTTTGTCAGGATCCTTTACCTTAACCTCTTCCATATCCATCCCCCCGTCCGTTGAATAAAGTAAAAATGGAATTTTCAAAACCGTGTCGTAAGTAATCGAAGCATAAAATTCACTTTCTATTTCCACTTTCTCAGCCAGAGCTATAAACCGCACCTCTTCCCCCACTTGCCCTGAGCCTGTCGAAGGGCCAAAATCCGCATCGAACATTTTTTTGCAAAAATCCACAAGCTGCTTTTCGTTTGTGCAAATCTTTATCCCTCCGCCTTTTCCACGTTTTCCCGAAAGAACCTGCACTTTGACA
>CAYTEJ010000049.1:0-8270 GCA_964436835.1 uncultured Gammaproteobacteria bacterium | reverse complement strand
AATATTCCGTACTGCCTGCTTCTGCCTGCTGAATGTTTGTGGGAATAAAGCTCATGGCAAAAAGCGGTCTGCGGGCTTGATTGACCAGTTGGAGAATTAAAACAAGGGTGCCGATTGTGATAGCACCCGTGAAGGCATTATAGAAGGCGACAACGGAAATTCCCAGAATAATTATTATTAGGCTTAGGTTGCGGGCAAAATCGAACAGATGGAATGTCCAGCTTTGTTTAGCGTAGATTTTGTTGATAGTGGAAAGATTTTCTGCAATGAATTTAAATTCCGTAAGTTGGTTGTTGAAACTTTTGACCAATTTGATATTTCCCGCTACTTCTGTAATACGGCCGCGGTTTAAATCTTCAAATTTGTTTTTTTCAACTTCGCGCATTCCCCAGCGTTTGGTGGAAATAAATGAAAGCCAAAGGTAAATCGGAAATAGTGCGGCGACCATGATGGCAATTGGAATGTTGTAGTAAGCTAATATGCCAATTGTAAAAATGCTTTGCAGAAGTGTAGGTAGCATAAAGTTTGTCGAACCGTTTATGAAGTTTTGAATGGTTTGGATGGCCCGGTTAAGCTGGTTTACGATTTTGCCGGAAATTTCGCTATCGAAATACGATTGGGGAAGGGTAAGGACTTTGTCGTAAAACTTTTCGGTTAAAAATTTCCTGATTTCACCTGCGAAATGATCTCCTAGTCTGTCCGAGGCGGTTGTTAAAACTACGCTTATAAAACTAAGAATAAAGCCTGCGAGAATAAGGAAAATTAACTTACTCAGGCTGCCACCCTGGCTCTGGATTTGCCGTACGATTTCGTCGACTATGAATTTAGAAAGAATAGGCGGAACAAGCTCAAGGGCTGCGGTTATAAAAATTAAGACGGCAATAATTGCGACAATCTTATGAAGGGGCTTGGAGATTTTAATTATTTTTATAATGTTTTTCATTGGCTTTCCATAATACCATCTTGGACAAAAGAGGAGAAAGTGCTTGTTCCGAGGCCTTGTTCCAAGGCCTGCCCTTGAAAGCTAATTGTTCCAAGGCCTGCCCTTGAAAGCTAAAAGGTGGGAGTTAGTAGGAACTATGAGGTGTTTTGTGTCAGTAAACGAAAGGAAGGAATTTGCTGGTTTTTTGAATGTATTCTTTGTACGTTGGATAAAGTTTTAAAAGAAAACTCTCTTCGTATGCTCCTTTTGCATCCAGCACATAGAGCAAAATAATGTAGATTATTGTGTTTAAAAATTGCGGATCGGAAAGGACGAGCATTAACCCTAAAATTATCAAACTTGTATACATTGGATGCCTAATAAACCTGTACGCGCCTGACTGTACATGTTTTGAGCCTTTTTTGGGTTCCGGATAGGGTGAAAATGTATCGATTCCCATATTGTAAATAGAATATAGTCCAAGGCCAGTTGCAAGAATGAATAGTATGACCAAAAAACCGTTTTTGAAGATCAAGGAAAAATCGGCGAAGTAAAAAAGTAGAACCAGAAGAACAAGCTGTCCGTAGAATAAGTACTTGCCTTTCATTAGATTAACTATAGCCTAATTGGCAATTTTTTTAAAGGTTTTTTAACGCGGTATAATGCATAAGATGGGCGATTTGGCTAGCAAGAAATGTGTGCCCTGTGAGGGTGGTACTCCTCCCATGGCAAGAGGTAACGCGGTGAAACTATTGAGTGAAGTTAGCGGTTGGGAATTGATTGATGAAGGTGTGTTGAAAATCAGGCGCAAGTTTAAATTTAAAGATTTTAAAGTAGTGCTTTTGTTTGTAAATAAAATCGGCGAGATTGCAGAGGAAGAGGGTCACCACCCTGACATTGAATTCGGGTGGGGGAAGGCCAATATCACCTTGTATACCCACGCCGTTTCAGGCCTTAGTGAAAACGATTTTATTCTTGCTGCTAAAATCAATAAATTACAGCAAGAACATGAACGGAGTGAAGCAAAGTAAATATAATGGCTGCAAAGATTAATGAGATAAATGGATAAGCTGGCAAAGTACAAGTCGATGAGGAGCGAATCCAAGACTCCCGAGCCCTTCGGGCAAAGCCCTCAGGGTAAACAGGGTAAATCCAATCAAAATAAACTCGTTTTTGTAATCCAGAAACACCAAGCAACTGCCTTGCATTATGATTTCAGGCTGGAAGCCGGAGGGGTTATGGCAAGTTGGGCTATCCCGAAAGGGCCAAGTTTGGATCCTGCCGTAAAACGTTTAGCTATGAAAACTGAGGACCATCCTCTTGACTACAGGAATTTCGAGGGTGTGATACCCGAAGGGGAATATGGAGCAGGAAAGGTAATTATTTGGGACGAAGGAACATACTACCCCGAAATGGAGGTAGAAGGCCGAAGGGTTAAAGCCAAAGCTAAAAGTGAAGGCGAAAGATTAATGGAAGAAGGGCTGGAAAAAGGCGAGATTAAGTTTTTTTTGGAAGGTAAGCGTTTGAAGGGGTCTTTTGCGCTTGTTAAAACGGGGGGTTTTGGCGGTCGCGAAAATGCGTGGCTCCTGATAAAACACAAAGACGAATTTTTAAAACCGGGCTTTGAAGCTAAAGAGTTCTTGACCTCTGTCAGAAGCGGGAAAGATTTGGAACAGTTTGCAAAACCGGCCATAAACGGGTAAAAATAAGGTAATGGCTGTAATAATTAAGACCCAGGAAATTTCCGAGGAAGATTTTGGGGCAATAAAAGTTAAGAACCTGTTCAATAAGCAGAATATTGAACAGATGAGTGTGGCAATGATTCGGGTTTTAGGTGTCAACCGAAAACACATAAACCGGAAGAGCGATGAGTTTTATTATGTTCTCGAGGGAAGCGGTACTTTTACTGTAGATGATGAAGAGCCAAGCACTGTCGGTCAGAGTGATTTAATATTTATTCCCAGAAATACGGCTTTTGTGGATTCCGGCCAGATGACACTTTTGGTGTTTTCTTCACCTAGGTATGATATTTCTCAAATTGAATATTTGGAGTAGTGATGAACCGAATTAATTTAAAAACAACACAGCCAAAACAGGTACTGGATATTACGCTTGATGTTAATGACTTTTTGGCAAAACAAAACCTCGATTCGGGGCTTTGCTATTTGTTTTTAACGCATACGACTGCGGCGCTGACTACTGCAGATATGGATCCGGGGACAGACCTTGATACATTGGATTATTTTGCCAAGCTCGGGCCGGATATAAAATACCGCCACCCCCACGACCCTACGCATACAACCGACCATATAAATTCTTCTTTAATTGGGCCTTCAATTATATTGCCGTTTGAGAACAAAAGACTTATTTTGGGGCAGTGGCAGAAAGTGGTTCTGATCGAGTTTTACGGGCCAAAAGACAGAGAAATTATAGCTTCGGTTGTAGCTGCCTCTTAGTTTTTAATGCATAAAATCCTAAAAAAGAATTTTTTCCAAAGAGATACGGTTTTGGTCGCCCGGGAGCTGGTCGGCAAATTTTTGGTTAAAAAGACAGGTAAAACTGAAATTGCTGCCAAAGTAATTGAAACTGAAGCCTATGACGGGCCTGAGGACAAAGCCGCACACGGCAGTCGTGGTATGACTCCAAGGAACGAGGTTATGTTTGGCGAGGCGGGCAGGTTTTACGTTTATTTTATATATGGTATGTATTGGATGCTTAATATCGTTTGTGGCCCCGAGAACTTTCCGGCAGCTATTTTAATTAGAGGGATTGAAGTAGACGGTTTGAGGATTAATGGGCCGGGAAGGCTTACCAAGTTCTTAAAAATCGACAAAAGCTTTAATGGACTTGATGCTATTGTCCGGGATGGGATGTGGTTTGAAGATGGGGGGTTAGTAGTTGGCCAGGGGCAGTTGGCAAATTCTAAGAGAATAGGCGTTGATTTTGCAGGCGAGTGGGCACATAAGCCATATAGGTTTTATCTTAAAAAATGAGCGCTTGTTTTAGTGTTTGACAGGTAGCCTAAGTTGTTTTAAAGTTAAATTATAACTGCCTATGAAAAAATCTCGGGCAAGAAAGGTAAATTATACCGATCCAAGGAGTTACAATGTTAACTTGTTTTGGATATTCTTTCTTGTTTCGGCCGCTTTTATCGGCCTAGTAGTTTTAATGATTCTCTAATTTTCCTCCTAGAGTACAATTAAGTAAATGTGGAAGAAATTTAGGTTTTTTGTTGTCCTCTTTATTTTGCTGGTGATAGTCGTATTTGGTGCCTATCTGGCTTCGCAGTAGGTGCTCTTTGCTGCTCCTTGGGTGGTTTTTCCCGATGCATAAATTGTGTAGGATATAATATTTAATTAATATGCAAAAGCCGCTTATCGTTTTGGTTCTGGTTATTATTGCTGTAGTTGCCTTTTTTGTCTGGGAAAATGGACGTGGAATTAAGACCCCTTTAAATCAAAGTTCTGCAAATAAAAAAGTCGAGAAACCTTTGGATAAATATACAATTGATTCTTTAACTAAAACTAAGTTTGCGGCAAGCGATATTGAGCTTGGAGAGGTTTTAAGAGATGACCCAAATTTTGTTTCCCGCTATTTTTATTTCGAAGTTGGTGGCAAGCGGGTGAGTGGGCAGATTAACTATCCAAAAGTCCCAGGTACATATCCGGTCATTGTGATGAACCGTGGCTATATAGACCGAGAAACTTATAAAACAGGAGATGGAACAAGGAGATCCAGTGAGGTATATGCTGCTGAGGGGTTTATTACTGTGGCGCCGGACTTTTTGGGCTACGGGCAAAGCGATATGCCAAGCGAAAGCCCTTTAGAGGAGAGATTCCAAACGTATGTTACATCTGCAACTCTTCTCGAATCCGTTGGTAATTTGAATAGTGCCCTTGCGGGGGCAGATGCAAATGTAAAGGTTGATCCTGACAAAATTGGTATTTGGGGTCACAGTAATGGTGGGCAAATTTCTTTGACTGTTTTGGAAGCGACAGGTGCAGATTATCCGACAGTTTTGTGGGCACCGGTTAGCAAGCCTTTTCCGTATTCGATTCTTTATTACACCGATGATATTGATGACCATGGGAAGTTGCTCAGACGTGTTGTTGCCGATTTTGAGAAAGATTACGACAGTGAACTTTATTCGCTGACAAATTATTTGGACAAAATCAATGCACCGATACAGATTCATCAGGGTAGTGGAGATGAAGCAGTGCCGATTAAGTGGAGCGATGATTTAGTTAAAATTTTAAAAGAGAATGATAAGGCGATTGATTACTTTACATATCTTGGCGACGACCACAATTTTGCCCGGGGGAGTTGGCAACTTGCCATCTTGCGGAGTGTGCAGTTTTTTAACGATAAACTAAAACAGTAATGAGTTCGGAACTTACTTCGGAAGAAAAATATATTATCGGTGAAAGCCCGGAAATTTCGGTTGGGGAGGCTATTGGCTGGACAGACCGTTTCTTCAGTGTATTCCCGGCTCTGGCAAACCGCAATTTCCGCCTTTATTTTTTGGGGCAGCTTGTTTCCTTAATTGGCACATGGCTTCAAATAGTCGCAGAAGGCTGGCTGGTTTTCCAGCTCACGCATTCGGCGTTTTACGTAGGGCTGGTGGCGGCTTTGGCAACACTACCGACACTTTTTCTTTCGCTTTTCGGAGGGGTAATTGTAGATAGACTGCCGAAGAGGAATATTTTGCTTTTTACCCAAACTGCATCGATGGTGCTTGCTTTGGCTTATGGATTTTTAACTATCTTTGGGGTCATAAACATAGTTGAAATCTGCCTGCTGGCATTTTTATTGGGGATTGTTAATGCTGCCGATGCACCGGCGAGGATGGCTTTTGTCGGGGAAATGGTAGAGCGAAAACATATTTCATCGGCGATTGCACTGACTGCCGGAACCTGGAACGGAGCGCGGGTAGTTGGTCCAAGCGTTGCCGGAATTCTGATTGCGGTTGTAGGGGTCGGTGGCGCCTTTATTATTAATGGGATTTCGTATGTCGCGGTTATTGTAGCCTTAATTTTGATGAGGGTTGTAGCTTTTAAGGTGCCGGATACCCGCCTTCACCCAATTGAGGCAATCCGCGACGGAATTTCTTATTCCTTTTCGCACCCGACGATAAGAGCCCTACTCATATTTTCGGGCATTGTCTCGATTTTCGGATGGTCTTCTTCTACGATGATGCCGGTTATTGCCCATGATACTTTTAAGGTAGGCGCCGGCGGGTTGGGGCAGTTGTATGCGGCATCGGGAGTTGGTGCACTACTAGCGACGCTATTGGTTTCCGCACTGGGGCGGAAATTAACGCCATACGCCTTTATTTTAGGCGGTAATACCTTGTTTGCCCTGTCGCTTATATTTTTTACTATGACTACTAATTTCTTTATTGCACTCGTCTTTTTGTTTTTCGCGGGAGCCGGGCTTTTGATTGCTTTTCCAACCATAAACAGTACAATCCAGCATTTGGTTGAAGACAAATATCGAGGGAGAGTCCTTAGCATATACACGATAACTTTTTTAGGATTTTTCCCTATTGGTAATTTCGAAGTAGGGCTTATGTCCGAGCATTTTGGGACAAATTTTGCACTTAGGTTTGGGGCAGTAATTGTTTTGGCGGCAGGTGTCTTGTTTTATTTAGGCCGCAGTAAGAACGGAGAGGCAAATGCCAGATAGTTGGAATGATAAGGTGTACTTCATTAAAATTTTATTTTGAGCGGGCGGAGGGATTTGAACCCTCACGACCTTTCGGTCAACGGGAAATTAGCCCGTTTGCGTCTTGCCCTTTCGCCACGTCCGCGTTTTTAAGCCATTTCAGCTAAGTTTTAGCCTTTTCAATCCTACTTCTGCCTTAACGTTTGCCGGAGAACTAAAGATTGAGAATATTTGTCCGAGTAAACTTTCTCTCAAGAGCGGATAAATTATTTTTGAAACTGATAATTTGTAGGTGGTTGCAAGTTCTAAAATACCGAGGTTAAGTTTACGCGCTTCTATGCGGCTTATCGTGTTAAGGTGGCCCTGGTAAGTGATAGTTATGTTTGTCATTTATAACCTTTTTGTTTTTTAGATTATCTATTTCCATTTCGAGGGTATTTTATAAACAGTTGGTTTTGATTGCAGTGATTTTAATTACAAAATGTTTGTGATTTTAATCACCATGTGTGCTAAAATTGGCGCGTTGGCAAAGCAAAATGGCAAACAAAGTTTAATTGCTGACTTCTTCAGCCAATCCAAACCCTTTCGATTCCGAAGAGAGGAAATAGTCCTCAGGCCGGATTACATAAACCCAGGTGTTAACTATTTGGAAAAGGGTAACGTCAAAGTTTATTCGATTACAGAAGACGGCTACGAAAATATACACTTAATTTTCAAACCGGGCGAAATATTCCCACTTTTGTGGGTTTTTAGGGGTGTGAACCGCGAGGTTTATTATGAAGCTTTGGATGAGGTTGTTATAAGGCGGGTGACAAAAGAAGCCTTTTTGGATTTTTTAAAAGAAAATCCGGATGCATTACTGGAGCTTATTGATGAAATTCTGACCGTTAGTAATGTTTACGTTTCAAGGATTCAGGACTTGGAACACATGAAATCTTATCCAAGGCTTATTTCAAGGTTAATTTCACTTTCTGAGCGTTTTGGCAAAAGATCGGGTGGAAAAATAATAATCGATGTCCCTTTAACGCATCATGATATATCCGATTCGATAAATATGACCAGAGAAACTACAAGCAGGGAAATGGAAGAGCTGATTAGAAAAAAACTAATTAGTTACAAAAAGCGCATTATTACTATTCGTGATATGGCAAAGCTAAAGAAGGAACTAACGCTTCATGGTAAAAGAGAGGCCCTTTAGGAAAGCAGGTTCTCGAGGCTGGCGACCAGGTCTTTCAACTGGTTTATTAGTGTCTGGATAATATTGGTGTTGACTGTTACTTCGGCACCTGCTTCAGGTGTCGGGCTAGGTGTAGGGGAAGGACTTGGCGAGGCTGAGGGTTCAACGCTTGGGCTGGGAGACGCACTTGGTTCAATAGTCGGACTCGGGGACGCGCTTGGGCTCGGGGAAACATTTATATCGTTGTCATCGTCGTCAAAGTCTTCATCGTCATCGAAATCTTCCTCTTCATCTTCATCGTCGTGTTTTCCGATATCCGATTTGGCAACTGCCGAGACTGCGGCTCCGCCTTCGTGCTCCTGGGCTTGGGCCGAAACAAAGAATCCGTGGTTTTGAGGTCTGTTTTCATTATCGTTTGCAAGGACAGGTGTTGCAATTACTATAAAAAATAAAGTTAGGAGCGGTAAAAGTTTTTTGTACATTCTAAAAAGTTTAAACGGACTACTT
>CAYTEJ010000048.1:5410-8276 GCA_964436835.1 uncultured Gammaproteobacteria bacterium | reverse complement strand
GAGCCCCATTTGGGCAAGTAACACTTTTGTAGCTAATCTGGTTGTTCTACCGTTTCCGTCCATAAAGGGGTGGATGATAACCATTTGTTTGTGGAATATACCAGCTAAAATAAGCGGGTCGATATTCTCTTTATTTTTATCTATAAAAGCTACCAGATCTACAATAAGAGGTTTTACGTCTTTAGTATCAGGAGGCAGATATACAACCTTACGGGTTTTTGGATCGTTTACAACCACCGGCTTTTTTCTGAAACTACCAACTTCAAAAGAGGGTAGAAGTCCAACGGTTACTTGCTTTTGAATTTGAAGTATAAGATCAAGTGAGAGTTTTACGTTACTTTTTTTAAGCTTCGTGTTTAAATCTTCTAGAGCTTTATTATAATTTAACACTTCTTTTTCACTATCACGAATGTTTAGGGGTGCAGTTTTTAAGATCTTTTTAACCTCAGTTAAGGGCAGTGGATTACCCTCTATGCTGGTTGAAGCATAAGACGACACTTCACGGGCACTTCTTTCAAGCTCAAGAAGCACGACATTGGCAAACCTTTTATTATTAAGCTCGCCAACTAGAGTATTGATGCGTTTAATATTTGCCAAAAGGTTGTCAGTTATTCTGTAGCGAGGAAGAAACATATATAGACGTATTATAGACGATTATTAGACGATTGTAAACAACTTTTTTGCATCTTTTCAAAAAAAATTACATTAATATTTGGCAGAAAGTGGAATAAAAACAATCTTTTTTACAACTAGCATTTTTTGACAAATGAATCGCAAACTTTTATTATGAACGCTTAACTACTCAACTATGACTCGAGAAAGACACATAGGAAGTGCGACTCCTGAAAAAAATGCGCGGATAAAAAGAGATCCAGAAATAAAAGACTACATTATTTCTGCACCAGTTGTAAGGTTTAAGGAAAGAATAGCTTCTCCGCCACCTAGCCAACAGCCTGCAATTCTTTTCGATGTAGTATTACCGCATATAAATTTAAGGGATATAGGTACAGGTAATTCGCCATTCAATTTAAGATTTGTAAGACACACTAACCAGATAGCAATGGTCAAAGTAGATGATGAAGCTGAACCACGTTTAGCAATTCAACTTAAAGCAAGAGGTATAACTGCAAGACATTTTATTCCTGCCGAAGCCCAAGAGGCAGTTCTTGCTGAGTTAGAGGCCAAATCTCCTAATGTCTATGCCCAATTAACAAATAATGCTGAAACCGACGACGGTAATACTGAAATAGTAAGCGGAGATGCAAATTGGCATAAACTTCACGAAATCAGAAGAAAGAACGAAACGTTTGATGTCTTAAAACAAGTCATACAACAGTCTCCAAGCAAAAAAATAAGGATTGAAAGACATCAACGCTGGAATGCTCGACAGGATAGTTATGATACCGACGATGTTTTAGTCCAGGATGAAAATTTCGGAATAGCAAGAGCCCATTATGTCGTATCTTCCATTTTTAATTGTGAATTAGTTGAAGACGATGGCGAAGAGGCAATAAGAGTAGGGGCAAAAATTCCATGGTACAGAAGCGAAAACACAGGTAAAGAAATGTTTGACAGCGAAATTTATGTTTTTGAGGATCAAATAGCCATGGATCCGGAAAAAATTGCCGAGATTTTAAAAGGCTTATAACGGGATAAGAAAAGTTGCTTATGGAATCCGTACATAGACTCTGACGAGAACGGTGTTCTTTATTGGATGTCTTTACGTTGGAGAGACGCAACAGACAAACTAATTAGGCGAAAAGGGAAGGATTGGATGAATGACTGGAACAAACCTTATTTAATTGAAGGCTTTGGGCAAGAGCTTGTCAAAGATGGTCTTGACAGTGTGAGGGTTTTTGATGCTTCCTACAAGGAAAGAACAGTAAGGACAGCACGCGAAGTAATAGACGGATTAACGCTATTGCCTAGTGAAATAGAAGAAAGGGCAAAGGGCAGAAGTGAGTTTATAGCCAGATGGCAAAACGAATATATACCTAAGTGCCGTGAATTGAGCGACCAGCAAGCAGAAATTGCAGCTAATTATTTACAGGAACACCGGCAGGATCCGGTTGATTTGATAAAAGCAAAACTAGAAGGAGACACCCGATTAATTGTACTGGGGATGATGAGACATCCTCTAGATGATGATTTTGTGGTAAGGCTGTTTCAAGAAGTGCCAAGCTTAGACTTTGTAGCAATAGAAAAAGCACCGTCAGAAGTCGAAAAAGAACATGCATCCGAGAGAACATTGGTGCAGGTTAAAAAAGGAGACATTACTGTAGAAATGTTTCTTGCGGATGCAAGAGCCAATTACCCAGGCCAATTTAAAGAACCGGACGACCCAGACCATTATTTTGATGCAATTATTGGAAGAGCACGTAATAAAAATATAGATATTGTATACGCACAAGAGGGAACAAGTTTCCGAGAAGGAGCAAGTCATATAAGTTCCGAAATATCGGAGTACTTAAAAGCCCATCCTGAGGCAAGGGGAATTTATTTTGCGTCTTTGCTGCATTCGATTAATTGGCCAGGGTTTAAAAGTGAAAAAGAAGCACAAGAGGTTGGATTCAACAGACCATTTGTTAACGAATACAGTATTACTCAAACGAACGATACTAAGGTATCAATGCCGGCTGCAACTTTGAAAAAAACATTCCCAAACCAAGTGATATCGATTGCTCAATTTCCAATGCCAAGGGGCTTTGGAATTGAATGGAGAAATCTAAGACAAGCGGTAAAAGTATCAGGAATAGATACTCCTTTTGCTGTCGATAATATATGCGATACTCCATTTAACGAACAGTGGTTCCTTTACAGGTTGCCTGATTTCGATAAGATTCCAGAAGAAGAATTGTATAAGTAT
>CAYTEJ010000048.1:3534-5400 GCA_964436835.1 uncultured Gammaproteobacteria bacterium | reverse complement strand
ACGGAGTAATCGTTTACCCCTCTGACGAACCATTACCAGAACCCCTGAGTCAGGAAGAGTTTATGAAGCAAGCATCAGAAGTCTTTGGTGAAATGATTGAAAATATTGTAAAAAAATGAGTTTTGTAGTTCAAGGCAATTTTTTTTGTCGTTTTAAAACAGGTGACAATATTATCTATAATCTTTCGGTTTTAGAAAAACTATATAACTGTTCGTCGCACATGCGACAAGGAAAAGAGCTAACTGTTAAACCAATAGTAATCATTATAGCTTCGATTATTGAGGCAATTCTTCATGACTTCCATCTACGTATTAGGGCAAATGTTCATGAGGGCATCTCGGGTTTAGTTGATGAAGTTTTAATTTATGTCAGAAATAAAGAAATTGATAAGTTTGAAAAATACATAAAGTCAGCTAAAAAGCATAACTTTTTCAAATTAACTGATATGTCTTTTTATGATGACCTTGATGATTTAAGAAAGATAAGAAATCGGGTTCATATTCAAAATTTAAGCAGGGATCTTCCAGAAAACGAGTTTGAATTATTTGATTTGACCGTTAAGGAAAAGGCAGAAAAAATCTTAGAAAAAGTGGTAAAGACCACGAGTACGGAATATGCTAGGCCTGATAATTTAGCTAACCAAGTCGGGGAATTAAATTTCCCTTGGGATGAGCATTTTCCATAATTTTTCTGAAACTTTGCCCCAACATAAAACAAAACTAAAGGGCTAGGCCAAATGTTTCTGCTGAACTAACTCAGAAATTTGGTAAAGTTATGACTTACTTTTTATCTTGTTCTGTTGAAGACGGTCTCGGTTGCCTATGGGCAAGTTTCATAAAGATTCCAGCACCAACAACAGAAGTTAGCACTCCAGCAACAACGGCGGTTGTTCTGCCTCCTACCGGATGCCCATCGATTATGATTTGTCTTGGTTCGTGACTCAACTTCTTTAATTTCTCCCAAATACCAACAGCTTGATTGTTCTCACTAATTTCTCTTTCTCTCATATTCCTAAGCTCATCCAAATATAATCTCACATTTTCTATGTCCTCTGAAACTTCTATTTGTTCTAACCTATCAATGAGCTCGTCAAGCGGCGGGCCTTTGAGTGTAGGTTCTCCGTCAGTGATCACTGCTTCTGTTATTCTTAGACGTAAATTTTTTGTTGGAGGAGCTGGGTCTAATTCAATAATCCCGGGAAGATCAGGCGTCCCTCTTCTATGCTCAATCGACATTCCTAGAAGTTTAAAAGGTTTTAAACCCTTAGTCAATATGGTTTGAATATTGATAGTGTTATATCAAAAAACCTGTATTTTAAATTGTGTTAATATTAAAATTGCCACAGACTGAAAGTTGAATGGTAAGGGCAGAGATGTAAGCTTAACTGCTTATGTTTCCGCCCTTTTTAGCGATTTAATCTTTGGGTTTTGAAGAACCTTGATTTACCACTTACTTCTGTTGGGGATGCAAATTAAAAGGCGAAGGTGGGTTGAGGCACTTTTGCAACTTGTGGCTCGTTTTCCTTAGGTCCAAAATCGTAAACTAGTATTACGAGCCCATTTCCTTTTGGGGTCACTCTATAAACACTCTCATCGGAAACACCATTTATTGTTAAATTCAATTTAAACTTGTCATATAGTCCGACTTGTTCAAATGCGTTTTTATAAGTAGTTTTCTCGACAAAACCACCGCTAATTGCATCTTCAATACTTGAAGGTTGCATTAACGAAATATGCTCAAAATCAAACATATCTAATAGGTATGTCGAACTATGCTTATCTGGTGGGTTGTCGACTATTTCCTTTATTGGAACAGTGAAAAGTCTTCCTGCTTTAAAAACCTGCCTACCGTTCTTCTTTACTGATG
>CAYTEJ010000048.1:0-3524 GCA_964436835.1 uncultured Gammaproteobacteria bacterium | reverse complement strand
CAGCAGGTCTATTAAAATCGTAGCCTACATATCTTCCAGCAACAGCAGATCGGTGATCCAGTGATGTTTCACCTTCATTGGGGTGATACAAATCATTACTAAAGATTGAGTCTTGAAGAAGTCCAATTCTTGCTTCTCTATTTGTTAAAAAACGTCTAAATTCTGGGTCTTTTAACAACCTCCAACCATACGGTGTTGTAGCTATACGTGTATACACGAAAGCTTTTACGGCCAATCTTGCAGGATACTTTGTAAGGTTACTTCGCCAGGCAAGTTCAACTAGCTCGTTATTTCCAGCCTGTGTGATTTCATTGCGAATAGGCTCATGTTCGTTCATTGCGAGGAATTATATCAAATGGATGGCTAATTGAACAACTATAGGTTGCAATCATTTAGAACACTCTAGTTCATTTGGTCAAATAAGGGATTTAATAACCGTTCAACTTCACCTGTTGCAGCTACGTGATTTGCAAGTTCATAACAAAATTCCGAATATGAAATATTTTTACCATTAAGATACTTAATATAAAATGCTCTCAATATAGCTTTCCCTCGGAATAGCCGTAGAGAATTTTGCTCTTTTATTATCTTGTCCACTTCTTCAGTAATTTTTGTGATTTTTTCCTGGATTTGTGTATCTCCTGGCAACAATGACTGTACTCTTGATACTTCTTCACCCATTAGCTTTTTTAACTGTTGTACGCTTTCTCCTTTTAACCTTACTGTATGCGAACCCAAATCCTTCATTACGCGGTATGACACCTCATCTTCTTTAATTGAGGTAGCTATTGCAATAAGTTCATTTGTTACATCTTCTAAGGTCGAAAAAGTAGTAATTCCAATTGATTGCAGGTAGTTATATAGAGCTTGTCCATTAAGTAATAGGTTTTCTATCATGCAAACAGGAAGCATAAAAACACCCTCTAATCCTTTTTCAGCTTGATCCATATCGGTTAGACCATAAATTTTGATGCCAAATGATTGTTCAGGAAGATATTCTCGAAGTTTTGTAACAATTTTAATTACCTCACCTTTACCACCCGCTGGTATAAAGGTAAAAGCTGTTGATCGAGGATATAGTATTTGAAATAACCTTAGATCAGCAGGTTTTGATGTGGCCTCAGCATCTCCTTCAATGCAAACGATTGATCTGCCTGTTGTAACTAAATATGTGTTACCTGCCAGTTGCTTTAGAGCCTCAAGTTTTTCAAGATTACTTGCAACCTTTCTAAGCTGGTTATCTTGTTGATTTTCGGTTTTAAAACCAAGCACATACAATTCATTATCTAGTGCTTGATCCAAAATTGTTGGTGAGTGTGTTGAAATAACAAACTGAATATTAGTGTTACCGGCTAATGTACGTAAATACGTCAAAATCTTGGATTGTAAATCTGGGTGGAGATGCAGTTCAGGTTCATCGATAATGAATACTCTGTCTGGCTGAACTGCTGGCTGTTCTGATAGGCTTTCACTTTTGATGATGCCTTGTAACAAAGCATTAATGTCATTTTCCAAAAGAGGCAAAAAGAGGATTATAATTGACTTTTCACCTGAGCTTAAATCATCGATATCCAATTCTATTTCTCCCTGCCTATCTTTTCTTTTCCATATACATTTGATATTGTCTTCATTTTTAAAATCGATGTGGTCGAATATTAAATGAGGTAAAAGGTATTTAGTTAGTTCTTTAATTGGAGAAAAGACATCTGGTAAATCTTTGGTGCTGACATCTTTGTTTTCCTTTTTGGCTTTATCAACAAGTTCTGCATAAGTGTTTTGACGCCTGTTTTCTATTTTTCCTAAAGTATATTTAATCGTCGATCCAGCTTCATCGACATTATCTGGTGTACGAGAAGGAAACGGAATCTGTAAACCCTCATACCCAGAAACCTCATTTGCAGACAATAAGTCACTGTAAGGTCTTAATGCACCACCAAATAGCCATCTTCGCTGTACTGTGGTTTTCCTTAGTGCTCTGTGGGGAGGTTGATACAGAAACTTTGTGCCGTCGTCAGATATCGTTCCTTTTTGTAATCTTAGCTCGTCTAATAATGTTGATTTACCAACCCCGTTAGGACCGGCTATTACCATTATTTTGGGTACATTCTCGCATTCTGCTACTCCTAATGCTTTTATAGGTTGGACTTTAAAGCTTTTTAATGCCATATTTATTACTTTATTCTGCTTGATTTTAGCAAAAAAAGCCTGGATTAAACAGAAGAACTTTCCTTTTGGATTGTTATAGCGGAAAATTCGCAGTCGTAAATCCCCTTGACTTGTAATTTTAACTCTGATATAAATTGAGCTAGTTAAATATTGTTTGTTCTTAAAACTGTCCCCAAGGGGACGGTTTTTGTTTTTTAACCACCGAAAGGGGGTGAAGGCATGAAAAAACTTATTGTATTGCAGTCATTATTTGTAACATCTCTTATTGTTGCAACTCCGGCGTTTGCACAGAGTGCAGACGTGTCCAAAATCTCGAGCTTTATCCAAAGCGTAATTGCAATCTTAGTTACCCTCTCAGCACTTGTGGCAACAGGGTTTTTCGTCTGGGGCGGATTTAGCTACATTACCAGTACCGGAAATCCTGAATCACTAGATAGATCAAAAAAGACGATCTTCTATTCGGCAATCGGTTTGGCAATTGTACTTGGAGCATTTGTTATCAGCAATATCGTCACTCAGGTTGCAACCGGCGCTTTTGGCACAGGTCACTAAGGCAAAAAAGTAAAGCCTAAATGTTATGAGAATACTAACTGGTTTTGGCGCAGTGGCCTTGTTTTTAACATCAACTACTTCGGCTTATGCCGCGAGTAATAGTGAAATTGCCGATTTTACTAACCAAACCATTTCAGTCTTAATTATTATTGCTTCCTTAGCTTGCACCTTTTTTCTGATTAAAGGCGGATACGCTTATATAACATCTACCGGAAAACCTGACAGCCTTGAGCACGCCAAAACGACAATAAGAAACGCGCTCCTTGGTTTTGTAGTTGTTCTGGGAGCCGGAGTAATATCATCTCTTTTAAATAATGCCTTCATTACTCCAATCAATAGTGCCTCATCCGGACCGATTAGCCTAACTCCAATAGTGCCTTCGACTACTTCAAACGGGTTAACCCAAATTCTTCTTGATGCAATTTCAGGTTTTCTCTCAAGTATTGTTCAAAGTGCTACTAAACCCCTTACTGACGGAATCCTGTCATTTCTGACCACAACCCCTTCGCTTGTTGCCAACTCGGTTATTTTTAACTTTTGGTTAGTAATAGTTGGAATTGTTGATTCTCTTTTTGCCCTTGTTGTTGCCCTATTGGGATTTCAGTTGATGAGTGCTTCGACTTTTGGTTTTGAGGAAATAGAGTTTAAAAACCTACTTCCAAAACTAGGACTAGCTTTTCTTCTTGCCAACACCTCAATATTCCTGGCTGATTGGGTTGTGCAATTGTGGAACGTCTTAGTCTCTGCAGGATTTCATGCAACAGGAGGAATTAATAAAGCACTGATTACAAACGCTTTTGACCCCA
>CAYTEJ010000047.1:0-8308 GCA_964436835.1 uncultured Gammaproteobacteria bacterium | reverse complement strand
ATTTCCTTTCGCCAATTTGAAAGTAGAAAGTATAGTGAGAGAGAAAGGCCGCCTGCGAGATCAATAAAGGGATTGAGCGGTGTGTCGTAAGTATCCGGCTCAATAGATACGACCTGAAAACCCTTATTTTTTAGCAGCTCAGTAATTTCTTTTTTAGGGTATTCATATTTATGGTCGGCATCTGCATAGTAAAAAAGCCCAGCTGATTTTTGAAACTTTTTCCATGATGTATCCGGGTTATCAGTCAAAAGAAAGATTTCCCCGTTTTTTTTCAATACTCTTTTTACCTCTTTAATAGACTTTTCTCTGTTTTTTAGGTGTTCAAGAACGTCGAAAATTAAAATTTTGTCAAAGTTATTATTTGCAAAAGGTAATTTGTTTTCTGCGTTATGGACTGAAAATTCTACGTTCTTTATTTTGTTTTCCTTAGCAAGATTTTTGGCAATTTTAATGTTGTTTTGATCAATATCAAAGCCAATTACCTGCTTTGCCAATTTCGCGCAAATGATAGACTCTTGGCCTACCCCGCAACCAATATCAAGTATAGTATCAGTTTTTTTTACGTACCTTGAATACCAAGGTGATTGAACTTTGATTAAATGTTTGGGATGTATTGCGTTTTTACTTTTACCGGTTAATTTAACAAGACGTATTGCAACAGATGACAATATGCCTGCCTTTTTTATACTTAAGGCAACTACTCTTTTGATCATGCAGTTTTTAATTTCTTGGCTACAATAACTTTAATGCTTGTAGGTAGTAAAAAAGTTGTTATGAACTTTTTGGCTACGTAGATTAAATACGATTTTCCAAAATAATTACTCTTTAAAATTTCAAGTTTTACTTTGAAATCTGCAATATCTACTTTTTTCATTGATTTCCTTGATCTTCTTTCGTCGTCTAACCTCCACAGCAATAACTTTTTGGGGATATTAGTCATTTTATACTTTTTCATAGCACGGGTTAAAAGTTCATAATCTTCAGCGTAGTCAAATTTCTCTCTGTAACCACCAAGCTCCCTATAAAAGCTGCTTCTTGCCATAAACGTAGGATGAACAATTGGTTGGTACCATTTTAAGGCATCTTTTATTTTCCGGTCGCTTGTCGGGTATTTCTTTTGGCCTATTACTTTTCCGCTTTCGTTTATAAGGTTCACCCAACTGCCACATAGCGAGATTTGGGGGTTGCGCCTGAGATAGCTTAACTGTTCTTCAAGCCTTCTGGGCAAACTGATGTCGTCAGCGTCCATTCGGGCAATATAATCTCCGCCGGAGACTTTGAGTGCTTCGTTGAGGGAGGCTGCAAGCCCAAGATTTTTAGGGTTGCTGATAATCTTTATACGCTTATCTTTTAACCCTTTTAGATACTTTAAGGTATCGTCTACTGAAGCGTCATTAATTATAATAAATTCAAAATTTTTATATGATTGGCCTAGAATGCTTTTTACTGCATCTCCAAGATATGGCATGCCGTTGTAAACGGACATAATAACACTAATTTTAGGTTTTGATTTCATATATTACAAATTATTATCCCTTCAAATTTTTAATTGCCCAGCTGTATTATTTTTTTAAGAATAAGGTTTCTAAACTAATTTGTTACTCATACAGGTTAATATTACTTTCGTAATAATGTATTATAGTGCACATAATATGTTTTCGTCCCGGGTTTACCTTGTTTTGATCTTTTTAATTGGCCTTACACCTTCCGTTTCATTTATACATATGATTCCGAAAGACTCAATTATATACTTTTCCCTGGCAGAGAGTTTTAGATTGTACCATTCATATTCATTTCAACAGCTGGTTGGTTATGGCACGACAGAGATTGGATTACAAGCTAGAGCTCCACTTCTCCCATTTTTATTTGCGTTAAGCCAGTCAGTATTTGGTAATAACCTGTTAGGCGCATATTTACCAATATTTATTGTAAGAATACTTATTGCCCCAATAACCTTTTTGGTGTCTAAAAACTTCTTGCCCTTGCCAATCGCCTTTCTGGCATCTTCCCTTGTCGTTTTTATTCCTAAATTACAAACATATTCGTTGTCAGCTTTTGAAGCTGATAGCTTAGTTTTAATTTTTTATCTTCTGAGCATTTATTTTTATTTGCTGTACTCCAAGACGAAAAATGTCTTTCATTTATTCCTAACAGGTGTATCGCTAAGCCTGCTTACTCTTACAAAGGAATTAGGATTGCCTATATCTGTTGGCTTTATAATAGCGGTTCTTATTGAAAAATATTTCGATAGACGTCGCTATTTTTTAAGCTTAAAAAGTTTTCTTATTTTAATCTTTCCAGTATTTATTATTACTTTCCCATTTTTTATGTACACGCTAATAAAAGATGGACATATATATTTTAGCGCTTTAACGGTAGATAGAAATATTCGATATTTACCTGAGAATATAATTACTCTTTTAATGTCAATCCCTTACTATTTTTTGGGATTGGACGGAGACATTTTATTCAATCAGTCATTAAAGAGCATATTTATTAATTCGGTAATTATAATCTTTTTCTTAAGAGGATTAGTATATTTCATATTAAGTAGAAAGTTAATATTAATCTTACCGATCACATTAACTTTGTTAACTTTAAGTCTTTTGAGAACTCAGTCAATTGGTGGAAACCTGCCATGGAATTATGAACTAATAACAATTTTAGCCTTCACTATGCCGGTTGCTTCAATTCTTACATTCAAGGGATTACTATTAATATTAGATTCAATTTTTAATAGATACTATTTTCTAAATAAATATCAGACCCTGTTATATTTGTTTTTCGCATCGATTCTTATGTTAAAATTCATTAACAATTTCTTGACTAAACCTTTTACCTTAGATTTTTCAGGCGAATACTATATAAATGCAAAGACAATTATTAAAAATAGGGGTGACATTCCTGGATTTTTATTTAATCGAGGTACAGATGGTACGATGTATTTAACTAATTCGTCAACTTTTTTTACCTATATGAAAAACGAATATAAAAAGGAGAACGTTATCGTATTTTCGAAAAACTTCAAGTTTATAGTGATTTGGTTGGTCTTTTTAGGTTTTTGTTATGGAATTCTTGAACAATCGTTTATAAGAAGAAAACTAAAACATTTAAAGGGAGCGTTTCGATTATTTTAAAATATCATGATTAAAATATATCAACACCTAGTTTTTATTTAAGATAAATTACTTTAAGTTCTCGTATAACATTTTTGTTAGTTCTACCGATTTATCCCACGTATATTTATCTTTGACCAAATTATAGCCATTTTGGCCCAGTTTATTTAAATTTTTATTGCCAAGTGCCTTTTTAATTGCCCTGGCAATACTTTTTGGGCTGCTTTGATTATCGATAAAATATCCATTTATGCCTTCTTTAACTAAATAAGGGTTGTCGCCCGTTTTAGAGACAATGACAGGCGTTTTAGACGCCCAAGCCTCCAGTAAAGTAAGTGGTTGGCCTTCGTATACTGAAGGCAGTATGAAGGCCGTCGAGCGGTTGTAATAATTAACTAGCTCCGGTGGTGTCTTTTCACCTTCAAGGTTGATCATTCCTTCGAGATTGTACTTCTTAACCAAATCGAATATTTCATGTTTTTGTTGTCCATCACCTACGATTGTTAATTTCACTTGAAATTTTTCTAAAGCTAGCAAATTAATAGCCTCTACAAGATTACCTAAGTTTTTTTGAGGGTGAAGACGACCTACAAAAAGGAGTTCGTTTTTCGAGCGTTTTGCTGGCCCTGAAAGCTTGAGAAAACGCGGATTAACACCGTTTGGAATATATGCAATGCTTTTGTTGACATTTTTTAGTTTTAAAAAATCTCTTGATACGGTTATTTGTGCAGAGTAAGCTATCTGGGTTGATATGAACTTTTCGAGCCATCCTTTGAAACCTTTTAACAAATTTGTACCGATAGATGTACCATGAACTACTAAAATTGCCGGTTTTTTCTTGATTACCATCAATAACCTGGCAACTAACCCGGGAAGAAAAGCATGGGCAACTACTAAGTCAAAATCGTTTCGGGTGATATAAACTAGCGCCTGCAAAAGATACTTTAACCTAGATAAGTCATCATCGGCTTTCGACAATTTGCCTAGCTTGGTTACCTTTAAATTTTTATGCTTTTGAAGGTTATCCTTGCCGCAGTTTCTTGTAATTATTTCGACTTCGTCGCCGTATTGAGCTACCCTTTTTGAAATTTCCCAAGCATTAATCTGGCCACCGCCAACAAATGGAAACCAGGTGTCGATTATAACTGCAATTCTCATAAACTTTCGAGCCTGAAAGGCTCCGGTCTTATCTTTCATAGTTTACATGAGCGAGCAGACACTTCCCAGTCTTGAAAGTATGTATTCGCTCTCTCGCATTCATCCATGGACTAATTGTCCATGGCGTTCTGCGAGCGAATATAAAACCGACTTATAGACTGCTTCTGTCTCTCTGGCAATTTTTTCCCAATTGTAGTTTTTGGCAAGATTCATGGCTTCCTTAATTTTTCCCTGGTATAGGTTTTCATTAGTCAATAAATCTGAGAATTTTTCTGCAAACATTAAAGGATCGCCGGGACTAACTAAAAACCCCCCTTTTGCGTTTTGGGTAACCTCTTTTTGGATGTCGATATCACTGTTAACATAAGGCAAACCCGATGCAGCAGCCTCAATCGTAGAAATCCCAAAACCCTCCACAACACTTGGCAAGGAAAATAGATGAGAAGATTTATACAGTTTTACCAGTTCAAGACGCGGGAGGTTTGAATAAAATCTAATTTTACCTTCAAGATTAAGTGCTTTTGTTAATTTTTTAAGCGCCTTGCCTTGAGGGCCCCTTCCAATAATTATTAAATTAACTTTTTTTAGCTTAGTTGTAAGGTAAGCAAATGCGAGTATCAGTGTTTTAATGTTTTTGTACTTCGCTAACCTCGAAACACAAATTATTGTAGGAGTTGAAAATTTTTTAGACCTAACTTTAAATTCATTTATATCTACTCCACAGTAAATAACGTTAGCTTTGGCTTTTATAAACTTTTTAAGTTTGTTTTCGGTTTGTTTTGAAATAACTACATAAGCATTTGCTCCGAGTGCAAGATTCATTCGCTCTAATATTTCACCAAAGATTCCTATTGCCCCAGCATTCTTAAACCATGATCCGATCCAAACATCCGGATACCAAAATACAACAGGAATTTTTTGATGGGTGGCAATACGTTTTGCAATGAAGTGGGAAATATAGTTGGTTCCTTCTACAACATCTACAGGCAAATTTTTGCCGACTGATATTGCGTCTTTGGTAAATTTAACCCTTGCAATTAGGTCACTCGCTGCGGCAACGTAACTCCTTTGGTTGCCTACGCGAAGGATTTGAAAACCAAACATATTTTCGCTCTTTTGTGATCCCTTGACCCTGCTTGTGATAATAGTTACATGGTGTCTTTTGGCCAGATGTTTGGCAACGAAGAATGTTCTTGCCTCAACACCTCCGGAAAATTTTAAATCTTTCCCGACCGGGAAAAATTCAGTTACAAGCAATATTTTCATTTCGAAGATTTCTTGTCAGATTTGCCGGGCAGCTTTTTAAGGGCAATAGTCTGTACAATTTGGGTAATTTGCCTTTCCATATCTTCAAACTTCACATAAATCCTGAAAATCATATAGAAGATGATAATAATCGAACTATAGATTATGAGGTCTGCCCCTCTTCCAATTCCAAGTATTTGGGCCACGCTGCTTGTGACAGCAGGAATCCAGACAATTAATTCCACTGAAGACCATAATAAAAACCATCCTATTAACGCTACAAGCGGTACTTTCCCTTCTTTAAATCTAAGCACTAGCCTGGACAGTGCAAAGAAGACAAAGATTGTAATTAAAAGCTTGGTAATTATCATTTTATGTCCGCAAATTTATATACAAGTAATTTTACTAAAACATTGATAGCATTTGCATTCTTCTGTCCTTTAGACTTCGAGTATTGAGTGTAAATTGCTTTAATTGGCACTTCGGCAACCTTTAGGTGATGGCGCCCTATTTCTTTTAAAAACTCGCTTGAAACTTCCATTTTGTTCATTTTGATTTCAATTTTTTTTACTGCTTCTTTTGAAAAAGCTCTTAAGCCGGACTGAGTATCTGTTATCCAGATAGACCACAATAAGTAATTTGCCACGTTTGCTGCAAGGTTTATAATTTTGCGATCAATTGACATTCCACCTTTTGTGAGCATTCTGGAACCGATTACCACATCGGCTTTATGTTTTATTAAGGGAGCTATTACTTTTTTTACATCTTCGCTTTGGTGCTGACCATCTGCATCAAATGTCACAACGAAATCGGCATTAGTAAGCCTTGCGTAAATTAAGCCTGTACCCAAAGCACCACCCAAGCCCCTGTTTACGATATGGGTTAAAACAGTTACTCCACGTTTCTTGGCTTCGCCTTTGGTATTGTCTGACGATCCGTCGTCTACAACAACAATTTCTTTTTCCATCCCTTCAATTTTGGCCGCCTTTAAATCGTCCAGTACTCTACCAATTACTTGCTGTTCGTTGTAGGCGGGAACGATTATTAAAACTTTCATCCTGCTTTGTTATTTATAAAATCAATTGTCAACCTAATTCCCTTTTTAAGCTCAACTTTCGGTTTCCATTTTAGCTGACTTTCGATTTTTTCGTACGAAAGGGCACTTTTTATTACGCCAAACTCCTGCCCAGCTTCATACTTTGCAAATGCACTTTTTCCGGTGGTTTAACATATAACCTCTAAGAGTTGATTTATGGATGTTTCTTTGGCTGTACCCACGTTAAAATCTCCGGACGTGTCTGATAAAAGCGATGCGATTATGGCATCAACCGTATCCTCAACATAAATAAAATCTCTTGTTTGCGCTCCGTCACCATAAATTACGGGCACTCCGCCGGACAAAACTTTTGATATAAAAATCGCAACTACGCCTCCTTCTGCAGTTGAATTCTGATTTGGACCATACACATTTGCAAACCTTAATGTAGTATAAGGCAAGTTAAAATGCCTGTTTATGTACTCCAAATAATATTCGCAAGTAAGTTTACTTAAACCGTAAGGTGAAAGAGGCTCTTTCCTGCAAGATTCATCGACCGGTAACCTGTTGGTTATTCCAAATACAGCAGCCGAGGAGGCAAAAACGAATTTTTTAATTTTGATTTCCCGGGATATATCCAGCAATGGCACTATTGGAAACAGGTTTTTCTCGAGATCGGACCCGGGATCCTTCATGGACTTGGCAAGACTAGACTCGGCTGCCAAATGCACAATATATTCAGGCTTAATTTTTCTTAAGAAACTTTCTGTTTTTTTTGACTCCACTTTAGCTACAACTAAATCTATACCATTATCTAAAAATTCCCTCTTGCCTCTTGAAAGATCGTCAATAACGTAGACTTTTTGGCCGAGACTATTCAGTTTATTTGCAAGGTTAGATCCGATAAATCCAGCGCCGCCAGTTACGGCGATTTTACTTTTGTAGGTAAACATTACTAGCTGTGATATTGAACCACAAAATGATAAGAAGTTTAAGACCGGGCAACTATAAAGATTCCGGCAAGCATGACTATGATGCCTACAAACCTCATCGCCGATACGTCTTCGTTTAAAAATTTAATTGACCCTAGAGTGGTCATTAAAAACACCACGCTTGCGAAAATCGGATAAGCGCGTGAAAGGTCATTAAAGCTCAAAACGCGAAGCCAAATCACAAAAGAGAGTCCATACAGCACAAGTCCCCCTATAATGAAGGGGCTAAAAGCCGCCTTCGTCAGGCTGGTCAGCAATTCAGCTTTGCTGGCACTTATCCCTCCAAATGACATAACACCTTTTTTTAACAGGATGTTTGCGGTCACATTAAGAGTAACGCTTGCAATTAATAAGCGGATGAAACCCATGAAAAGATGATATCACAGCTAACTATATTAGGCTACCCAATAACCTTGCGTAAAAAGAGCTGTTGTGACTACCAGTAAGCTAAGAGAGATCGCCACAATTATTAGCTTTATATAAACGTTATTGATAAGGGCAAGATATACAAATATCGGGAAAGCCACCAGGATGTATCTCGGCATCGAGGTAAACGTTCCGGTTAAAGTGGGCACAAGTATCGCAAGCCAACTAAAAATAAGCCACTCCCTTTTTAGTTTTTTAGTTGCCAATATAAGAATCACAAATGCAAATATTGTTGATATCAATTCAAAAGAAGCTGTTGCCAAAACTAATCCATGCGTAGTTAACAATATCTTTACATATCTGTATAAAACTTGAGGGAGCAGGACAATGTTTGT
>CAYTEJ010000046.1:5427-8423 GCA_964436835.1 uncultured Gammaproteobacteria bacterium | reverse complement strand
ATTAAGAAAATCCTCGACGTCTTGAGAGATTGTGGTTAGGCCCAGATAATATTTGCGGGCCCGCTTGGCGACCGAGTAAAGGAAGGTGGCGCTGTCCGGAAACTGCATCATATACCAAGCCTCGTCGACAATTAAAAGGCGTTTTCTGACGTCGTTTTTGATCCTGGTCCAAATGAAGTCCAGAATCAGGTACATAGCGATTGGCCTAAGTTCTTCCTCAAGGCTTTTTACCGAAAAGACTGTAAAGGTGTTTCTGAGGTCAATATTTGATTGCTGATTGAAAATGCCAATTAAAGAACCCTTGACAAACTTTTCGATTCGGTCTGCGAGACTTTTGGCTTCTTCCTCTTCCATACCTAGTAAGACCTTATAAAGATCTTCCATGAGAGGCGGTTCGTTTTTCTGGGTTGCGGGGTCCGGGGTTATACCCTTTTGTCTGTATGTATCAACTAATGCTCTATCTAAAACGGCGTCTTCAGAAGGAGACATATTGCCCATGACAACTTTAAAAAAGCCGTGAAGGGAGAGAATTTTTAATCCCAGTTCGTTTTCGCCTTCTTCGTAAACACCGGAAAGGTCAAAGGGGTTGATTTTTGCGGGTGAATCAAAGCTAAAGGTTATGTATTCGCCGCCTATAGACTGGCAAAGGTTTTTATATTCTTCTTCCGGGTCGATGACGACGATTTCGGTGCCGAACATCAGAGACCTTAAGGCTTCCAGTTTGACCAGGTATGATTTTCCGGCTCCGGATTTGGCAAAAATTACCGAGTTGGCATTTTCCTGGGTGAAGCGGTCAAAGATAACCAGAGAGCCATTGTGTTCGTTAATGCCATACATAATGCCTGTGCTGGAAGTCAGGGACGAGGAGATAAACGGAAACGTACTTGCAAGGGAGGTTGTATCCATGTTTCTGGTTATATACAGGTGGTCAGTTTGCTGGGGAAGAGTGGTTTTGAAGGCGTCTTCCATTTGCAAAGTGGCATGTTTTGGAACCAGAAGCAGGGCGCCCATTGTAGATTCGACCTGTTTGGAAACGGTATCAAGTTCTTCTTTGCTGTCTGCGGGGATGGTGACGTAGAGCCCGAATTGGAAGAAACGCTCCTGGCCTCTGACCAATTCATCCTGCAGAAACTGGGCATCTTCAAGGGCTGCTTGGACTGCAGGATCGAGGACGTGGCCATGCTGAATGTCGGAGGCAATTGTTGCCTCCATTTCAGTAACTTTGCGCTTAAGGTCGTCAAGGACACCTTTGGCTTCGACCGGATATTGGTACATAGAAATTTCAAGCGTATGGACGAAATTGATAAGCGGTGAAAGCCAGTTGGCCTGAACGTATCTTGGATAGCCGACAACAAACAAGGTCCGGTAATAGGTTGAGCCGATTTTGATGTAGTCAAAATCAACTTCAATTGCCGGTGGGGCGATGATATCTTTTACAGAAACTACACCCTTGGAAAGGCTTTCTGCCCACTGTTTTTCTTTATCGGTTAATAACTTTTCAGGACTTTTGGGTTGGGACTTAAAGATGTTGACGATGTTCATGTTAGGTTGTGGGGACGTTTGCTTGTTGATTTGTCGGGTTTAGTTGCTGTTCGCCTCTTATTGACTGTGCTGCTTTGGCAGTTGCGTCCTTTAAATTTTTGAGTGCCTCATCCTGGGAGGGGGCTTGTGTCGATTGCTGGTTAATGTTCGGAAGAGAATCAGCGTAAGCCGTTTGTGCGGGGCCTCCGGGACTTGTGGCTGGTTGGGTGTATGTTTGCTCCGGTTGTTTGTTGGGGGCTGGTGTAGGGACTTCAAGTGCGGGTTCAACCATAGGGGTTGTATATGAGGCAGAATCCAGAATGACTCTCTGGGTGCCGGTTGGGGCCGGGTTATAGATGTCATAAAAAAGCTCGATAATTTCTTTTGTCGTAAGTTGCTTGGTGGTTAGTCCAAGCCTTGCAGTTTGCTTAATTAGATGGTCTCTTTTTGGTGCGAGGGCAACTTTGGCGTCCTGGACGAGAACTTGTTTATTCTTGCTTTTGTCGGGTGGCCTTTTAATACCCCCAAGGCCGAGTTCTAGCGGAGAATAACTGAGGACCAGGTAAAAACGTTTATCCAGGATGGTTTTTTGCTGGACAGTTGACTGGACAAAGTCCATATAATTTTGGATCTGGCGTTTAAGATCCGGGTTTTGCTGGTTCTTTTCGGACTCAACCAGGTGTTGATAGTAGGCCGTGATATCGGCCCTTTTGGAGCGGATCAAGACTTGTATTGGAAATGTCAGGGAATTCAAAAGGGCACCATAAGCAAAGATTGTGGCATCCTGTTCAGTTTCCGAGAGAATATCGAAGTTGACAGCAGTAGTTGAAAGGACCATGGCAACCCAGCCGGTTTTTAAGATGACTAAGTCTTCGGTGATGTCTTCGATATCAAGGTGCTGTTGGGTTGAGGCTTTGATTTTCTGGGCAGCTTGAGCCATTTAGTTTATCCTTTCTCCGCGGATTCCAATCGGAGGCAATATTTGTCCTGTAAGGTTAATTGAGAGATGCTTAAATGAGGCGATATCGCTTTCCGCTTCTATTGTATAGGTTCCGCTTGAGAGGGGGGTTGCCGAAAGAAACTGGCCTAATTTATTGGTTTTTAGAGCCCTAACCGGGATACCGCTTTCGTCGCGTACGACAAGAACGGCAGACTCAATTGGGCTACCTTTTTCGTCTGTAACCAGACCCGAAAGTACATTTGGTGTGTCAGTTAAGGGAATTATTTGTGCCTGTTGGGCGACAGCTGCTTTTGTCCGGTCTTGATCTTTATCGGATATTGAAAACTTGGAATAATCCTGGCTAGTCGCTTTTTGTTGAGTTTGGGTTTTGGGTGCAAGTTTAGTATGGGAAATATTTGGATACTGGAACCCGGGATTTGTGGGTACCGGTTTAGGGTGGGCGACTACAGGTGGAGGGGATTTGGGCGCCGCCTGCTCTTTTGCTGCCAGAACCGGGAGAACAACATCCGGTGCG
>CAYTEJ010000046.1:325-5417 GCA_964436835.1 uncultured Gammaproteobacteria bacterium | reverse complement strand
TCCGGTGCGTTGTCCTCAAAGTGAAACCTTCTTTTGAGTTCGTCTGAGATATCGAATCTACGTTCACCCCTAATTGGCAGTTTTGAAAGGTCAAAATTGACAGGTGGTGCAAAGTGAAGTTTGCGGACCCTGGTGCTGCCGACGCCGTGGACCATTCTGACTTGGTCAGCCGATATTTTTATGGGGATGACGTTATCCAGAGAATAGTTGGTTTCCGATGCCAGGTGGGCACTGGGCCTGACCAGATCGATTATTTCCTGCGGGTGGTGTTCGAGCCTTTTTTCGATACCGGAAATCGTGTAAGGCTTGGCTTGAGACTGTATTTTAACCCTGGTAAGGGTAGTTGGAACATTGACCCCTTTTTGCTTTTGGACTTGAGGCCTAAGCTCAGGTTCATGAACCGGAGCTATTTGGGAGCCGGAGATATCTTCAAGCGGCCCGTTTACCTGAGGGAGTGAACCAAGGAGATAGCCGGATTCGCCTTGGCCGATTGCTACATATTTGTCTTCCCAGGGGCTTGTTTGCCAGAGGATTGCAGGCGGCAGGTTACCCCCACCTAATTCCCCGCCCGGGAAACCCAGCCTGTCTAAGGCCAGTTGTTCTTTAACGTCTAGAGAACTAACATTTTCCTTAGGTAGTGACCTTAAATAGGCCATCATCCGTTCTCTGCCCTTTTCGGTAATTTCCTGGGGGATTTTCAATTCTTTTTGGGGAGGGGTTGTGACGATACTCAAAAATTCTGGTATCCGTTTTTCTTTGACCCAAACCCTTTGGGTTGGGGCGGAAACCGCCTTTATAAATGCGATGATCCACTTATCGAATGAGCGCCCGCCGACCGGGACGAGAGCGATAAAAGCCCCAAAGATGCCAATTGTCAGTGTAAGCGGCAGGCGGATTAAAAGCGGTAGGGAAGAAAAGTAAACAAGGGTTGCTATTGAAAGCGGAAAGATAAGTGTTATAAACTGGCGGGCAGTTAAGTTGCCGAAAAGCTTGAATTCAAAGGACGCAATATGTTGCGGGACAGGATGTTGCTCCATAATTAGGTTGTCAGGTATTCAGATTGCCGGGTTATCAGGTTTTCCTCCTATAACTAATAAGACTGTTTATTTGTTTACTGAGATATGTATACTCTTCGCGCAGTTTAAGTGATTCTGCGGAAGATTTTGCGTATAAGTCGCTGATTATCAACAGCTGCGTTTCTACTTCTGCCGCAGACCCTCTGGCATCAATAAAAAACCTTATCTTGTCGGCATTTGAAAATCTTGATTCCCCTTCTGCGATATTTGATTCTACCGATACGGCGGCTCGTCTTATCTGGCTTACTAGGCCGAAAAGTTCAACTTTTGGTAACTGCTTTGTTAACATATAGATCTTAATTGTTAGCTTGTGCGCTTTTTGCCATATGTCTAGATTTTCATAATTACCCATATACAGGTTATGAGGTGTCTAGGTTGCCGGGTTCTTGTTTTTCGTCCTGATGACCCAATGACCTAAAAACCTAGTAACCTGTTTGCTATAGCAAACATAACACATGAAACAAGAGGGGGAAAGAGGTTCGGCTAGCCTCAATTTTTGCAAATTTTCACAAAAGTTTGTGACGTGGTGCGATATAGTGTGTCGGTAAAATCTCCCCTTCGCTCTGCAGAGCAGAGCTTCGGAAGGGCAAGCGGTAGGTTGGTAGGGTCAGTAAGTCGGTGGGTCGGTAAGTCTGTAAGTCTATAGGTCGGTATGGTTGGTAGAATCGGTATATCGGTATGGCATGAATAAGGTCAGGCCTTTGTCAAGAATTGTCCAAGTTAAGGCCTGACCTTTGCTAAGGCTCAAATTTTAAGCCCCTGCCCTTGACGGTTAAGATATATTTTGGTGTAGCCGGCTCGTCCTCGATTTTTTTTCTTAACCTAAAAACCATCTGATCAATGGCCTCGTCTGAAATCGCTTCTGCAACTTGAGTTTGTGGCCAGACTGCTGAAATTATTTCGTCCCGCCCAATAACAGTACCCTGATTTTGAATTAAGAATTCGAGAAGCCTATATTCCTGGGGCGAGAGCAATTCCGAAATAATGCTTGCCCCTTTTTTTATTTCGCGGTTTTGGGGATTATAGGTAATTTCCTCATGGGTATTTGGTGTAGTGTTTTTTACGAATTCTTCAAAAATGGGAATAGTGAAGACAAAATTGTTAGATTGTTGGATTGTTAGATTGTTAGATTGATTTGATTGGTTTTTTGGTCTTATAAGGTCGAAATTTATGAGATTTTCCCGGAGGGAATGTGATTCGGGAGTATTTTGGGGTTTTTCGCTTTGGGAAAGCAAGTAAAGCTCACGCTGCTCAACGCCTGTCAAAAATAACCATATTTCATAAAGTGATGCCTGTATTTGTTGGTATTTCAATAAATTTTCCTGCTCTGGTGCTGTTTTTTGGCCTAAGACGAGTTCAGCTATTATTTTCGTTAGCTTCGCGTGCCCGCCGGCTATTTTAGCTATCTTCGTTTTCTGGTCCGGAGTAAGCTTTTTTTCGAACACCTTTTCAATTTGTAAAAACAGATAATTGAGTGCGCTGACATCTAAGATTTTTAGATAGATTGTATTACCTACAAAGAAGTCCCAGTAATCTTTGAGAATATCTTCGTCAACAAGGTTAACCAGATCCCTTCTTGTTGCAAAAACTGCCGAAAATTTATATTTGGCAAGGCTCTTGAGGCTTTTTAGCGTTTGGAAAAACGATCTGGGAAGGCGGTTTTGGTGTTCGTCGAAGTGGTCAAAAAGAAAAACTACTGTTTGTCCCTGGCCTGCCAGTTTATTAACTGTTTCGTTTAACTGTTTTGTGAGTACGAGATGGTCGTTTTGGCTTTGAGGCTTAAGGTCAAGGGCAAGAAGCATAAATTTGGCGATTTGGGCTTCCTCGAAGCTTGCAAGCTCAAAGAAGTTGAGATAAATAAAACGCAGCGATTTCTCTTTCTCCTGGAGGTGAAATTTTAAGAGGTCGCGGTTGTGGGCAAGGAGCCTAAGTACTGTAGCTTTGCCGGCGCCGGGAATGCAGACAACCTGGCAGAATTTACCAACTACAACATAATCCAGGATTTTTTTAATTTCCTCCTGGCGGTAGTTGGTGGGGAACTCACTCTCAAATATTTTCATAGGTGAAAGGTTACAGATGTTACAGAAGAGCCGGATGAGCCAAAGGTGTTCATTTTAGGTTTTTTCTAAGTGATTTTACCAGGGAATTTAGCAGGAATGCCAATTCTGAGCGTTTATCTTCAAGTTCGATGTATTTCTCCCCACTTAGATATTTTAGATCTAAAGAAATTTCGAGTATTGCTTCGACTTCTGTTAAGGATGCTTGGGCAATGTCGATGAAACGAATAAATTCCTTAGTAGATTTCCTTCTATAACCCTCAACAATATTTAAGACTACGGAAACTGAGGCTCGCCTTACTTGACTTGTCAAACCGAACCCTTCTGATTTTGGAAAAATAGTGCTTGTAATGTAGATTAATGATACAAATTCCCTTGCCTTTTTCCATACTAGCAATTTATGATAGCCTTTTTCTGTTTTATCTCTAAACATCCGGCTCCTTCGGCTCCTTTGTTACCTTTGCAACTAATACAACAAAACAATTATAAGCTTAAACAAGGCTGTAAGCTACTTGTTAGGTAGAAATCAAGCTAATTTGCCAGTTACCTTCTAAACTACCCCCAACATGAACGAGCAAATTCTTGCATATGGTGGCCAAAACAGCTACGCTCAAGGTGAGGGGGCTTTTGCCATGCCAGGTGATAAATCTGCACGACTGGAGTCGCAACCGACACAAATAGATAATACAGATCGGGGTTTGCGCCACGATGTTCAAGGGCGGCCAACACAAAGAAATAGAGGAGAACTTCTTCGCGACCCTAATACTTTTTTGGGCAGAATCAATGGATTATTAGATGCTGCTACTACAGGCAGGCAACCGATTGAGGTTCCATTTGGTGATGTCTGGGGTTTTTCCAGAACTATTAATTCCCTAAGGGATACTGACCGGGAAAATAAGGTCAGAGTTTTTGATGTGGAGCTTACTGATATGAGGGGCTTTCTCGGGAGGGCTGGACTTGGTGCGAATGTTGTTGAGGGTTTGAAGGATCATGAGGTATTAGCTGCAATGCAGCTAGCTCTGCCGAAAGTGAAAGTTGCCGAGCCGGAAGCATCTGATTTTGCGCACGAAAAAGAAGGGAACAAGAGTGCTGCAAAAGCAGTAGCGCTTGAGGAAGTCAAAAAAGCAAGAAGCGGTGACGAGGAGATTTTGACGCCCGAGGAAATTGGAGAACGTGTTGTTGTTGAGCAGATTGAAAAGAGAAAAATTGCCGGCGGAGCTAAAACTATTGACGAGGAAATTGAAGAGTTGGACCCAGATACAGTAGTTGCCGAAGCTCAGATGTATCTCAGGGAGATGAAAAGGGCGCTCAAAAGATCCAGTCCTGCCGCCAGATTTAAAGACTTCCAGACAATTGAAAGGAATATGATTGACGCAATCCTTGGGGGTAAGCTAGATGCTACCAATCCTGATGTCGAAATGGTCAGAGATCTTCTTACGAAAAGAATAGATAAATATGTGGGAGAGACACCGGAAGGCACTCCACCGGCTGAAGAATTGCTTGAAACTACCACCAAAGTCAGAGAGATTTTGGGGGACCTGATTGATTTGGATGAGAGTACTGTAAAGTGGCAAAACCGTAAAGCTGAACTTCTTGGTGTTGTTAATAAAGCAAAGGCCTCAGTGAAACACCTAACTTCTATAAAAATAGAAGACTTATCGGCTGGAGACCTTTCTGTTTCAGGGGAGAAAGTGAATGTTTATCGGTATGTTTTTGAGGTGAGCCGTGCAATAAATGAGTACGAAAAACAAGTCAGGGGCTCGAAGCATAGTGAAAAACTTGAGAACGCTTTTGGTGGTAAGGATAATCTAGAAAGGTTTATTCAGCCTTTTAAGAATCGAGATAAAAATCTTTTGAGGCAAGCGGATAACTATTTCACTAAGTTGTATGAGAACTTAAGTATTGATCAACAGGCAGCTACTGTTGGCGACATAACCGAAAGAGCCAATTACTATATTA
>CAYTEJ010000046.1:0-315 GCA_964436835.1 uncultured Gammaproteobacteria bacterium | reverse complement strand
GGCGCGATCTGGATACGGCAACAAGAGAGATTATTGGGATGATCAAGCCGGAAGATGCGTTTGGAATTAGGGAATGGAGGGCAACAAGGTATTACCAGAGGATGATAGATGCCGTTCGCGTAAGTCAACTTACTCAAAGGCCTGCGGACTGGGCAGATGTGCCCAAAAACCTTTCAAGTTTATACAGTTTTGTTGAGGATAGCGGAGTTGGTACTGAAGAATTGGGCCCGTTTATTCAGAGGGCAAATGCGCTGATTGAAGGTATGCCTGCAAGTACTCCGGAAGAAAGGGAAAAGCGCTTGGAACTAAACAGGC
>CAYTEJ010000045.1:3102-8527 GCA_964436835.1 uncultured Gammaproteobacteria bacterium | reverse complement strand
TTTGAAATTTGAAATTTTCTCTTCCGTCCTATTCCAAACCACAACCTCATGCCCCTCTTCCAGAAGTTTAGAAACCATCCTGTTGCCCATTTTGCCCAAACCAACGAAACCCAGTTTCATTGCATCCTCCAATTTGGGCAAAATATGAGATTTCGACAAAGTCGAAAGGCTGATATTTTTCCGAGACCGATAAATCCGATTTTCATTAGAACCAATTATTACTGTTTTCTAATTATTATTCAATACTAAATGCTATAATCACGAGGCATGAAAAATATTTCTAATGATTTAGCAACTGCTTTAGAATCAGCCAAAAAAGCGGGAGAAATAATCAAAAATGCCTTTGGCAACATTCAAGAAATTCTAGAAAAAGAAGGAAAGGGCGTGGTAACGGAAGTCGATAAGGAATCAGAAAAAGCAATTATTGAAATTCTTCAGAGAAATTCTAGTTATCCAATTTTGGCTGAAGAAACTAAAAATCAAATGCCGGATAATAAAATTTTCTGGGCGGTGGATCCACTCGATGGAACTACAAGTTATTCCCGCGGAATTCCTCTAATCGGCGTTTCTATTGCTCTCATCAACAATAACAAACCTATTCTGGGCGTTCTAAACAACCCATTAACAGATCAGCTGTTCTTCGGGGAGATGGGCGCAGGGGCTTTTCTTAATAATTCACCTATTTTAGCCTCTAAAAAGAGATTATCAAATGAAAGCGTTATGTTTGTAAACCACGGTTATGGACCAGAAGACAGGGAACTTTCCAATAAAATAACGCAAACATTTGTAAAAACTTGTGCCCTTAGGAAGTTTGGATCAACAGCTCTTGAACTATGCTATGTAGCCAAAGGTTCTGCTGAAGCATTTATTGCTTCGGGGGATGAGCTCTGGGATCATGCCGCAGGAATCGCAATACTCGAAGCTGCTGGAGGCAAAATTACAGACTGGCGTGGAAAAGATTTTGATAATTCAAACTCTTTTATTCTCGCGTCTAACGGTGAAGTACACGAGGAAATACTCAAAAAAATAAAGCATCTTCAATTTTGATCAGTTATCAAATAGCTCTTTATTTTTGATTTTCTATAAAACACAGCCGGATATTTTTGCATATCGTTCTCGTCTTCGCTCAACATACGCTTTACAGCTTCCCTTTTGCCATCACCAAACATCATAACCACAAAATTAGTAAACTCGCCTAGGGCACGCAAAGTGATCGTAATTCTTAGTGGAAACTTGTCTTCGACTTCCTCAGCTTCAACAAAATTAGGACTTTTGGCCGCAACACTATACGGAAAAATGCCTGCCGTATGCAAATTGTCACCAACACCCATCACTCCGACTTTTTTGGCAAAACGCGAAAACAAACCCTCCATTTCTTTTTCATATGCCCTAGCAGTTTCCAAAAATCCATTGCCTCTTAATATTTTATGGCTTTCAATACACTTCTTGTCTGCAAAGTCTTTTATTCCGGCATTTTTCATTAAAAGTTCATTACTGTTTTCGTGGAAAGGTTCGCCGTAACGCTCATCCACAACACAAATTGCACCGGGCACAACATCACCAGCTTGCCCCTCGAAGCCTTGGCGAAGTGGGGGCTCAACCAACATCGCCTGATAATCCATCGAGGTCCCGCCGGAAAGCGCAAGCAATGTCTCCTTGTCCACAAGATCGCGAAGCAGATCATGGGCCTTAACTTGCCCTTCTTTTTTATCTTTAACTTTAACTAACTCAATCATCTAATTGCCTAAAGTCACCTTCCACTTAGGGCCGTCAGGTGTATCTTCCACTTCGACACCCATCCCCGCCAACTGTTCACGAATCTTGTCGGAACCGGCAAAATCGCCCTTCTTCCGAAGTTCTTCACGTTTATTGATAAGCTCCTGCGCCCCATCTGGTAGCTGCGCCCTTTTAACCTCGCTAAGACCAAGGCCCAGCACTTCATCCATAACCAAAGCAGATTGGTGCCTGGCAGAAGTTGGATAATCACTTTTTACCATTTCCCAAAAAATAGAAAGTGCCTTCGGCATATTTAAATCATCGCTTACGGCCTCTTTGAACTTACCTTCAAACTCGGCACACCCTATCTTTGGATCATCCCAAGTTGAAACTTCTCTTTTTAAGTTCAGAAGCGCATTTTGCGCTGCTTCCAAGCTCTCCCAAGTGAAATTTAATTTTGATCTGTAATGTGCAGTCAGAAACAAATACCGTACGGCCATAGAGTCAAAACCCTTTTTGGCAACATCACCAAGGGTAAAAATATTTCCAAGTCTTTTGGCCATCTTTTCCCCATTTACCAAAAGGTGTTCCCCCTCCATCCAAATATTTACAAATTTTTTACCGGTTGCACCCTCGCTTTGGGCAATTTCATTCTCGTGATGCGGAAAAAGCAAATCCACGCCTCCTGTGTGGATATCAAAAGTGTCTCCGAGGTACTGAGTACTCATCGCAGAACATTCAATATGCCAACCCGGCCTGCCAACCCCCCAAGGCGAATCAAAAGCCTCATGGCGTGCTTTGGCATCTCCTGTAGATGCTTTCCATAAAACGAAGTCCTGCGGGTTATCCTTGTCGTATTCATCAACATCCACCCGCGCACCGGCCTTGACGCCTTTTACGTTTGTCCCCGAGAGTTTCCCGTAACCTTTGAACTTGGCAATAGAAAAATAGACAGATCCGTCTTTTACATAGGCTAAACCACGCTCAACCAACTTGCCGATAATTTTAAGCATACTTTCTACATGCTCGGTTGCCTGCGGATATTCGTCGGCTTTTAAAATATTCAGTCTGCCCAAATCCGCAAAAAAAGCGTCCGTGTATTCTTTTGTCAGTTCATTTATAGGGATTCTCTCCTCAACAGCCTTTTTGATGATTTTGTCGTCAATGTCCGTAATATTCATTACATGCTTAACTTTGTAACCGTCAAAAAGCAGAGTACGCTTTAAAATGTCCTCAAAAACAAAGGTGCGCCAATTGCCGATATGCACGAAGTTGTAAACCGTTGGGCCGCAGGTATATAAACCAACCACATCACCAATTGGACTAAATTCTTCAATTTTGCGGGATAGAAAATTATAAAGCTTGAGCATCTCTCCAATTTTAATCCAAAAGGCAGTTTAAGTCATTCCGCGCCCCAGTTTCTACCGGTTTCCGCACTACCTTTACTAACCGCAGTCTTCACATCGGCGCCAATAGGCCCTTTGCGCATTTCATATAACCTTGCAAGCTGGTTTGCCTTCTTTTGCTCTTCCTCCTTTTTCTCATCTTCTTCCTCTTTTTTCTTTTTCGCCCTATATTCATCGTATATCGCCTGGACTTTCTGGCGCAGTTCTATATATTCCCTCTCACTGAACTCGTCATCGTCATTTTTCATTTTGGCGATGTCAGAATCACTCTGTGCTTGGGGTAATCCCTGAGAGGACCTGCCGAACAATTGCGAAATGGCCGCTTTGCCGATCTTCCTGAATTCGTCGGCAACAGGATTACCCGAGCCACCTATCGGCATCTTGCTAACTGTTTCCAAATCAAGATCATTCAAAGCCTGCGACGGGCTTTTGCCTGAGGAGTCCATAATTTAATTGTACAAGATTAATGTGACAAAGGGGACAAAGATCTCAAACGTATCAAATGCTAAAACTTTCCCAGCCCTTTTGATACACTTGATACCTCTGATACTTTTGATACGTCGTATTTAGAAGTCTTTTCTGCCCTCAAAAGCGCGCCTAACAGTTATTTCGTCGGCATATTCAAGCTCAGCTCCAATCGGGATTCCCCTCGCAATACGCGTGGTCTTAATTTTTAAAGGACCAATCAGGCGCTGAATATACATAGCCGTGGCCTCCCCTTCCATTGAAGGGTTTGTTGCTAAAATTACCTCCTTCACATTACCGTCTTTGAGTCTTGGCAAAAGCTGGCGAATCCTAAGTTCTTCCGGCCCGATATTCTCAAGTGGCGCAATCACACCGTGCAGGACGTGATAAAGGCCCGAAAAGCTACCGCTTTTTTCAATAGCCCAAACATCCAAAGGATCTTCCACAATACAAATAATAGAACCGTCACGCTCGCTGTCAGCACAAATATCGCAAGGGTCATTTTCCGTAATATTCTGACAAACGGAGCATATTTTAGTTCTACCCTTGAGTTCCTTCACGGATTCGGCAAGGTTCACAGAAAGCGAATCCGGTGCATGCAAAAGGTAATAAGTCAGCCTTGCCGCAGTCTTAGGCCCAATTCCGGGTAGCGCTTCAAACGCATCGATTAAATTAGCAACAGCCTTCGGAATTTTCATCTTAGATCAATTTGTAATTAATCTCATCAGCTTCAATACCCGGAGAAGTAGCTGCCACAAATAGAATTGCCCCTTTGTTTTCCGCACGAACAGCGTGGGCAATTCCCACTTTTACATAAATTGTCTCATGCAAATTGGAATCCATCACAATTTTCTCTTTCTTCTTTGTCTTAATATCTTCCAAAAATACGCTGAATTTGCCGGTTATTGGCGTAAATAACTCTTGCTTAATCTTATGGTAATGGTTTCCAGCTACGGCTTGGGGTTTTTTAAAAAAAACTGTATACGAATACCTGTTTAAAAAACCGGCAACAAGCGGCTTGCGTGCATCCCACAACACTTCAAGTATCCTACCTGGTTTATCTTTATGGTCTCTAGGATTAAGTTTATAAATCGTGGCAAGCTTTGTCTTTCTTTGGGAAATAGGCGCAGAGTATTGATCTATCGGATCACTGCCAAATGTAGATTTCATATGAGGACATTATAAATACCAGGAAGATAAAAAAGAAGCTTAGTTTCCGCCAAGCATTCCTTTGAGGCCTTCGAATCCGCCCATTTGCTGCATCTTTTTAGCAGCTTCCTTCTGGCTTTCTTTTACGGCCTCATTAACCGCTTCGGCAATATCATTATCACTTTTACCATTTGTTTCAATCGAAACGAAACGCTGGGCCAACGTCACTTTAACTTTTACACCCTTCTTTTCAACCTCAACAACCTCTGCGTCTAGCGATTTCTGGATGGCCATCGCTTCATCACGCATCTTCTTGAGTTCTTTTAGCTGCTGAAGCTTGTCAAACATCTTAAATTAAATGTTAGCTTCTCGAACCTCGAATGTCAATTTGTTGAAAACTAACCCTGCCCCGAATATAATAAGTCGCGATGATTATAAAAGTTACTGGCGTACACCTTAAAAAGTTACCAAAGGTCAAAGACTATGCCTTAAAAAAGGCCGAGAAGCTTTTAAAATTCCATCCGCAGATTGAAAAAATCCACATCCGCCTTGTCTTTGAAAAATCCCATCGCGGGCTGGAAAATGATTATTACTGCGAAATTACTATCGCTACACCTCACCATACACTGGAAATCAGAGACGTCGAACGCAACTTTGACAAAGCAGTCGACAAAGCTATCGAGCGTATG
>CAYTEJ010000045.1:0-3092 GCA_964436835.1 uncultured Gammaproteobacteria bacterium | reverse complement strand
CCCAGTGCAGCGTCGCCTCCACCGCCACCGTCGCGGGCCCACCGAGTTCGTGGAAGGCGTAAAAACAAAAAAAGGCGCCCGAGAATTATCCTAAAAATCTACTGATTTACTCTTAGTAATTGTTGATTTCGCTCTATACTTTTCGTAAGGCTTAAGCCTGTAAATCTCTATATTTAAAAGTCCAACTTTTTTTAGTTCCAGCCTAAGATCACCTGGTTTTGCCCACTGGTCATAACCTAAACAGATAACATCTGGCTCAACCGACTTGATATGATGATAAAAATCTGTTTCCGAGCCTAATACTGCTTTATCAACAAGCTTGCACTCACTAACCAACTCCAGACGTTCATCCTGATTAAACAAGGGCTTTTTGCCTTTTATCCTCTCAACATTCTTATCCGTGCCAACGGAAGCAACCAAAAGGTCACCGAACACTCTAGCCTGCTTAAAATAGTCAAGATGTCCCGGGTGGAGTCCGTCAAAAGCTCCAAAAACCATTACTGTTTTCACTAGAAGCTTCCTTCTAATACATGCTGCTCAGGCTTACCGCCTTCAGTCGTAATCTCGCGAGTGATCCAAATTGTATTGTAAGAAGAATACTTGCCACTGTCGTTGAAAACCAGACTCCATGAACTTCCGGAACCGGACAGAAATCCTGCATCTTTAACCTGATCACCATTTACAAGCCATACTTGATACTTGTCACCGCTGGGATTTGGTAACGTTGCACTAACAGACAAGCTGTATGAACCTGCACCAAATGTCCTAGTCGCGCTGGCTTTAGCCTGCCCGCCATATTTGACATCGCGAAAACTCGCCGAACCGCTAGATAGATTAACCCCGCCATCAGCAACCTTACTTGCACCCACCGAAACCGGCGTCAAACCATGTTGTGCATCCACCAACTCGCTTGAGCCTCCTCCGATAAAGCTTCCTGAGCTTATTTTCTGCTTCACCAATAAAAGTACCGCAATAACCGCAATCACCAAAAAGGCAGCCCTGATAGCCGACATCGGCAACGATCTTTTGGACCTAACGAGTGTGTTTTGTTGGGCTAAATCTCTCACTAAATTAAATTTAAGCTTAACATATTTTAGCTGGGATTTGTACTAATTATTTATATGCGGACGTCTCTTAGCGGGAAAAAATGGATATGAGTTCCGGTCTTTGTCTTTCGCCTAGCATGTCTAAAACGTCTGTTTTCAAGAATTATTCCATAAACAACCGGCATTAAAAGTATCAAGGGAAAAGCAAGCCAGTTTCTCGGATCCGAAAAATATAAACCGAAATTAAAATAATAAAAACCGGCAATCTCAAGTATGCTCAAGAAAATTACTGCCAAAAACCAAACAACCGATACCCCCAAACCAAGCGCAAAAACCCTGTCGTGGCCCTTGTAGATTTTCTTGGCAGCCAAAAGTTTTATTAATTCGGCTCTCCGAAAATAGAAAATTGTAACCCACAAAATAACCAAAGGCAAGGTTAGATAAAACCATGGCAAAATTACTAGTCCACTGACTAGAAATATCAAGACCCATACCAAAACTGAGTACCATGCAATGCGCCAGCTTAGCCCAACTTTTATTTTCATAATAGATTTGAACGCAATTTAAATTAGGGGGTTAATTAAAAGCCCAAAGTGTTCCCGCCATGAAAAATACGACTTTTTAAAAGTCCTGTCAACCCACCAAAAAGCATGTAGTGATCTTAATTCGGGAGAGTCGTCAAACCTTGATTGATTTGGGTTGTACCCTGGTCGATGTTATCCAAATTTGTGTTATTTAAATCCTTCTCGATTGACCCCACATCATCGGACTTACTTTGACGATTCAACATTTGCACCTGAGGGTCACTAACCACCGCCGCTTTTCTCTTACTGACTACTGACTTAACATTTTCATCGTATATAAACAGAATAATAAATACCACCGCAACTGCGGCTAATATCAAAAGCAACGGTTTCAAATTCCCTGATTGCGGTTTACCTGGCACCTGAGCTCCCTTCTTTGGAATTATTCAATGATTTCAAATTCCTTAAAGCCGTAACCAATGATTTGTGGTAAGACTGAAGGGCAACCTTTGCATCTCTTACCGAAGCAACTGCCGTGTGGACAGCATCACGCACGGTTGCAGAAGAAGCATCGATAGCTGCTACATCCGACTTTGCCTTATCAATCGATTTTTTTGCACTTGCACCCAAATTTTCGGCATTTAATAGTGCTGCTTGGGCAGCAGAAGTATTGACGCCACCTGCACTGAGTTTATCTAACCTCGAAGCAATTCTGTTTGCAATATTATCCAATCTCAAAAGCGCAGTATCAAACCTTGAAAGGATATTTTCAAAAACGGCCTTTATACCACTTACAGTTTTTTGCCTAATCCCAGCTGCTTCGGAGGCTACCTTACCATTTAAACCAACTTGAGACTTTACATTTTGTTTTAACTGACGAAACTCTTCCCTTTTTTCCCGAAGCACCTCAAGCCTCGCCCTGACACCGCCATTTTCTTCACCGAATGTACTTTGGGCAAAAACAGGTGTTAGCGAAAAAGCAAAAATCGAAACAACAAGGAGTATAAGAAGGGCAGATTTTTTCATCAGGCAATTTTTATGTTATCAGCTTACAACAACCTCGTCAATCTTTATTTCCAAACTCACCTAGGCGCAATAGAAACCGTTATTCCCGTCTTTTTGCCATCTACAGTAGTATTTATAATAATCGACCCCTGCTGGCCGCCATTACTAACCTGAAACTCATAACTTGTTGCCGAATTTTGCTTCATAGTAGAGTCCCAGCCCAAAGGTTTCAATGAGTCGGTATAAAACTGGACGACTTTTGAGATATCATCATTGGTAACAGCAATAGACCCAAATTTTCCTTTATAACCATACGATTCCTGCACTTTTGAATTTTTATAAAGCGGTAAAGTCGGAAAACCGGCAGGATAGGCACCTTTTTTAAATTCATCCTTTGCTGAACTTGGCGACGAATTACCAATCGTAGGAACACATCCCGAAAGTGTAAATGCTAAGAGAAAAACCACGAGCAGTCTGGTTTTCATTTTGAAAATATTTCCTGTGCTATCTTTTCAAG
>CAYTEJ010000044.1:0-8529 GCA_964436835.1 uncultured Gammaproteobacteria bacterium | reverse complement strand
CATAGGCCAGAAGCAACCATTATTTTTATACTTATAATCCTGCTTGCTTATTTGTTTTTTGGAATAAATCTGCTTCTACTTCAGAAAAAAAAGGTTGGCAAAAAATTTGTTTTAACTTCTACGGTATTAAATACACTAATTTTGGTTTTTGTTTATCCGTTCCTATCTTATGATATTTTCAACTATATATTTGATGCAAAGATTATATTTCATTACCACTTAAGTCCTTATACACACACTGCATTGAATTTTCCTTCGGATACTTGGATCCGCTTTATGCGATGGACTCATCGCTATTCCCCGTATGGTCCTTTTTGGCTAACCTTAAGTTTGGTACCATTTGCATTAGGGCTAGGCAAATTTATTTTGACACTTTTTACATTCAAAATTTTTATTGCAGCATTCCATCTGCTAAACACCTATCTAATATATAAAGTTCTGCACAAAACGAGACCCGGTATGGCTTTAATTGGAACTGCAACCTATTCTCTAAACCCACTGTTTTTGATAGAAGGAGTTGCCAACGCGCATAATGATGTTATTCTCGCCACTTTTCTTTTGATGTCAATATTTTTCTTAGTTAACCAAAAAAAACTTCACGGTCTTGGCTCTTTGGTTTTGGGGGTATTGATAAAATATATCCCGTTTTTAGTTCTCCCCTGGCATATCCTGTATTATTACAAACAAAAGTCTCTAACAATTTCCAGGCTAATCACTTTAAACCTATTAACCATGGCAATTTTTACCTACCTGTTTTCTTCATTTAGAATTTCTGTGCCATTTGTGTCTGCAAGCGCAACCCAAGTTCAATTCCAGCCATGGTACCTTTTTTGGACCATACCATTTATAGCACTAATTCCGAGCTTTTGGCTTATATTAGCAAGTGTGGCCTTGTCTATAGGTGCTACCTTAAGATATTTGCCTTATCTTTATTACGGTGACTGGAACCACCCAAACGTAATTCCTTTTATGACTTTAATAACAATTACCCCTCCTGCCTTGGTAGTCGCTACTGCAGCTTTTATTAAAATAGTAAACTATACTAGGAATCATGCAAAATAAGAGTAAAATACCCCAAAAAGTTAGTTTTCTAGAAAAGATATACCCTTTCATAGTTGTTGCATTAGTCACGCTTCTAATATTTTTCAAAATTTTTCTAAAAGGTTCGTACCCAATTCCCGGTGATCTTTTAGTATCTTTTTATTACCCTTGGTATTCTGGAGGCTGGATAGGATATGACCCATGGACTACCCACAAAGAAATGCTGGGAGCAGATGCAATAAGGCAAATATATCTCTGGAAAGAATTTGCGGCAGACCAGTTTGCGCATGGCCATTTTCCTCTGTGGAACCCGTATACCTTTTCAGGTCAACCCCTGGCTGCTAATTTTCAATCGAGCGTTTATTATCCGTTGAACCTCTTTTATTTTTTAACGGACACAAGGAATGCATGGATACTGCTTGTGACAATACAGCCATTTTTGGCGGGGATTTTTATGTATCTGGCCATAAAGAGTTTTAAACTCTCCAACATACCCGCTCTTTTCGGATCTATTGCTTTTATGTTTTCAAGTTATTTTATCACCTGGCTCGAAAACGGCAACGTTAGCCAAAGCTATCTTTGGTTGCCACTCACAATCTTCGCCATAAATAAATTCTTCGAAAAATTTCAAGTCCGTTATTTATTAATTTTAATGTTTGGTTTAGCACTTTCAATTTTTGCAGGTCACCCTCAAACGGTAATATACATAATCATTGCTACACTATTATTTTTTACTTACAAAATTTTTGAAAACAAATTCAGCTTAAAATATTTTACTTACTATTTCGCATCTCTGGCAGCCGCCCTGCTTTTGTGTTCTATACAATTACTACCAACGTTTTCTTTCTACCAAATTTCTCCGATCCACCTTCCATTTGCACAAAGTGTGTTTGATAAATCTATACTGCCGTTTCAAAATCTAGTCACCTTTTTTGCCAGTGATTTCTTTGGCCATCCGGCGACAAATAATTTCTGGAGCGTAAGTTATGGTGATTTTACTCCTTATTTCGGGATAGTTCCTCTGGTTTTCTCCCTCTGGGGCATCTATAAACTATTCAAAAATAAGTTCATAAAATTTGCAACGTTAGTTAGTGCATTCTTTATCTTAGCGTCTTTTAAGGGTCCGATTACCTTCATAATTAAACAATTTCAAATCCCCCTCCTTGATGCAACCTCACCTTCACGTTTTTTATCAATAACATTTCTTTTCTTAATTATAATATCCGCATTTGGCTTATCTGATTTTCTTGAAAATTTAAAATCAGAGAAATACCTAAAAAGTTTTCTAAAATTTATAACTGCTTTGTCGTCAGTTTACATTTTGATGTGGGTGTTTACATTTATTGGTAAATTAGTCCTTCAGCCTCAAGGCACTTGGCAGATTAATTTATCCGTAACCCAGCACAATTTAATTTTACCTACAGCAATGTTTTTTGCTATTCCGTTTCTTGTAATTGCACTTTTTCTCATCAGAAGGTTAAAACTTTTTAGTGAAACTTTTTTAAAAACAGGAATTATTCTAGCCATATTTGTGGTAACAATTTTAGGCGGTGTTTATTACAGCAACAAATTTCTTCCTGTTGCACCCAAGAAATTTATTTTCCCCGATCATCCGATTTTATCTTGGCTAAAAAATAATGCAGGAATCAACAGATTCTATGGTGGGGGTACAGCGCATGTTGATTATAATTTCCCTATTCATTATCAAACTTTCGGCGTTGAAGGTTATGACACATTGAGACTGGAAAGATATGCTCAACTTTTGGCGTCTAGTTTTAATGGAAAAGTTCCGCAGACATATTTACGCTCGGACGCTTCAGTTCCAGAAGGTAACAACGGCTACAGAAAAAGACTATTTGATCTTTTGGGAGTTAAATATTTGCTAGATAAAGAGGATAACCCAAAAACAGGTGCCGACTGGCATTACGAAAGGTTTCCTGGAGATAATATAAAAGGCATAATTCAGTACAACAGGCCCCAGATATACCTTCGTGAGGATGCATTGCCAAGAGTATTTACGTCAAATAGCTTTGTTGTAGCAAAAAATGATGAAGAAATAATAAACGATATTTATAACCCGAATTTTGATCTAAAAACTATAATTTTAGAAAAGTCGCCGAACATCCAGATTAAAAGCTCCCAAGAATCTATAAAAATTCCACAAATAATTAGTTACCTTCCAAATACAGCAGTTTTTAAGACTAATAACGATTCGAATACGATCCTATTTTTATCAGATGCTTATTCAAAAGATTGGAAAGCATATATCGACAATAGCGAGGTACCTATTTTACGGGCAGATTATGCTTTTAGGGCTGTATCTGTACCTAAGGGAGAACATTTAGTTAAATTTGATTATTACCCAAATTCCTTTAGGTACGGTCTTTATATAACCATATTTTCATTTTTGGCAATAATCGTGTTGTCCACCTTGTCGATTGCCAAAAAGAAATTTTAATGAAGAAGCACATTGCGATATTAGGTATTGTCTCGCTAATTGCGATCTGGCCATTTTTCAAAAAAGGTTTTTACCAAAGTCATGACGGCGAATGGATGATTATCAGATTCACGGCTTTTCATCAGACCCTCAGAGCCGGTAATATTCCTGTCAGGTTTACTGACCGTCTCAATAATAACTATGGCTATCCAGTTCTCAATTTCTTGTACCCATTGCCATTTTACTTATCAGAAGTACCCAAGGGGCTAGGCTTTGGTTTTATCGAGAGCGTAAAAATTCTATTTGCTGCGTCAGCAATTTTTTCAACATTGGCAATGTTTTGGGCTCTTTCTCGTAGGTTCTCACCAGAAGCAAGCCTTGCCGGTGCTATTTTATATTTATTCATACCTTATCGTTTTGTCGACATGTATGTTCGAGGCTCAATTGGGGAAAGCCTCTCATTTGCAATCCTACCTTTGATCATAGGCTCGATATTTTGTATCGCAAATGGTAAAAAAATGTATTACCCCATTCTCGCATTTTCTACCGGTCTTTTAATCATGTCTCATAACGTAATAGCTGCTATTTTTCTACCGGTCTTTTTTGCTTTGACATTTATTTTAATTAAAAAAGGGTTCAAGCAGTCATTAGCGGCATATTCATTAGGGATATTGTCAAGCGCGTTTTTTTGGCTGCCTGCCTTATATGATCTTCATTACGTTAAGCTTTCCCAAATCAGTGTTTCAAATATTGGGGACCACCTGGTTCCATTTTCTAGATTATTTATACCCGGTTGGGGATACGGTCCAACGCCCATAGGCTATGGTGCATTTTCGCCTCAAGTGGGACTAGTAGCGCTTGCAGCTATTTTAGCTGGCATTTACATAAGGATAAGCATAAAAGATAAAAACATCGCTGTTGATTTTCTTCTGGCAATCTCCGTGATTGCTATCTTTTTGATGTCCAGAGCATCGGCCCCTTTTTGGAGAATAATGCCTTTTGTGGATGTAATCCAATTCCCCTGGAGACTACTATCAATTATTGTATTTACATCATCATATCTAATTGCCTTTGTAATAGATGCAAGTAAGCTAAAATGGATGCTTACTTGGCTTATTGTTTTAGCGTCAATTGCATCAACCACTTTATATACAAAACCAACTAACTTTATTGATAAGCCGGATTCATACTATGCAACAAACGAAGACTCAACAACAGTCAGGGATGAATACTTGCCACTTTGGGCAAAAGAAAAACCAGCAGACAGGGCTGACCAGAAAATCGTAATAGATAGCGGTAATGCCCTGATCTTAAACCAAAAGATAAAACCAAATAATTACAAATTTACCATTGATGCTAAAGACAATGTTGATATACAGGTAAATACAATATTCTTTCCGGGCTGGCTGGTTACGGCAAATGGTTTTAAAACAAACATTGATTACCAAAACAAATTCGGATTGATTACATTCAAATTGCCAAAGGGTAGTTACGACGTTATAATCCAATATACAAGAACGCCCGTGCACTTACTGTCAGAGATAATTTCATTGTTGGCATTATCAGTGACACTCGCTTACTTCTTGGTTTTAAAATGGCAAAAACAAAATTTTTAGTTACAGGCGGAGCAGGTTTTTAGCCATTTTGGAGCCGTTATGGGTTTTTGAAAAACCCTATAACAGCGTAGAAATGCGCAAACCCGAAAATTAAACAGAAATTATATAATCTTAAGGACAAATATTAATGAAAACAAAATTTTTAGTTACCGGCGGAGCAGGGTTTATCGGCTCCGAAATTGTCAGGCAACTGCTTGACCAAGACTTTGTTGTGAGAGTAGCCGACAATTTGTCAAAAAAGGATGCGCAAGTAGACAAAAGGGCACAGTTTGTTAACGTTGATTTAACAGACAAAAATCAGTCTACAGAAGTTTTCAAAGGGATTGATATTTGCATTAATGCTGCTGCAAAAATTGGCGGAATAGGCTACTTCCATAAATTTCCGGCGACCATTCTTTCTGAAAATAATAAAATTTACTCCTCAACATTTGAAGCGGCGGTTAAAAATAAAATTAAGAGGATGGTTTATATATCGTCATCAATGGTTTTTGAGTCTGCTTCAACCTTCCCGTCAAAGGAAGAGGATATTTTTAAAATTCCCCCTCCGGTATCTTCCTACGGCTTTTCAAAGCTTTCAGGGGAATGGTATTGCAGGTCTTTTTGGGATGAGTATGGACTCCCTTTTGCTATATGTAGGCCCTTTAACGCATATGGTATAAACGAATTTCCGGAAAGGGAAATTGGCTATGCCCACGTAATTCCGGATCTAATTAGAAAGATATTAGGAGGCCATTATCCTTTGGAACTATTAGGTGACGGTCAGCAAACAAGATGTTTTACTCACGTTTCTGATATAGCCAACGGTGTGATTACAGTGGCCTTACATAAAAGAGCAGAAAATCAAGATTTTAATATTGGCACAGACAAGGAAATTAAGATGATAGACCTTGCACAAAAAATTTGGCAAATTATGAAGGTACAAAAACCGTTTAAGGTAAAATACAAAAAAGGCTTCAAATTTGACATAAAAAGAAGAGTCCCAAATGTGAAAAAGGCAAAGAATTTACTTGGTTGGGAACCTCAAGTAAAATTTGAAGACGGTCTAAAGGAGGTAGTAATTTGGCTAGAAGATCAAAAACGCCAAGGGAAATTCAAAATAGGCAAGTAGTTGCAGTGGTAGGAGCGGGACGTGTGGGTTTACCTCTCGCTTTGTTTATTGCTGAAAAAGGTCATACTGTTTATGGTTTGGATATTGACGAAACAAAGGTCAGTCTTGTTTCAAAAGGCCAAATGCCGTTTTTGGAAGAAGGAGCACCGGAGCTTTTAAAAAAGCACGTAAACAAAAATTTTATTCCAAGTACCGATTTTTCAAACATAGCCAAGGCGAAAATTGTGATATTAACTCTTGGTACACCGGTTGACGAAAATATGAACCCTTCCCTGGTGCAAATTGACAAAGCCCTAGAGACTGCAAGTCAATATTTCAAGAGTAATCAGCTATTAGTTCTAAGATCAACCGTTTCGCCTGGAACCACGAGTTACGTTAAATCATTTATCAATGATTTAGGCAAATTTAAAGTTGGCACAAATTTTTATCTGGCCTTTTGTCCTGAAAGAATTGCAGAAGGTAAATCCATAAAAGAAATGGCCGAAATACCGCAAATAGTTGGAGGAGTAGATAGGCAAAGTACCGCCAAAGCCGCCGAGTTTTTCTCCAGCCTTGGCATCAAGGTAAATAAGGCAGACGATGTTTCTGCTGAGCTTGCAAAACTTTTCACCAATATGTACAGGTATATTAATTTCGGCATATCAAATGAGTTTATGATTTTGGCAGGGAACTATAATCGCGATATTTATAAAATTGTTGAGCTGGTGAATAAGGATTACAAAAGGGGAGGGCTAGCCCTGCCCGGCCTAACTGGAGGGCCATGTCTTTTCAAAGACGGATTCTTTTTGATAAGTGATGTCCCTTTTGCCGATCTTATAGCAACAAGCTGGAAGATTAACGAATCGATACCGTTATTTTTAATAAATAAAGTCAGACAAAGAAGAAAATTGGAAGGCAAAAAGGCAGTAGTGCTTGGTTTGGCATTCAAGGCCGACATCGACGACATTCGTGAGTCCCTTGCATTCAAAGTAAAAAAGGCGCTTGAGCGTGAAAGAGCAAAGGTATATCTGCACGATCCCTATATTTCCGATTATCAAAGCGATTTAAACGAAGTTTTAAAAGATGCCGATTTTGTGTTTGTTGCCACGAATCATACTTTTTATAAAAAGCTGAATATGGAAAGTTTAAAGAAGTTAGTTTCTAAAAATTGCGTAATCTGTGATGTATGGAATATTTTTAAGACCAATCGGATAATTTTTACTATAAAATCAATGGAAAATATGACAGGCAAGAAATCAAAATCTGAAGTACCGGAAGACTTTGAGCACCCTGGCTTGATCTGATATCGCTCTTTGACACCCTGTTCAACTTAAAGTTAAAATTTACAAAGTGCAGTTATCTGTTGTTATCCCTGTTTATAACGAAGGTGAAGTAATCGAAAAGACCCTGCTGAATCTGGAATCTTCCCTGAAAATTTCTCACGAGGTTTTAATCATTTTTGATATGGATGAGGATACCACCGTACTGCCTGTAAAAAAACTGCAGAAAAAATTCCCAAATATTAGATTAGTAAAAAATATCTACGGCAGGGGTGCATTAAATGCTCTTAAAACTGGTCTTAAAAATGCAAAAAGTGAAGCAGTTTGTGTAATGATGGCAGATTTAACTGATGACCCTAAAGTTATAAGTAGCATGTATGAAAAGTATCAGGAGGGTTTTGATGTTGTTGCAGCCTCAAGGTACATGAAAGGTGGTCATCAAATTGGAGGACCAAAATTTAAACAGTTTTTATCCCGGGGTGCCGGTATTAGCTTATATTATATTGCGGGTATACCAACTCACGACGCAACTAATTCATTTAAAATTTACTCTAAGAAATTTTTAAACAAAGTAAAAATTGAATCCGATGGAGGATTCGAGCTTGGTATAGAACTTACAGTAAAAGCATTTTTCAATGGCTATAAAATTGCTGAGGTACCAACTACTTGGAGATATTTATCTAAAGAGTCACGTTTCTACCTTAAAAAATGGCTTCCTAAATATTTGAAATGGTATATGTGGGCTATTAAAAAAAGAATTTCGGGTACAAATTAGCTCAACGGAGCATAGTAACGCTGGGATGATATTCTAAAAATAGCCACAAGGGAATGCTTATAATCACAAAAAACAATAAAAAGGGATTTTTTTTATATTTCTCATTGGTAGCTATATTCTTATCTTCTTTACTTTTGTACTTACCTAGCTTGCAATTTTATTTCTTTCAAGACGATTGGTTTATTCTAAACTGGGTTAAAACAGAAAGCGTCTTGTCATTTATCTCATTAAGGAATGATATTATTTATTGGAGACCGCTTTCAATGCCTATTTATTTTGCGGTGCTTAATAAA
>CAYTEJ010000043.1:392-8655 GCA_964436835.1 uncultured Gammaproteobacteria bacterium | reverse complement strand
TTTGGGTTTAAAAACATACCTTGAATTGTAAATGGAACCTACTGCCCAAAGGAAGTTAAATCTACTCATAACCGATGTCGGGTCGTTTTTGGGCTCGAACCTATCAAGGCATTTTTTAACACAAGGGCATACCGTTTATGGTATCGGAACCGATAACCCACCCGAGAGTATTCTAAGTAACCAGAACTTTACTTTTGCCGAAATCGACCTTGCGCAACCAATTCCGCAACATTTACCCAAATTTGACATAATCTTAAATCTCACAAATGAAATAACCTCAACCGGCACCTTTAACCAAACTGCCAGCCTACCCCCACAAACTGCAAATTTGATAAATATTGCAAAAGCAGGCGCATCAAAAGTACTTTTTTTGGCCCCAATCTATGCAAGCACTCAACTTTTTGAGCATATGGGACAGGATCAACAGATAAAAAACAACCTGAAACTATTACTGGTAGGTGATGTTTATGGCCCCGATATGCCACTTGCTGGTGACGAAGGTAAGGGCCACAAGCACATGGATTATTTTTCGGCTGGCAATAAACTTGCGGCCTTAATTTCCCAAGTTGTCACATCCGACAAAGTTATTCTCGAAAAAGAAGGATCCGAGATGGTTTACCCAACTTATATTGAGGACGCAGTACAAGCGGTAGAAAAAGCGGTAACCTCAAAAGACCACAAAAATATCCGCTTTATTGTTTCAGAGCCGCCGGCAAGAACTCTTTCGGTGGCTTACGAAATCCAAACCTCAGCCAGAAACATGCTATCAAAAGAGATTGGGCTTTTTTTTGCCGGCCCCAAACAAGAAGTAAAAGAGACAGTCGAACCTATAATTAGAATCAGCGACCTTGGATATTCACCCAAAGTCGATCTTGTCGAAGGATTTAAAAAAACCCTCCAGTCTTTTAAAGAAAGGGATATCGTTATCCCCCAACAACCAACACAATATGTTGTCGAAAAAAAACGTCCGGAGGCCTTGGCCGTTGAAGAAAGAAAACAGCAACTTTCCCAGTTAAAACGAAAAAAACTTCCAACAATACCAAGGCTGCCTAAGAAATTTAATATCAAGAAATTAGGAGCAGCCCTTTTAATAATCATCTTTTTAACAATCGCCAAAACAGGCATAGACGTATTTCTTGGGGTTCACAATGCAACACTTGCAAAGAACTTACTGATGGCTGGGGACTTCTTAGGAGCTCAAAAAAAAGCAGAGTCCTCATCAAATTCTTTTAAAGCTGCGTATGGTGAAACTACAGTCTTAACTTATCCGATTAAATTTGTTTTCAAAAACCATGTAAACGGCTTAAATGGAGTTTTGCTTGCCCTATCAAAAGGGGTTCAATCACTGACGTTTTTTGCACAGGCAACTCAAATCTATACTCAGGACATCAAATCGATTGTCGATAAAAATTCAAACAACGACAATCTGGATTTCGAAACCCCCAGTGCAAATTACCAAAGCGCCTACCTGCTTTCATCAGAAGCCGGTGAGCTGATAAATAGTGCAAACTTCAAATTATTCCCCTTATTCCCCGGAAAAATAAAAACTGCACAGGATTCACTAAAAAACTTAAGTCAGCTCTCTGAGTCAGCGCTGGAACTGGTCAATTTTACCGGTGATTTAGTCGGTCAGGAGGGTAAAAAAACATACCTTGTACTCCTGCAAAATAATACGGAACTTAGGCCGGGTGGCGGCTTTATAGGCAATTATGCAATTATAGAATTTGAAAACGGCAAATTCCAAAACGTTTCTGTTGACGATATCTACAACATCGATGGCCAGCTGAAAGAAAAAATCGATCCCCCGCCCCAGATAACCGAAAAGCTCGGCACAAAACAACTCTTTTTGCGGGATTCAAATTGGAGCACCGATTTTCTTCTAAATTCCGCAACAGCCCGAGATCTGTACAAGAAGGAAACTGGCAAAGATGTAAATGGCGTTATTGCTCTTGATCTCACATACATTCAGTCGCTTCTTGATAAAATCGGCCCAATTAAAATTCCAGATTATAACGAAACCATAACCGCCCAAAATTTATTCGAGCGCGGCGAATATCATTCCGAGGTTGGTTTTTTCCCGGGCTCAACACAGAAGAAAGACTTCTTTGCTACCCTGACCAATAACCTTTTTCAAAACATAACCACTAAACTGACTGCAAATGCTTCAAATCAAAACCCGGCGCCATGGACAGGAATCATTCTAGCAACAAAAGATGCTCTTTCCCAAAGGCATCTAATGTTTGCATTTGACGACCAAAACATGGCCTCTTTCGTCAAAACCAAGGGCTGGGATCATCCCCTGCCGCCCACTTTCTATAATCCTGCCGACGATTCAAAAGGAACAAGGGATTTTCTGGCTTTATCCGAAGCAAACCTTGGCGCCAACAAAGCAAACAGGCAAATCGAAAGAAGCATTTCATATGAAATGACTATTGGCCGCGATGCGGATCTTGTAGCAAAGCTTTCAATAACTTATAAAAATAACAGCCAGGCTGATACCTGGCCTGCGGGCAAATACGTAAATTACTTAAGGGTATACGTGCCTTTTGCAGCCAGTCTGTTTGAGGTGAAAAATGGTAACGACTCGAACCTTAAAGATGTTGAAGTTACAACACAAAACAATATGACTGTATTGGCAACTTACGTGGAAGTTCCGATAAAGTCTACGAAAACAATAACTTTTTCATACCGCATACCCAAAAACATTAAACTTGAGCAAGCGCCATCTTATAACCTCTACGTTCAGAAACAACCCGGCACTGAAAAAGACCCATTTGTCTTTCGTCTAAACTTGCCAGGTTACTTGGTAGTCAAATCAATAAACGGCAGCAACGAGTTCCAGAATAAACAAAATATCGAAATAGACACCACTCTTGCGACCGACCAGCAATTTGAAATCGGCGTTGGCAAAAAGTAAGTTGACCAGCGTACGCTAAATTTGTTATCATCCTCCAAATGGACCCTTCGAAATACTCAGGGTCCATGGTGAGTAAAATCGAACCATGGAGCAGATTCCACTATCAGCTCAAAAAAGAACAGTTCTTGGCCGCAAGGTAAAACAACTGAGAAAAGACGGAATAATTCCTGCGCATGTTTTTGGCCACAAAGTCAAAACCGTCCACGTCCAGGTAAAAGCCGGCGAATTTCATAAGGTTTTTGAAAAGGCCGGTGAAACCGGAATAATCAGCCTTTCCGTTGATTCTTTATCATCCGGAGCCTCGGCGAAGGATGGCGAAAAGCGCCCGGTCCTTATACGTAATCTTCAAATCCATCCGGTAACCGATGAACCTCTCCATATTGATTTTTATCAGGTTAACTTAACCGAAAAAGTCAAAGTTAACGTGCCACTGGAAATTGTAGGCGAAGCACCGGCAGTTGAAAAGAAGATTGGTTTGCTTCTGACCCCGGTTTCCGAAGTCGAAATCGAAGCGCTTCCTGCTGACCTTCCAGAAAATATCGAAGTCGACATCACAAAACTTTCAGAAATTGGCAGCGAAATAAAAGTTAAGGACCTCAAAGTTGAACGCTCAAAAGTTGAAGTATTAACAGACGAAGAATTAGTAGTTGCCCAAATTGGTGAGTTGGTCACCAAAGAAATGGAAGCTCTGGAAGCCGAAGTCGAAGCAGAAGCCGCCGAAGCCCAGGCCGAAGCAGCCGAAGCCCCCGCAGAAGGTGAAGAAAAACCTGAAGGTGAAGCATCAGAAGAAGGCGCAGAGCAAAAAGCAGAACAAAACCCCCCCGAAGAGTCTCCAAAAGAGTAATAAATCTTGCGGTAATTATTGCGTTAATTATGCGTTAATAATTAATGCCCTGAGCATCGTCGAAGGGCGGAAATCTTGCGGGAATTATGCGCTCGGCCAGTCTTCTAACATTATCGATTCCCTATTCACGTCAAATTTCTGATAAAGCTCTTCGGTTATAAACGGCATAAATGGATGGAGTAAAATCAATACCTGTTTTAAGACATTTTCTAAAACTGGCTGGGCATCTGCCCTTCTTTCTTTAGACTTTTCTATATATTTGTCCGCAAATGCGTGCCATACAAATTCATAAAGAGTTTCCACTGCAAGATGTAATTGCGCAGTTTCCAGATATTTAGTAACTTCCCTAGTTGTTTTATCAAGTTCATCTTCAATCCACCTGTCATCAGCATTTTCAGCTTTTGATTTATTAATCTTTTCATCCGGCGCCAAGTCAAGAATAAATCTTGAAATATTATTTAACTTCGTTCCAAAGTTCCTAAAGTTCTTTGCCCTCTCGTCCAAAATTTGTTTGGAAACTCTGCCGTCTCGTCCTGGAATTGCGTAGGTATAAAGAGCCATTCGTGTTGCATCTACCCCCCATTTATCAATCAAATATTGCGGCTCTATGCCATTTCCGAGAGACTTGGAAAATTTCCGGCCTTCAAGATCCCTCAGCATTCCATGGAAAAACATCATTTTAAAAGGGATTTGTTCTGTAAAGTAATTAGAAAGCATAATCATCCTGGCAATCCAAAGGTATTTAATCTCCGGCGCAGTAATTTCAAAATCCCACGGAAAAAATTTAGCGAGCCCCGGATCAAAACCTTCTTTATTATCAGAAACAGCTCTTGACGGTTTACCCTGAGCATCAGCGAAGGGCCATCCCAGAGTCGACATCGGCCAAAGACCGGAAGAAAACCAAGTATCCAAAACCTGCTCATCTTGAACCCATCCCCAACCTGGCGAATCAAGTGACACTTTCATTTCGTCATCTCGGTACCAAACAGGTATCCTATGTCCCCACCATAATGACCTCGAAATACACCAGTCATGAATATCAAGAAGCCACTCAGCCAAAATCTTTTTGTAGTTTGGGGGCAAGAATTTAATCTTATTGGCGTTGATTACATGGACAGCTTCTTTGGCCATCTCCCCGACTTTCACAAACCACTCTTCACTAATCAACGGCTCAACAACGCTTTTACATCGCTCGCAAACGGCAACGTTGTGGGTATACTCTTCTTCCTTAACAAGGATGCCTTTTTCCTTAAGTTCCACAAGCATTGCTCCCCTTGCTTCCAAAACTTTCATACCGGAATACTTACCTGCAATTTCAGTTAATCTTCCAGATTTATCAATTACCTGTACAACGGGCAAATTGTGTCGTTTGCCGATCTCGTAATCGGTAAAATCATGACCGGGTGTAACTTTGATAACCCCAGTCCCAAATTCTGGGTCAACCGCATCATCTGCTATCACCAGCATTTTTTTCTTACCTGCTAGTGTGTCTATTTCAAATACCTTGCCAACAAATTCCTTGTATCTCTTGTCTTTGGGATTAACAGCCATTGCAGTATCACCAAATTTTGTTTCCGGTCTGGCGGTCGCCAGCGTCAGTGGGCCGTATTTTAAGAAGTAAAGCTTTTCTTTTCGTTCCTCGTATTCCATCTCCACATCCTCAATTGCAGTGTTACACTTTGGACACCATTGAACAATATAAGGGCCTTTATAAATTAAGCCTTTGTCCCAAAACGTTTTAAATTCATGAAAAACAGCACTCTTCGGTCGATCGTCCAATGTAAAAACTTCTCTCGACCAATCAGCCGAAAGCCCCATAAATCTCCATGATCTAGAAACAGAATTATAAATATCATCTTTATATTCCCATGCTAGTTTCAGCCAATCTTCTCGCCCCAGCTTTTGCTTAGATAAATTTTCCCGTGCAATTTTCTTGTCGAACGTTGATTCAAACTGGATACCTGCGTGATCAACGCCCGGCAAAAGCAAAACATTAAATCCCTGTAACCGTTTGTATCGTGCAATAGCATCAAGAATCGAGTGCTGCATGGCGTGGCCCAGATGTAATTCACCGGTTAAATTTGGTGGGGGAACGAGCAGAGAAAATGCCGGTTTTTTCGATTCGGGTTCCGCTTTGAAATAACCGTTTTTATCCCAAAATTCATATATTTTATCTATATTAAATTTTACAGACATAAAATCCTTTCACGTGCTGGAAACTTTAGAATTCTACCACGTGCAAAAAAATGAAAAATCTGAGTCATGTGGATAACTTTATTGTCCTAGTTTATTAGTTAATTATTACAGAATTGAGAAAATATGTGAAATAGATCAAATGAAAACGCAATTAAAATGTAAAAAGCGTCTAATAAAAATACATAAAAAATCATATAAAATCAGAAATTGACGAAAGTAACTGGCATTTTTATTTTTAAAGAAGAAAATTGTACATTAGATAATATTTTGAATCTAAAATCTCCCGTCAAGGGAAGCAACAGGAAAGAAGGTCGTGTAATCTGCTCTTCCTATAAATCATTTAAAGAGGACAAATAATACAAACAAATGCACGTAAAAATTTTAGTGAAAATTCCTAAAAATCAGACAAAATGAAGACCGCTTTCGGCTTGAATTATCAGAGGGTCATAGCGCTTGCCAGCAAAAAAGGCAGCAGAAGCAATCATAGCTCCATTGTCTACACTAAACTCTTTTTTGGGAAAGTAAACCTTAACCAGGCTATTCCCACCAAGAGCTATCAGGCGTTCCCTGAGCGTGGCATTTGCAGATACACCACCACCTACAACCAGAGAGTTTGCTCCATATTCACTTATAGCCTTTTTAACTTTCACGGCAATAGAATCAACAACCGCTTGTTCAAATTGATACGAAATATCGTAGATGGCATCATTAGTTAGCTCTACAACGTTTTTTTCTACGTACTGGACAACCGAGGTCTTAATTCCCGAAAAGGAGAAGTTTAAATCTTTTGAACCTAACATTGACCGCGGAAAAACGACCGTACTTTTTTTTACCTTAAACATTTTTGCAAACTTTTCAATTTGCGGCCCGCCAGGATAGGGAAGACCCAAAAATCTTGCCACTTTATCAAAAGCCTCCCCGGCCGCATCATCTAAAGTTGAGCCGATTAATTTAAAATCACCATGCCTTTTCATATAAACCAGGTCAGTGTGCCCGCCGGATATCACAAGTCCAATTAGCGGAAATTTTGGCGATACTTCAACGTCAATCCAATTAGCATATATATGAGCACTTAGGTGGTTAACCGGAATAAGCGGTTTTTTCCAAACAGAAGCCAGTGATTTTGCGCTTTCAACGCCTATCAAAAGTGAACCTATCAGTCCCGGCCCGTAAGAAACAGCAATGGCATCAATTTCTTCAAGAGGTACGGATTTCAAAACAGTATTTAAGGTAGGGATAATAACTTTTAGTTGCTCCCTTGCTGCAATCTCCGGGACAATACCACCATATTTTGCCTGCTCAAAAACAGACGTCGCTAGCGCGCTGGAAAGGACCTTTGTGCCATTTTCGACAACCGCAACGCCGGTTTCGTCACAAGTCGATTCAATACCTAGGATGTTCATGTGATTTTGAATTGATCCTGAGTAAATCGAAGGATTGATTCAATACTAAGAATAATCATAATTGGGGCTAAAACTCAAAGGATGCTGCATCACCAATCTGAATGTTATTTAAATCGCCAAGACCGGCATTGACCTCAAGTACATATTTGGCAGAGGCATTAGGCTTATATTGCTTCAACTGAACGTCGTTTTTGCCGGGTTCCGGAGAAACATTCCTGGCAATATCTACAACTTTTTTATCTTGATCAATCCAAATTATATCGATTGCAAATTTCATGCCTTTCATCCAAAAAGTGTAAATGTCACTTTTATCAAAAATAAAGAGCATACCTTGGTCGAGGGGGAGTGAGTCATGTTTTGAAAGTCCGGTTTTTTTATCATTTGCACTGGACACGATTTTAGCATTTACGCTTAGTTTCCCAACAGAAACATTGGTTGAGTCCTTGGAGATTTTAGCAGAAGGGGTGGCCTGGCTACTGCCTGAACCTTTCAGTAAACCGCCTGTGCCAAAAAAATTTCCAAATAAAACAAGCGCTACAACTACTAAAAATAAGCCGCCTATAACTGAAAGATCTTTTTTCACGTCAACTTCTATATATTATCACTACAATATTCTAACCTGTTCCCACTAAATACACCGCTTGCCATGGCTTAAAGTTGGAATAAAATGCCTTATCAATTATCAGTTGGCCATCCTTGTACACCTTTTGAGTAAACACTGATTTTGCGCCCCAAGCTGCAAAATCAACCTGTTTTACCGTGCCTCTTGGCAGCGTCGGATCATCCTGATATAGGGGTGGCGGGGGAGCACTCTGGCTTGTCACAACAGGGGTGCTCACTTCAACCTTTCTTCCGTCTGAAGTACCATATATATCTACTTCCAACTTTAAATTGGCATTGTCA
>CAYTEJ010000043.1:0-382 GCA_964436835.1 uncultured Gammaproteobacteria bacterium | reverse complement strand
CGTTTTTAAATTTTAAATCTACAGAGGGGGACCAAATTGTCGCGTCTAACCCCGGCCCGAAGCCGTGCTGCTCGTAATATCCAACCCTGTAAGCGTGTGATGTCCGCTCAATTATCGGAAAGCCGGCGTTTAGTGCAGCCCTGAAAACAGTTGTAGATACTTGGCAAATACCCCCGCCATCATCAAGAACCGTTCTTCCCGAAGAAATAACGTAAGCCTGCTTAAAGCCTTGTGCTGCTGAAACCGGCCCGACCAATTTATCAAAAGAGAATGTCTCCCCGGGGCCAACAAGCGTACCGCTGATTAAGCTTGCTCCAAGCCCAGCATTAAATATTCTGTTTGTAATTGAACCCGCAAAGTAGGAAATACCGCGGCCGATAAG
>CAYTEJ010000042.1:7827-8701 GCA_964436835.1 uncultured Gammaproteobacteria bacterium | reverse complement strand
TCCGGATATAAATGCTTCCCAAACTGGCTTTACGATAGAAAAGGTACAAGAGACTAAGGGTAAAAAAGAAGGTATACGGTTTGGTTTTTCAGCAATTAAGAATGTGGGCAAAGCTGCAATTGACGCCATAATAGGCGAAAAAGAAACAAACGGACCCTTTAAATCTCTTGACAATTTCGTTTCAAGGGTTAATTTAAGGGCAGTTAACCGTAAAACCATGGAGAGTTTAATTAAGGCAGGTGCTATGGACTCGTTTGGTAAGAGAAACGCTATGCTTAAAGTTCTTGACGACATTAAAGCATCGGGAAACTCCTTGTCAAAAACAATCGCCGAAGGACAAGGGTCGCTTTTTGATTGTGCGGAGTTAGATTCAAAAAATGTGGTGTCCGCAGCTATTGCCTCCGTTTTGAGTTCCATAGAGGAAGCACCCAAGGAAGAAATTCTGTCTTGGGAAAGGGAACTATTGGGCTTTTATTTAACAGAGCACCCCCTTACAAAAGTATCGGATCAGATGGAAAAAATGGTTACCTTTAAAATTGGCGAGATCGACCGTTTTGCTTACGCCAATAAGACAATAAGGCTAGGAGGTATCATTGCTTCAATTAGAAAGACCGTTACAAAGTTAAAACAGCAGGAAATGTGTTTTATAAAACTTCAGGATACAACCGGTACCATAGAAGTGATTGTTTTTCCAAAAACATACGATAGAGCTCGGGGAATTATTGCTATGGATCAAATAGTCATAGTAAGCGGGAAATTGGAAGCGGATGACGAAAGCTCAACAATAATTGCAGACGAAATTACCTTACTGAATCAAGCCGAGAGAGAAGAGGAAGTGATAAATGTGTCTATTCCAAGGGATGCAGATCGGATA
>CAYTEJ010000042.1:0-7817 GCA_964436835.1 uncultured Gammaproteobacteria bacterium | reverse complement strand
CGGATATTGCTTTCAAAAATATATGAGGTGCTGAAAAATAACCCCGGTAAAAATGCTACTTACCTTATTTTACCAGGGCAGGACAATATTGCCCGGAGAATTCCTGTACCTTTTGGTGTTAGTAGAAATTTTGAACTCGAAGAGGGCTTAAGCACACTGGGTTGCCATATCCTGGATTAATGTTTACATTAAGTTGTTTTTTAGATATACTTTAGCCTTATGAATATAGCAAATTTTAAAGTGGGTGACGTTATACGCGTTTTCACCAAGGATCCGCAAGACAATAAGGTGCACGCAACCCCGTTTGAAGGAATAGTTATTTCCCTGCGGGGCCAAAAAGACACCAGGACATTTATTGTAAGAAAACGAAGTGCAGACGGCGTTTTCGTAGAACGCATTTTCCCGGCCCAGTCGCCATCAATTGAAAAAGTTACGGTTGTAAAATCGGGAAGTTACAGACGGGCAAAACTTTACCACTTAAGAAAAACTAAATAGCACCAATGGTCCTGCCGGATTTGCTTCAAGAAAAATCACTTTGGCAAAAGGGAATAACAAGAATAGTTGGCATAGATGAAGTCGGAAGAGGCTCTTGGGCCGGCCCGCTAGTTGCCGCAGGAGTTATTTTGCCCCCGGATTTTAAAATCCCCAAATACTTGGCAGATTCCAAGCTCCTAACACCACAAAGAAGGCAAGAGCTTGACAAGATTTTAAGAAAAAAAGTGCTGGTTTTCAAAATAGCCGAAGTCTCACATCGCATCATCAATAATATCGGTGTTGGAAAAGCAACCCAAATTGTTTTTAGGAAAATAGTAAATTCAATCACTCCCCGCCCGGAGTATTGTTTGGTAGACGCATTCCATATAAAGTATCTTTCAAGCGTTAAGCAGAAAGCAATAAAACACGGGGATATGACGTGCGCTTCCATAGCGGCAGCTTCCATTATTGCAAAAGTCTACCGTGACAATCTTATGGAAAAGATGTCACCAAAATATCCTAATTATGGTTTTGAAAAACACAAGGGTTACGGTACAAGAGAACATCAGCTGGCAATTAGAACTTACGGTTTTAGCTCCTATCACAGAACTTCATATAATCTTAGCTTTCTTCTCAAATGAACAAAACTTCATTTGGAAAATACGGTGAAGATTTGGCGGTCGGCTTTTTAAAAAAACAGGGTTACGTTATATTGGATCGAAATTTCAGGATCCGGGGCGGAGAAATCGATGTAATTGCCCTGGACGGTCAAGTATTGGTTTACATTGAAGTCAAAACAAGATCATCTCATCAGTTTGGATTGCCTGAAGAATCCGTAACTTATCATAAAATAAAGTTTCTTGAGCGTGCATCAAAATTTTATCGCGCAAGCCATAGCAATTTGCCTGAGCAAGAAAGAATTGACGTTATTGCAATCGATTTTGCAGGGTCAACGCCTCAAATCAAACTCATAAAAAACGCTTCGCTTTAAAAATACAAAAAGAGAGGGTATAATCTGCTCAAATGGGAGTAGAATTAAGAGTACCCTTATCTGGATCAACAATTCAATTTGATATTGGAAGACAAGAAATGGTCGTAATGTCAGAAGGTGGTCAAATCGAAAGTGAAGGCCCGGGTAAAATCGCGGATGCATCCGAGTGGTGGGAAACAATAATGGAGGAGCCATTTATCTTTGGAGCCGGCCCGTGGCATTTTGCGCGAGGCTCAGTTGCTGCAAAACTTTCCTCAGGAGCAGATGTGACAGGAGAGGGTGCAGAAATGGAATATGATACAGCCAGAAAACCGTTAAGGGATGCTTTGAGATTTGCAATAGAAGCTAATATATCGACTCAGGAAGTGTTTGATCAAATAAATAGAGGGGCACACGACATGAGGCATCATAGAAACATTGAATGGGCGAACTTATATGCTGATGCGGTAAAAGCAGAGTACAATCAGTTAAGAGAAGAGATTGAAATAGAAAAATCAGCTTCTCACTAGCCCCACAGGTTCTTTTCCATCAAAAACGTCGATTATATTTTGAGCGGCAATTTTAGACATCTGCTCTCTGGTTTCATAAGTTGCCGAGGCGATATGGGGTGTTACAACTACGTTGTCCAATTTAAGCAGTTCCTTTGAAATTTTAGGTTCAAATTCAAATACATCAAGGCCTGCAGCCGCAATCTCCTTTTCTTTTAGCGCCCATACTAATGCTTCCTCCTCGACCACAGGTCCCCTGGAAGTATTAATCAAAATTGCACTGTCCTTCATCTTCTTTAGCTCATCCCGGCCAATCATATGCCTTGTTTTATCAGTTAACGGTACATGCAAGGTTACAATATCGGCCTCTCTCAAAATCTCATCGACTGTCCCATATCTGGCTTCGCATATAAGTTCAAAATCTTCGGCACGTCTCATGTCAAAATACATTACCTTCATCCTAAAACCGCCATAGGCAATCTGGCCTACAAATGTGCCTATTCTACCAAGACCGATTATCCCAATTGTCTGCCCCCATGTTTGGTGCGAAAGGTATAAATTTGGGTCCCATTTTTGGTATTTGCCCTCCCTTACAAATTTATCGGCGCCAATAATAGATTTACTGCAGGCAAAAATAAGTGCAAACACATGTTCGGCAACAGATTCATTGGCAACGCCGGGTGTATTGGTAACTATGATGCCCTTTTGTTTTGCCGCCTCAACATCGATGTTATCAACACCAACCGCGTAATTTGAAATGATTTTAAGGTTTGCGGAAGCACGGCCTATAATCTCACCGTCCAGTTTATTATTAACCATCGAGATAACGGCATCATACTCACTAAAAACCTTTTTCAACTCAGAATCCGTTAAGTCATCAGTGGATTTATGAACTTCTACCGTAAAACCTTTTTGGCGCAACAGATGAAGTCCGTTTTCCGCAATACGTCCTGTGACAAAAACTTTGGGCATTATATTTATGATAAACGATTTAAAGGTTTGATGCTACAAATTCAGGGACCGAACTGCGGTATCTTATAATTTCTTCTTTCGTCATCAGGCCGTTTTGGGCACCTATTTTGGAAATAGCATGTGACGAATTCAATGTTCCCCATACCATCGCCTCGCCAATATCATTGCCCAACGAAAGTGCAGTAACAAAAGCGCCGGCGTACGCATCACCCGCACCTGTTTTTTCAACAACTTGCGCAGGGAAAATTCCTACCCTCAGGTATTCTTTGCCGTTGGAAGCATATGAGCCCTCTTCACCATCGGTCACCACCACAATTTTTGGGCCCAACAGCAATAGTTTAGAAAGAACATCGCGAACCGCTGGATTCTCAACCTCATCTCAACCAAGAATATTTTGTGCTTCTTCTAAATTAACTATCAAAAGCTCGCATCTTTCCAATATCTTCGGGTATTTTTTGACGCCTGATTTAAGCTGGTATGTACCTGGTGCGTACGCAAGTTTTGCACCTCTAAGGTCAATATAATGGCAAACTTCATCCATAATGTTGGAATTTACGAAAGTTTCAGCCATTGAAGTCAGATATACCCAGGAAGAATCAGCTATGTTATTCGGAAGCTTGTATTGCCAGTCTTGGTGATAAACAAATATGGTCCTTTCATTTTGGAAAGTCAAAACTACCGAAAGGTTTGAACTTTTTTCGCCGTACTCCACAATAAAATCCCCAGAAACTCCCCTGGCAACAAGAGCATTTTTAATTAGCTCTCCCTGCTTGTCCGAGCCCAAATTGGTATAAATTGCACTTTTTAGCCCTAAAGTTGAACAGGCAACAGCAACATTAGCAGCATTTCCCGCTACCCCATGGGCAATTGATTCAACAGGTATCTTACTTCCATATTTGATGCACATCCTGCATTCTTTCGTATTCAAATCGCACGCGACAGAAGCATCGTGTATTTTTATAAACGTGTCTATCGTCGAATCACCAATTACTATAATGTCAAAACGAGTTTCCATTATATTGAAAAAACAGGATTTTTATGGTTGTGAATGGATTTTGTATATTCCAACTTAAAATCAGCAATAGCCTGGATTGCATTTTCGGGCTTGTTTACAATTTTAAAAACGAGCCGCTCTTCTGGTCTTATGTACATACCCCTGGTAAAAGCAAATATAATTTCCTGCCAAAAATCTCCGTATAAAACTAGCGGTTTATGATGGCCAAAATAAAGCCTGGCAAGGCCCCAAGCCATTCCGAATTCCGAAATTGTACCTGTCCCGCCGTTGAAAATAACAAATACGTGCCCTATCTCCAACAATTTAAGGGTTCTTTCAAGATAATTTTTTTCAACGATAAGCGAGTCAACTTTGTTTGTTTCATCGCGGCCTTCAAAAACCGGAATGTCTTTTGGATAAAAAGTTATGCCGATTGTTTTTCCGCCTTCGCTTTTAGCACCCAAAGTTGCAGCTTTCATAATACCTGGTCCAGCTCCGTTCACAACAGTGTAACCTTCTTTTGCGCAAAGGGCAGCAGTCTTGAATGCAGCCTTAAAAGGGTCATCAGCCTCTTTAGCATCCGCATAGCCCAAAAAAGTGACATTCTTAATTGGTGCATTTTGAGAAAAACCCTCGGATTTATGTTTATCTGCCATATCAAATTTTGCCTTTCGTATTTTTATTATCTTTTAACCCGCGCAAGCTTATCAAGCTTTTCATAAGCAATCATATAATCAGGTGAATTATGAAGCGCTGATGTTGCAACTAAAAAATCAGCACCTGCCAAAGTAAGCAGCGGAGCTGTCTCGGAGTTTACGCCAATGTCAATTTCAATAGGTAAGTTAGGGTCTAATTTTTTAGATTCTTTTATTCTTCCATAAACAGCATCTTCAAGTTTTTTACCCGAAAACCCGGGGCTTGCTGAAAATATGCACAAAACATCAATATCGTCGGCAAATTCAGTTATCTTTATAACTGGAGTCTCGGGATTAATTGAAATACCAACATGCTTATCTGACCGCTTAATGGTATAGATATTTTCTCGAATATCTTCCTTAGTTTCGAACGGAAAAATTATTCTTGAAACAAAATCGATATTGACCAATTCGGCTATATAGCTAGAGGGGTTCCAAACCATAAGCTGGACTTCAAGCATTGAGGTTGATTGATATTTCCTAATTACACTAATGCCTATTGTTTTATTTGGTGCAAAAACTCCGTCAAGGACATCTACTTGAATTAAATCAGATACATGCTCAGCCTTTTTAAGCCTTGCAATATAATCGTCTTCGTCGGCGGTTAATATCCCCGGAACAATCTTTGCCATTTTATGTTTTTTCTCTAAATCGATAAATTATGTGATTCTCCCATTTGAGGAATCACAACAGGAATGTTAAGTTCCGTTTTAATCTTGGAACTTAGCGCAAGCTGCTGGTCAACTTCCCCATGAGTTAAAAAAACAGTCTTTACGTTTTTGGCTTGTGATATCCAGTTGATAAGCTGTGGCATATCGGCGTGTGCGCTATAAGAACCGATTGTCTTAACTTGTGCGTTTACTGTAACCATTTTGCCGTATATTTTAACTTCACGGTTTCCTTCAAAAATCCTCCGGCCTAGAGTGCCTTGAGCTTGATAGCCGACGATCAAAATACTATTTTTACCATCACCTGCAAAATTTAAAAGATGGTGCAAAATTCTGCCTCCATTCATCATACCTGATCCTGCAATAATAACTTTTGGGTTGGGTGCAAATTCTATTTGCTGCGATTCGTTAACTGTGTTGGTAATATGTATCCGCTCAAGTCCAAAAAAGTTATTGTCACGGTGATTTTTTCTAATTATTCCGCTTAGATATTCGGGGTACTTACCAAATACGCCGGTTACTTTTTGTGCCAGGGGGCTGTCTAGATAAAAAGTCGGCTTTTCGCAGCCTTCTACAGAACAAAAGTCCTCAATATCATGTAAAAGCTCTTGGGTTCTTTCTATTGCAAAACTTGGAATCATCAGAATCCCGTTTTGGGCAATGGTATTATTAATGACCTCCGCAAGCTTGGCTTTCCTTTTGGTTATATCCTCATGGATCCTGCCGCCGTAAGTGCTTTCACAGATAATATAATCGGCTTCATTAATATGCGCTGGAGGATCCAAAAGTAGTGAAGGTACGTTTCCTAAATCACTGGTATAAGCAAGCTTCACGCCGTCGCCCTCTAAAAGGGCCACTGCAGAACCGAGAATATGGACTGCATTTTTAAGCGTCAGTTTTAATCCTCTCGAAATCTCTAAAGTTTGCTCATAACCTATCACCTCAAAAAGTTCCATGACACGACTGACATCATCTTTTGTGTACATAGGCGGATGATTATCCCGCTCGGCTTCTTCTTCCATTAACTTTTCGCTGTCATCGAAAACCAACCTTGCAAGCTCCTCAGTAGGCGCCGTTGCAAAGATTTTGCCGCGAAACCCATCCCTTACCAATTTTGGCAGTCTTCCTGTATGGTCAAGATGCGCATGGCACACAACCACAAAATCTATTTCGCTTGCCTTGTAAACAAAAGGGGAATAATTGCGTTCCTCCGAGAGTTTAAAACCTTGGAACAATCCGCAGTCTAAAAGTAACTTTTTTCCTGCCGTCTCAACTAATATATTAGAACCAGTTACTTCTCTTGTTGCCCCGCAAAAAGTTACCCTCATATAATTTAGTATCAACTAAAACCATTCACCAATCAAGTAAAATAAACGTATCTAATGAAAAAAATTGTTTCCCTTTTAATATATATAGCCATTGCTGTAATAATTCTTGGCCATGCTTATCCTGAAAAATTAAATATAGATAAGCTGCTACATCGTTCTCCATGCGATACGCCTATTTTATATAGTATCGGCTTTGTCGATAAGCGTTTCAACATCACGACAGACAAACTAAAGACAGGTATTGAAAACGCTGCAAATATTTGGAATAAAGCAGAAGACAAACAATTGTTCGTTTACGACCCCGCAGGTAAATTGCAAATAAATATGATTTACGACGAGAGGCAAGCATTAACAAACCAGATAAGCAACTTGGAAGGGCAGCTTCAGGGCGGCAAGCAGGCTCTCCAGCCTCAAGTAGACCAATATAATACGTTGCTCGCCGACTTCAAAATACGAGCGCAAAAACTAAACACCCAAATAGACTTTTGGAACGCGAGGGGAGGAGCTCCTCCGGATGAATACAACCAGCTGATTCAAAGGCAGCAGGATTTACAAAAGGAAGCTGATAATTTAAATTCCCTCGCCCAAAAGCTGAACTTGCAAACAAATGATTACAACAAGCAGGTCGTAGGCCTTAACCAGAAGATAGAAACTTTTAATGCCGAACTTGAAAAAAAACCTGAGGAAGGGCTTTATATTGGAGGGGAAAACAGGATTGAGATTTATTTTAACACTAACCAAAGTGAGCTTGAACATACAATTGCCCACGAACTGGGCCATGCGCTAAACCTAGAGCATAATAATAATCAAAATTCAATTATGTACCTGTACACAACGGAAACGCTAAAACCAACAGCTGAAGATATTGCCAGCCTGAATACTGTATGCAATGCCCGGTAAAACTAGCTTATGCCCAAAATGGAGTTTAATCTTTCCTTATCAAAGCCAAGTATTTTTTCGACAGTACCGTCATCTTTAGTAATAACTGTAAACGGTACACCTAGTTGACCAGAAAGCTCTATCATTTTTTGCGCTTCATCAGGGTTCTCGTCAACCAGTATCTCGCTAAACGCAATATTTTTTGAATTAAAATAATCCTTCTGCATTTTGCAAAAAGGGCAAGTAGTTGTGGTATACACCAATATTTTCGCCATTCCTAGAATTATAACTGTTTTTCCCTATTTTTGCTAAAATTAAGCAATGCCCC
>CAYTEJ010000041.1:0-9064 GCA_964436835.1 uncultured Gammaproteobacteria bacterium | reverse complement strand
TTAAAAAATTGATTAAAAATTATAAATTTTAAATTTAAAATTCAGCATCTATGGGAACTACTAGAATCAAAGTAATAGATTTATCGTCAAGCCAAAAGGAGATTAAAACCTCCAGAAAACATGCCGAAAAACTGGCAGGACCTTCTAAAAAGGAGCCCAAAGTTAAACCGGAAAACCAGGTAAAACAGCAAGCGCAGCCAACAGAAGGAAGTCAAACCGAGCCATTTGAAGTTATAGAATCGAACGAGCCGGAACAGATTCTTGAACCCGCCGAACAGGTCGAAAAAAAGGCTCCTTCTGCAAAACCGAAAAAAACCAAAAAACAAAAACACCACTTAGGTGCAAACTATAAAAAGGCCAGAGAGCTTGTCGAAAACAAACTTTACAGTACCAAAGAAGCCCTTGAACTTTTGCCTAAAACGTCATTTACAAAGTTTGACCCGGCCGTAGAAATCCACTTCGGGGTTTCTGAAAAAAACATCCGCGGAACCGTAAACTTTCCGCATAGAAAAGACCAAAAGAAAAAAGAGAAAACATACCTAATATTTACCGACAAAAAATTCACGCCGGAGGGCAAAAACGTAGTCTGGGCAAATGAAAAAACAATCGAGGAACTCGAAAGCGGCAAGCTTAAACCCGCAAAAGACTTCGACATAGTGATAGCCGCTCCCCATTTTATGCCTGCTCTTGCCAAAGTCGCCAAAATTCTCGGACCGCGCGGCATGATGCCTAATCCTAAAAACGGCACCGTAACTGAAGATATCCAAAAATTCCTCGAAGACTCATCCTCCTCTGTTGCTAGCGAATTCAAAACAGATCCTTCTGCACCGGTTGTCCATGTAAAAATTGGGAAGCTCTCCCAAAAACCCGAAGAGCTGGCAGAAAACTTAAAGGCACTAACCACATCAATCGGCACTTCTAAAATCAAAAAAGCATGGGTTACAACCACAATGGGCCCAGCAATTAGAATCGATTCTGCAACTCTTTAAAGAGTCAGAAAATCAACTCCTTGACACACAAGCTTCTATTTGATAATTTTCCCCTGCTAAATCTCAATATGCTAAAGGAATTCAAACTTCACGACCCCGAAAAAACCCTAAATATCAAAAGTAAGGAGGTGATTTTAAATGATCGATGACACAACAATTAGAGATGATGATGAAGACGAAGAAGACAAGGATGACAAAGACGATTCAGACGACGAGGAAGAATCAATATAGTTTGCTCATTTAAAAAAGCCTCAAAGCATGTGTTTTTGGGGCTTTTTTGTTGCTAGCCATAGTTAAGGGCAGGCCTTAACCATGGCTGTTGCTGCACAAAGGCCTGCCCTTTATCTCTGGTTGACAAGTACCCATAAATCTAGTTAAATACCCTAAATCCAAAGACCGTAGGCATATTGGACAAAATCCGATATTTAATATTACCTACGCAGGCGAATCTAGATAATAGTTTATAGACAATAGACTATAGTCGAACTCAACGTCTCTTTGGAGACGTTTTTTTATGAAAAAACAAACTAAATCCGCACGGGAAATAAAAGAGGAAAAAGTAAATGCCCTGGTTGAAAAGTTCAACAAGGCTAAAACTTTAACATTCGCCGACTATCGGGGCTTAACTGCAAATCAAATCGCAGCACTCAGGGGAAAAATCAAGGCCTCAGGCGGAGAAATGCTCGTTGAAAAAAACACCCTTACCTCTATCGCCCTTAAAGCGTCGGGTTATTCAATTTCAAAGGAAAACGATCCCGAGAACACTCTTCTAACAGGGCCAACAGCAACAATTATTGCTTACGACGACGAAATTGCCCCTATCAAAGAAAGCGCACAGAATAGCAAAGAAACAGGCTTGCCTATTTTTAAATTCGGTTTCTTCGGCCAGGACTTTTTAAACTCACAGGCAGTCGAAAGCCTTTCAAAGATTCCCCCAAAAAACGTGCTTCAAGCACAACTTGTTGGCTCACTTTCATCACCCATTTACGGCATCGTATCGGTTCTTGGGGCAAACATAAGAAATCTCGTTTATGCACTTGACCAGATAAAAAATCAGAAGGCAGTAAATTAAAATGGCTTTTATTATTAAAATCGTAAATTTTAACTGGCTCCGCCAGGGAAATTTACACCTATCAGGGAAAGGGAATATTAAGGGAAAACCGCAGGTTTGCCCTTAAAGTAATAAAGGAGGTGAATTAAATGGCAGACGACGATCAAAAATCCAAAGATGCTGAGCAAGTCGAAGTACAAGAAGAAGCTCAAGACGCAGCCGAGAAAGCCGAAGAGTCGGCAGATAAGGCAGAAGAAGCAGCAGATGAAGCCGAAGAGGCAGCCGACAAGGCAAAGGAAGCGGCAAAAGAAGTGAAAGAAGAGGTAAAAGAGGTAAAAGTTGAGAAAAAGGAAGAGCCGAAAGAATCACCTAAGGTTAGCAAAAAACTCGAAGAGTTGATTAGCGAAATCGAAAAACTTTCTGTAATTGAACTTTCCGAGCTGGTTAAAGCACTTGAAGTCAAATTCGGTGTTTCCGCTGCACCACAAGTTGTGGCAGGAGCAGCTCCGGCAGCAGCTGGCGCAGACGAAGGAGCTTCAGAACAAACAACGTTCAATGTGGTTCTTGCAGAAAGCGGGGCAAACAAAATCTCCGTCATTAAAGCAGTCCGCGAATTGGTCCCAACATTGGGTCTTAAAGAGGCTAAAGACTTGGTAGATACTGCACCAAAACAGGTTCTTGAAGGTGTTAATAAAGAAACAGCAGCAGAAGCAAAGACTAAACTCGAAGCAGCTGGTGCAAAAGTTGAACTAAAATAAGCAAAACGGCCAGTGACTAAACGATCTCGGCTAAATTTTAGCCTAGATCGCAAAGCCTATCATTGGTCGTTTTTGCCTATTTGACCAGTGTCTTGCCTGCTCAGTCATTTTTGTTTTAGAATCCTTGACTACTGTGAAACGCAATGGAGGCAAGATACTCAGGACGCTTATTATAATCAGGGTCTAGTAAAGCAGCTCGTCTAAGCATATTATTCGCATCGCCCCTATTTCCAAGGTGACCAGAAAGGTAGCCGTATTTGATTAAAGTTGGGACATGTTTTGGATTATGCTTCAGTGCTTCACTATAACACTCCCGTGCTCTATCCCAATTATATGTAAATTCATGTCTTGAGCCCATGTTAAACCAAGCTGGCGTCAAGTTCGGCCTCATTTCTACAGATTTCCCCCAACACATCATTGCTTTTTTCCAATTCGTTTCAGTACCAGATACTTGAACATATGCTTGCCCTAGTCGTAATAATAAAACTGGCTGATTAGGATCAATTTCGATTGCCCTTTCCCAGCATTTAGAAACTCTCCTATATCTCTCCCTCAAATCGTCTACCTTTTCTTTACCCTTAACAACTAACTGGAATATTTCATCAAATTCTCCTTGGGGTGCACGCTCTTGTCCCTCAATAAAACTTTGTCCTAATATCATCCATAATCTAGCATTATTAGGATTTGCCTCAAGCATATGTTGTAATGCTTCTTGCCAATTTTCGAGGGCCGGTATCTGATCGGGTGGTAAATCAGCCATAGAGCCTTGTTGGAAAAAATTAGCTATAATAACTTCCTGAGTTTCAATAAACCTTGGGGGAATAGTAATTCTATCGGGCGGAAACGCTTCAAAATCCGGGTCTCGTGTAAGCAAGCCCGACGCAACCAACCATAACTCCTCACTTGCATCCTGTCTTTCTAATTGTCCGTCTTGTTCAGTCATTTAGGCTCACCCTTCAGGCAGTGCCGCTGTATGTTTCCAGGAATAATGTTTTAAGTGCGTTTCTCTCCTCTTGTATTCATGGATAGGCTCTATTCCCGGATTAAAGTTTTTCCTTTTTGCATCCGGATGGCTTACTTGAATTACCTCAATATTTGGAGCACCTAAATTCCTTGCAACCTCAAGATAAGGCACTATTTCAACAGGATTATCGTCGTATACCCTAATTTGCCTTTCGCTAATCCCCGGGAGCAACCTCATAATCGTTATTAATGCTTCAGATTTAACATCATTTGAATAAACTACTAAATCGACAACACCTCCGGTTATTGATTTTTGGCGCATTATTCCACTCGAATGCACTTTGTCTATTTGCCCCAATGGCCCTTCTATTTTCCCCCTAGTTGCGATAATCCGAATATCGTTTCTTCCTGACAAGGACAAAGCATCATCGACAAAATCACCGTAAACAAAATCAGCAGGATGATTACTTTCAAAGATTGCTCGGATTGTGGAATTTATCGCATAAGCATTTAATGCCCTTTCCCCATGCAGCTCTGTTTGACTAGTGATCAATTCGCGCCATTTTAATAATTCGCCCCAAGCGTCTTCTTCGGGTGTTTCTTTAATTTTCGCTTCCCGTAAAGCACCAGCGTAAATGCTCAGCAAAACAAGATTAAGTCTTGGCGTATATCTTGGTTCTTTTTCTGCAACTTGCGGTATTCTTATTTTGGACAATTCATATATTTCCTTTGCAGTTTGGGCACTGATATTTATACCTTGTTCATGAAGAACGTCACTTTCTTCGATCAACTGATATTCTCGCGCATGCCAACCTGTAGCCGACATTAGACAGTCATCAAAATCAAAAATATTTACAGATCCGTATGTCGGCTGCTGCAAAAATGAAAGAGTCCTGACTTCCAAAAGCATCCTACCACCATGTATTCTTGCCCATTGGCTTTCACGAACCGAATCTAAAAGTTGCCTACGCGCCCCTTTTAGCTCAAGTTCTCTTCTAAGGTCGTCATGTAAAATACTACTTACTGGCAGTTCCCCGGGAATACCCAGTTCAACAGGTGACAGTTGTGATCGCGGATTAGCTTCAAGCATTTTGATTAAATATACATATATACTATAGCAACTAGCTTTCGTAAAACGATTTTGGCACAGATTATACGCTTTATGGCAAATTTTGACCATTTTCCCCTATTGACCAAAATCAATTTCGCGTGATACATTGGAGTCCGAAAGTGATTGCATCAGGTTCTAGTATGTTCTGCTTTATATCAAAAAAATACTCTTCAAAAACAAACTTTTGCTGCATAATTAAAAAGGAGGCTTCATGGCTCTAGGTGACGATTGGCCGGATTTGTTGACAGTCAAAGAGGTTGCCAAAATCTTAAGGGTTGCCCCACTCACAGTCAAACGATGGGGCAAACGCGGTAAACTTCCTGCAATCCGCATCAATTCCCGCGGCGACCGCAGGTACAAAAAGGAGGCGGTTCTGTGGCTCTTGGGCGCCATTAAATCCGGAACATCTTCCGCCAACGAGTAAAGCTCATTTGCTTTTAAATTTACCTCTTTCTATAATTTGCTCCCATGGAAAGGCTTTCGCCAAGACCTACTACTGAAACTTCAAGAGGCATCCTCGAAGATCCTCCAAGACTCATTTTATGCTTCGATAATTATCGCGGAACGTCGCAAGCGGCAAAAAGAAAAGCAAGCCTCACGATGCTGGAAAGAAGCATTACGGCAATGATCCTGAGCCACTCCAAAAAACTGTATACAGAAACCAATAGGCCAAAAATTGTTTGCTTCGCCGGCGAGCATAAACGCGATTTCGATCCCGGCTCAGCGTTAATGAAAGAAACATTACTAGCACTTGGTGCCGGAGAAAGCGAAGTCGAAACCAGGGCAACTACAATTTCCACTTCAACAGATATTACCCAGCTTCATTCGTATATAAAGGAAAAACATATAACCGGGCCGGTTGCAATTGTGACCAGCGTCGACAATGTCGAAAGAACAGAACAAAATATCGTCAACCATTTTAACGAACATCAATCAAGCTACCCTATACCGAAAATATATGTTGTTTCTTTTGCCTCAGAAGAAATGAGTCAGCTTCTTTTGCCGGCAGAAGTCATAAATTCAAACCTCTTTTCCGAAAACGCTGAGGCATTGGCCCAAGCTCAGCGAAGCGGTTCCCTGAAAGGCGGGAAAACAGAACAAGTCGCAAGATTTATTTCCCGAATACACGGACAGCGTTTAAGGAATATCGTCCTGGGGCTGGCGGAATTATTAAACCATCAACATACTCCCGACGCGCTAAGAAGGATAAAAAGGCTAAAAGGCCAGTTTAGAAAAGGTCAAAAGAATCTTTATATTAAAAAGGGTGATAGAAAACCAAAAATGCCATACATCCTTCCGCCATGTTAAGATTTCCATCATGAATAACTTTTATCCCCAAAATTGCTACATTTGCTAAAAATCACTAAAAACTTTATATCAGCCTTGCTGAAAACTTCGATATTCATATCAAAGTTGAAAACAAAGGGTTATACATACTTCTGCAACAAAAAAATGAGACTAGCGGTTTTCAGCAATCTGATGTAAACTTGAAAGACAAAACTCCACCTTTAAAGCTGGAGAAGTTTATACTCAAAGTCAAATGTTAAACACCGCAATCGAAGCAGCCCAAAAAGCAGGCATACTTGCCTTAGGCTACTTCACCAAACAGCCAAAAGTGCTTTATAAGCCCGATAATACCCCCGTCACCAGAGCCGACAAGGAGGCCGAAAAGCTAATAAGAGGCCTAGTGTCCAGTAAATTCCCCGACCACGGGTTTATAGGGGAGGAATTTGGCACTACTAACCCAAAGGCTAAATACCAATGGGTCATTGACCCGATAGACGGCACCAAATCGTTTGTCCGAGGCATTAAAGGCTGGGGTACTCTACTAGCGGTCCTAGAAGACGGCAAGCCCATAATTGGGGTCTATTTCTCCCCTGCCACAGATGAAATTTTCACCTGCCAAAAGGGAAAGGGCACATATCTCAACGGCAAAAAAACACACGTTTCAAAAGTTAAAGATGTGACAAAAAGCTTTATTGTCCACAGTTCCTTGAATCATTTTAAAAATATCGACAAAGTGAAAAACCTTGTAAAACTTGCAGAAACAGCACAAGGAAAACGTGGAGCATCCGATTGAGACGGGATAAACATGGCGATAAAACGACAAGCAGATCTCTATGTGGCGGGCAAGGGTTACATCTGGGATTTTGCTGCCCCGGCAATTCTAGTTGATGAAGCAGGTGGTAAATACACAGACCTCAACAACACCAAAAAACTGGATACCGGAACTACTTTACTTACAAACGGCCTAATCCACAATCAAGTACTAGATATACTCAATAGTAAATAGCCCCCAGCTTATAGCAATCAACATCTTTCCTAAAACACCCATTTTAGCCATCAAGGGCAGGCCTTGAAGGCTAAAACTGGCAAGTTAAGGAAAAATTGAGGCTAAATTTGATTAAATTTGATTATTGGTATTGTTTCTAGTGGACTTTTCCCCACTCAACCTTGACACCTTCGTTGGCGTAAGGCTCAAGTGAATCTTCTACAATCGTCTTTATTTCCTCAAGTCGCGCTTCGGTACCAGCCTCGGCACGCAAGGTCAACTGTGGCTGGGTATTACTGGCCCTTATTACCGCCCACCCGTCATCCCACTCAAGCCTAACCCCATCGATTGTAAGAATCTTATATTTCTTGGCCTCAAAATAGCCCTTTAGCTCCTCAACTATTTTAAACTTCCTGTCGTCAGGCGCAAATATCCGAGTCAGTGGCGCCGAAACGTATTTAGGCAGGGAATCCACCAGTTCATCGACAGTTTTGCCTGTTCCGGAAACATACTCCAGAAACCGGCAGGCTGCGTAAACAGCGTCATCAAACGTATACCATCTGTCGGCAAAAAATATGTGCCCGGAAATCTCCCCTGCTAATTCAGCTTTATCTGCCCTCAAAGCCTCCTCTATATACGAATGCCCGACCCGAATCAGCTTCATCTCTCCCCCATGCGCTTCCACATCGTCTGTTGCACTTTTTGAACACTGCAGCTCGAATAAAATCAAAGCACCCGGCTTGTCCTCAAGGACCTTCCTTGCACAAAGTGCCGTAATCTGATCACCCCAAACAATATTTCCGTTGTTACTAACCACACCTAACCTGTCTGCATCGCCGTCGAAAACCAAACCGCAATCAAAGCCGCCGCTTTTGACCTTTTCGGCTATCTGTGGATATGCCCTCGGATCCTGGGGATTCGGCGGATGGTTAGGCTGCGCAAAATCAATATCGCAAAAGAGCTCCTCAACCTCAGCGCCAACAGCCTCGATAACCTTCGGAGCATAAGGGCCGCCGGTAGAATTGCCGCAATCAACAACCACCTTAAGTTTCTTGGAAAGCTTTACTTTTGAAGCAATATCCTTCTTGTAATCCTCAAATATCTCCTTGTCGCTAACTTTTCCTTCACCACCCACAAAATCCTCGGCTATCATCAGCCTCATTATCTTCTGGATTTCTTCGCCAAACAAAGCGCCTCCACCGGAGGCAGGCTTAAATCCGTTAAATTCGGGCGGGTTATGCGAAGCGGTTATGGCAAGGCCGCCGTCAATGTCATAAAACCTTCTGGCCCAATACAACATCGGCGTAGTCACCAAACCAATTCTAATAACGTTCACACCGGTGGAAAGAAGCCCTTTTATCGCAGCCTCATAATAACCTTCACTGCTTTCCCTTGCATCGTAACCGACTAGCGTTTCCTTCGTGCCCTTTTTCAGAAGATATGTCCCAAAAGCCTTACCGATACATTCAGCAAACTCCACGTTTAAATCTTCACCAACAATACCGCGGATATCGTAATCTCTAAAAATCGCCTCGTTAACCTTCATATGGATTATTGGATTTTAACCGTTCAGGATTTTTTCCTCAAGTGTCTCACCTATATCCTCTTCCTTTAAAGACTCTGCAGCGTCCACAGGGTCAATCGTATTAACCGAAAGGCCGGTACCCAGTTCAAATCCTGCACGGTGAACAAGTCTTGGGATTATGCGGATATACCAGTCTTTTCCGTGATGTATATAGAAGTTGTAAGCAGGCCCATCCTTAAAACTAACCATTGGCATACCCGGATGGTAATGGCCGGCCCCCGAAAGGTGTTTTAAGAGCCTCCTTAAGGCGTTTTTAAGCACATAAGCCAGATCATCCACTTCCTCATCCGCAATTTGCCCGAAAAACTCTCCGCGGCGTTTAGGGGCTATCCATA